>JAGOOG010000032.1 GCA_017992605.1 Deltaproteobacteria bacterium
GGAGACCAACGAGATCAACCTCAAGGGCAACGTGGTCTTGCCCAAGCGGTTCTCCCAGCGCATCGCCCCGCGGGCCGAGGCCTTCTCGGCCATCATGAACGACGAGAAGAGGCTCGTGCTGCCCATGTCCATCACGGGGTCCATCAAGAAGCCCATACCCATGGTGGACGTGAGTGTCCTGAGCAAGTCGTTCACCAGGTATTACACGACCAAGGCCCTGGACAAGGGTCTCCAGAAGCTCCAGGACAAGGGCAAGCTCCCCCCTGCGACCGACGAGACGCGCAAGGCCATCGAGGGCGTGCTCGAAGGGGTGTTCAAGAAGAAGTAGGGTGGTAAAAAAGTCAGGTGGATGGCGGTTCTTCGACCTGGGTGACAAGAAACGTCAGAGGGCGACCTCGCCTGCAGGCAGGTCAGGGAAAAACAAGAACAAAAGCCGGAACAGAAAAACTTGAGCCCCCTGCAAAACCGGCGGGGCATGAGCACGGGATTGATATACAAAAGAAACCCACGACCCGAAAGGGCCGTGGGTTCTTGTGTCTTCATATGCCTCTGAGGCAGGATCCTGACGCTTAGCGCGGTTCCACCGCCTTGGGGGCATGTCCGGCGTGCTTCGGGAACCTCACTGCCAGTGCCAGGAATGCCGCGATGCCGGTGGCGACGATGATCGTTGTCATGGCCTCTACCCTCCTTGCTTGCGCGGTTCGTATCGCGGTCTCGCGTCAGCCGAGCAGGTTCATGATGAGCGCGCGGGCCGGGGCGGTGTTGATGCCCACCAGGGTGACGATCATGACGAACACTGCGGTGGCTTCCACCGGGGTGAGCCCCAGGACGCGGTAGGTGAACCTGATGCCGATGCCGGTCATGAACAGTGCGCCGAGAACGATCCATAATGTCATCATTGTCTTACCCTCCCTGGGGTTTGTTTTTTGCTTGCTGCCCTGTATAAGGCAAGGGTCGTGCCAGGTCTGATGTGCTGATAACTAAATGAAATTAAAAGATATTAAAACTATCACCAGGACGGCTTGTGACAAGATGTCACTCGGGCGTGGCGGAAGCCGTCTTTCTGGTACATTTTGACAAAATTCCCGGGCGCAAGATCAGGGCCTGTGACAAGGTGGCAGGGGCGGCCGGGTGCCCATGGCCGGCACGGGCTCGAGCCAGGCACCTATTCCCCGGTCCCCTCGAGCTTGACCCCCAGGTCGTGGTAGGCGCTCATGCGCGAGCTGAAGCTGTTCTTGAGCATGCCGTTGACATCCAGGTAGTCGTAGATCACGGCCTCCTCCTTGCCCTCGCTGATCCTGAGGATCCTCCCGATGTACTGCTTGACCCTGCCCGTGAACTTGATGGGAGTGGCCAGGAAGATGGACGAGAGCTGCTTGAGGTCGAATCCCTCGCCGATGAGCTGGGCGGTCGCCACCAGGACCTGAGCCTGGTTGCAGTTGAGCTCTTCCACGATGCGCGCCCGGTCCCTGACCGGCACGGACCCGGTGAGCAGGCAGGCCCTCACGCCCTGCGCGCATATGGCCCTGAAGAGCTCCTCGCAGTGGGAGACCCGGTCCGAGATGACCAGCGCGATGCCCTTGTCCGTTTCACCCGCACGGGCGGCCACGTCGTCCACGATGAGGCGGTTGCGCTTCGCGTCGGCCACCAGCGCCGAGATCATGTACTGGTACTCGTCCGCGTCGAAGAAGAAGGCGCAGTTCGTGTGGCGGACGATGAGCCTGGCCCGCATGATCCGCTTCATGGCCTGGAGCTCGGTGGGCCTGATCTCGTGGACCCTGTCGCCCAGGTAGAAGTAGATGATCCGGGTGAGCTTGTCCCTCCGGTACGGCGTTGCCGAGAGGCCCAGCATGTAGGTGCTGTCGAAGAGCCCCACCGCATCGGTGAAGGTGCGCGCCGGGACGTGGTGGCACTCGTCCACCACGAGGTGGCCCACGGCGGGCCTGACCTCGTCGATTGCGCGGTAGAGCGAGTTGATCAGTGCAACGGTGAGCCGCTCGCCGATGCGCCGGTGCCCGTCGCCGATGAGACCCACCTCGTCTGAGCGCATGTCGAGGAACTCACAGGCCCTCTTCTGCCACTGGTACAGGAGCTCCTTGGTGTGCACGATCACCAGGGCGGGCTGCTTCCTCAGCCCGATCGCGGACAGGGCGATGACGGTCTTGCCGGCCCCCGGCGGCGCTTCCAGGACCCCGAACCTGCGGGAGGCGATGTCCCTGAGCGCTGCTGCCTGGTAGGGGTGGAGCCGGGCCCTGAAACCGAAATCCACGGGATCACGGGTGCGTGTCTTGTCCACGATGGTGAAGGGCACGGTCCCGAGCCGGTGGCGCAGGGTGTGGATGTAGCCCCGGGGCATGAGGAGCACCCCGCTCTTTCTCTTGTAGTACCTGATGAATTCGGGCTGGAAGTTTCTCCTCCTGCTGCGGCTGTAGGTCTCCACCTGCTCCCATTTGGGGTTGGGCAGGGTCAGGTCCGCCTCGATGGCCTGCACCACCGCCTCGGGGAGGTCCGCCTCGAGGATCCTGATGAGGTTGTCCACATGGACCAGGATGTTCATGGGCTCGCCGGGGACCTACCCCAGGGCATCCTGCAGGTCAGTCAGGAGTTTCCTCGCCTCCTCCCTGCTCAGGGCGATGTGTGCCGTGCCGCCTCCGGGGTGGGCGAATTTCAGCCCCACGCCGTCTGCCTGTTTCTCGAGGATCACCTTCTCATGCCCGGGCATGCGCACCGATGGCGACAGCCAGTCGTCCGACGTGAACTCGGCGAGCTGGACGAGCACGCCGAAGGCGTCTCTCGGGTGGATGAAGATCTCCTTCCACACCTCGCCGTAGTTCGCGTACCCGAAACTGGGAATGCCCTTGTTCTCGAGCAGCTCCTTGGCCTTGAGGATATCCGGGACCTGCAGGGTGATGTGGTGGACGCCGCCGGACCTGTCCTTCAGGAAGTTGTCCAGGAAGCTCCCCCGGCCTGTCGGGGTAATGAGCTCGAGCCTGCTCAGGTCGCCCAGCGAGAGGATCTCCCATGAGTACTTCATGGCAGGGTCCTTGCCCGAGGCGCCTGGAACGGCCCCGAGGAGATCCACGAAGAACCTGAATGCCGCATCGAAATCCACGACGGCAAGCGAGACGTGGTCTATGCGCGATATCATGACGCCCCCTTGGGATATGATATACCAGAACCTAAGCGAAGCGGTGCAGCGGCGTCAAATGAAATTCACCGGTGCCTTCCCTGGTCACGGCGGCACCCGCGGCTGGCGCATCGTGTCGATCCCCTCCTCACCCCTCGCAGGGCACCAGTCAGCACAGCATCTTCCCGCGATAGCCAGCACACATGATGCTGATTTTTTCATCAGGATATGGTTAATGAAGGCATGATGAATACGGAGCTCAGGGATGTCCTGTACCGTTCGTGCATGAAGAGCCTTCAGGTGTGCTGGTCCATCCTCATCATCATGATACCCATATCGTTGGCCGTGACCATACTGCAGTACACCGGCATCCTCGACTACTTCGCGTGGGCCCTCTCGCCGCTCATGCGGATCGTATCCCTGCCCGGGGAGGCGTCGCTGGCGCTGATCGCAGGGGCCCTCATCAACATCTATGCCGGCATCGCCGTCATGGGGACGCTGGGCCTCGATGCCTGGAGTATCAACATCATCGCGGTCATGATGCTCATCTGCCACAACCTCCTGGTGGAGTCGGCGGTCCAGTCCCGCACCGGGGTGTCCGGGATCGCCATGACGGTCTTCCGCATCGTCGCGGCCATCGGCATGGGAATCTGCCTCTCCCTGCTGCTCCCCGAGTCCATGAAGGGGACGGGCATGCTCATGGGGGCTGCGGTGTCGCCCGATACGCAGACCCTTGCCGAGGTCATGGCGACGTGGTTCATGCAGACCTCGGACCTGACCGTCAAGGTCATCCTCATCATCGCGGTCATCAACCTGATCATCGACGTGATGCGGTTCTACAGGGCATTCGAACCGGTGATCACGGCGCTCAGGCCGCTGGCCTTCGTCAACGGGCTGCCGGGCAAGGCCGCGTTCATGTGGATGACCGGCATCTTCTTCGGCCTTGCCTACGGGGCAGGGGTCCTCATCGCCGAGGCCAGGGCGGGCCACGTGGACAAGGATGCCCTGGTGCGGCTGAACCTCTCCCTGGGGATCAGCCACTCCCTCATCGAGGACACCTTCCTGTTCGTGGCCATCGGGGCCTCGCTCTTCTGGGTGCTCGTGCCGCGCATGGTGGCCGCTGCGCTCATGGTGTGGGCCTATGTCCTCGTGATGTCGTTCCTCCAGCCCAGGGTCTCACCGTGAGGTCCTCACGCCCACGCGGTCACAGTACCTGGTCAGCCTGCACCGCGAGCACCAGGGGCTCACGGGCTGGCAGACGTACTGGCCATAGGGCACGAGGTAGTTGTTGATGTCCTTCCAGTAGCGCTCCGGCAGGATCTCCCTGAGCCTCATCTCGGTCTGCTCCGGGGTCTTGGTGGCAAGGTATCCCCACCGGTTGGTGATCCGGTGCACATGGGTGTCCACGCAGATCCCCATGCCGTCGTGGCCCAGGATGACGACCAGGTTGGCGGTCTTCCTGCCCACCCCGGGCAGGGTCAGGAGCTCGTCGAGGTCGGGCGGCACTTTCCCGCCATATCTTTCCAGTATCAGGGCGGATGCCTCGCGGATGCTCTTCGCCTTGGTCTTGTAGAAGCCCACCGGGAAGATGGCCTTCTCGATGGTACCCACCGGCAGACCCAGGATTCCCTCAGGGGTCGAGGCCAGTGAGAACAGTCGCTCGCAGGCCTGCTCCGTGGTGCTGTCCTTGGTGCGCAGGGAGAGCATGGTGGACACGAGCACCTTGAAGGGGTCGTGGTCCCGGGCCACCCGGCCCACGATGGGCTCGCGGAGCCTGGCGACCTCGCGGGAGAGGATCCTGAAGGCCTTGTCTATCACCTCGTTGTTCATGGTCGGGTATTTCACCATGGGGCCTCTCGGAAATGCAACAGATTCATGAGCACGGTGGAGAAAGAACCATGCTGCCAGGGTGGACTCGCCGAGGTGGACTTCAATGCAGACTGCCTCCTGCCTGAGGTTCCCGGGACCATGGCCTTGAATATGGGCAAGACTTTTGCATTATATTTCATTATAATCACCGCGTGGTGGATAGTCGATGCCAGGAATGAACAAGGAGACCCTATGAACATCCTGAGGCTTGCCAGCGTAGTGTTGATCACGGCACTTCTGGGTTATGGCTGCAGCGACAGCGAGAGTACGCCGGGACTGGGCTTTATACCGAAGATCAGGGTGATCAACATGTACAATGTAAATGATCCAGAAAATCCGACCTATGCTGACACCTACCATGTGGGTGATTCAGTCAGCTTCGGTGTGAGAATAGAAGACAATGACCTCGATCTGAAAACCCTGGTGGCGACTGAATCCCTCCTCGGGAGTGACACACCGCTCAACGGTCCTGACGAGATCCCCTTGGGGGAGCAGACGAGCCAGCTCACGACGTACTGGCCTATTTTTCCCATAACGATATCCGGGCCCGCAGGAGACCACCTGATGGAGTTCGTGGCAGTGGATCTCCGGGGTAATAGGAGTTCTGCTTATCCTGTAGTCTTTACTGTGGAAGAGTAGTCGCGTTCACGAGATCAGGGATCCATCCCGAATCATTGCTTGCCACGACTGCCGTTCAATCCGTCAGAACCAAAACCCCATTCAGAATCCGAACCCCATGCGGAAGAGGTAGCGTCTGTCGTCGCGCTGCCCGGCATAGGCTGCGACCTCCTCGGCATAGGTGACGAGGTCTATCTGGATGTTCTTCGTCTCGATGCCGAAACCCAGGGTGGTGTACCCCTGGTTCAGGCCGGCCCGCAAAGCAATGATCGCCATGGGCCGGTATTCCACGCCCACGTGGATACGCTTGCCGATGTTGTCGTCTTCTCCCATCTGGCCGAACAGGTCCACGTAATCCATGGCCAGAATCAGATCCTTGCCGATGCGGGTGGCAAGCCCCAGGTCCACGTGCGGGTCAAGGTCCAAGGCGTCGCCGAGGTTGCCTCCGACCAGGTTGCTGACGCTCAGTCCCGCCTGGATGGTGCCGGTTTTCTCCGCCAACTGGAAGGAACCGATCTTGTAGATAACACCCAGGTCGATGAGTGCGCCGCTTCCCTCGTCGAAATCGTCTTCAAGCCTGTCTTCGAAATCATCGGTGGTGATGTCCGCAACGGTATACTCTTCCGTCAGGCTCCGTCGAAAGAGATATTTGACCCCGGCACCGACCAGGAGGCCTCCATCGAGGAGAGGGTGCGCATACCCTGCACAGACTCCCGCATCCTCGACGGCATCGACCATCAGCTTCGGGTACTGGAAATCTCGTGCCTGGAGGTTTGCCTTGACCGTCCCGATGACCCCCAGGGCGAAGTTGGGCCTGGAATAGGAGGAGAATACCGATACTGCCGAATGGCCGTAATCACCTATGTAATCCCTCAGGAACGACCCGGTCTCGGGTACGCTGTCGAAGTCCACGTCCAGGGCATCGGTGAGCATGTCATAACCCTTCGAGCTTGTCTCGATCTCCAGCGAAAGGACAGAAATGCGGGTGTCGCTGATGTCCGCCAGGCCGGCAGGGTTGTAGAAAAGGGCGTTGGCATCGTCCGAGAGCGCCGTGAATGCGCCCCCCATACCCAGAGGTCTAGCCCCTTTGTATATATAAGGAAGCTCGCCCGCACACAGTGTCCCTCCAAGAAGGGGATAGACAACGGCAATCAGGATCAGAAGTTTTTTCATGAATACGCTCCCGAGAAGACAATTCCGCCCTTACTGGTTCGCCAGGCGATTGACATAGGCAAAGATCCCGCCAGACCCATACTCGGATATCAGTTCGTCGGTGATCATGACGTCAGGCCCCAGTCCCAGGGCTGACCGCAGGAATGAATCCAGTGCATTTTCCAGATCGTTCGAGCTTGAGAAGGCCTCATTGAACGCAACGACAGCGTCATTCACACAGGACAGGTCCTCCTGAAACGATGAAGGAACACCACTGGAGGCGCTGTCTCCAAAATCTCCCGCATCGACCCTGCTCCAGGAATACTTCCTGTCAACGCTCTGCGATGTCCTGTAGTATCCGTAAGCGCCAGTATTTATGGGAACTGGGACATCTCCATAAATACGAGCGTCGGGGTTGTAAGAGTCGAGGGTCCTGTTCAGGGCAATGGCAGTCTGGTTTCCCACCACCATGATGAAGTGCGCTGCAGAGGCTATGCCGAGCTGGATCCGGTCATCGGCGGTGGCGAGCCCTCTCTGATCCATCGCCAGTAAAATCTCCCTGGCCTTGTTCAGGGTTCCCATGAGATCTATCTCATAGGTGTAATCACCCTCTTCTGTTATGCCGGCCGTGGCATTGCCGTCGAGGTATCGCTCGTCCTCGTTCACGGTCACGTATTCCGAATCAATCATAGACGCCACCACGTCGAATGACGTGGCTGTCGATACCCCCGATACGTTTTCCATCATCAGGGTGGCGTCAATCCCCGCTTTTCCCATGTATGCAGAGGCGAGCAATCGCCCGATCCGGGGGTCGAGGCCTGTGGTGTTGTACATCGGGGCGAGTTCGGATATGGCAGCGTCGTAGTCTTTCCCGTCCAGGGCCTGGTATGCATCCTCAAGCTTGGCGTCACGGCTCGAGCTTTCAGACACGCCCTCGAGAATACTGTCATTGCTGCAGGCAGAAAGGAGCAGCAGGGCAATGACTGCCTGGAGTACTTTCATCATGATTTTATCCCCCCAGTGCAAACATAGAACTATGTTAGTATCTGCAATAATTACACCAAAGAGTCAACACCGGAACACAGGGGGCGATCGCACCTGTGGAGATGGCCGTGGATACGGACAGGTTATCCAGTACGAAGCTTTTCAAATGAGGGAAATAAATTGCCCAGAGGAAACAAATTGCCATTCGTGGTTTGCGCCTTGAGATCGCTCGTGCTCGAGAAAAGAGGATTCATGCGCAAGCAAGCCTCTGCTATAATGCATGAAGACAGGCAGTTGTCGGTATTGGCCATGGAGGGGTAAAAGGTGGGGATGTAAGGAACAGATATTGCTACTGGGAACATGGCAAAAGGTCTCCACAATAAAAATAATGAAGACTCATTATTGACTAACTCTTTGTCATCATGTACGTATTGATGAGGAAGATGCACGGTGACTGTTCGTCGGCAGGCAGGGGTTCTCGTCCTGAATGGTTGCACGGGCCGTTCTTTCACCCCGGCTCGCCAAGGGAGCTGTAAACACATGAAACACTTATGGAACTCGATAAAAATCCTCTCGGTGATCATGGTATTCTCCGTTCTGGTCTCCTGTTCCGGAAGCGATGGATCGGGAGGCAGCGCCGGCGGTGAATCCATCTATGACCCCGGGGCATCGGTCCCGGCCAGGGGGTACAGCGATTCATGCCCCATAGAGCTGCTCATCAGAGACGCCTCGGGCCATTTCGGTGCGGTCCATGACGGTATGTATGTGCAGCCGGGAACCAGGCGCCTGGCCGTGCGTGTCGAAGGTGACCAGGCAACCATCGACAGGGTGTTCATCAGCGACGGCGGTGTCTACCAGGTGGAGGCGCTCGGGGAGGGCGACCTGTATGTCTGCGATTTCGACATCAGGGACACCCGGTTGTACAACGGGGTGCTTGTCCAGGTCATCCACACCGATGGCCGGGCCTCGAAGGAGAAGGTGGTCTTCAGGACCACCACCGAAGGCATGGACGAACAACTCATCCTCGACGGCATCGGAATGATGGTCTCCCAGGACCTGCTGGACGGTTCCCGTGACCAGGTCGAAGAGGTCATCGACGGCATGCTCACGGCCATGTTCGCATGCATCGAAGACCAGGACGGCGGGATCATCTCTCATGTGAGCTATGGCGACGGCAACCCCGGGACCGTCGACATCGACATACAAACCCTCGAGGCGGTCCAGGTCGACGCCTATCCGGCTGCAGTCCTCCACATCGGGCTGACGGTGCGGGATGTCGACCTCTCGGCAGTCGCCATATACGGCCAGGACCTCGTCTCGACCACGAACAACGACCTCGAGGTGGATGCCTACGTGGCCCTCGAAGACCTGCTGGATGACGGGACCAGGGGCCTGGTCCTGAATCTGCTCGACAGCACCGTGGTCTCTTTCACCGACGACTTCTTCCTCAGGCCTGTTGTCGAAGACGCGATCTCGTCGGGCCTTACGGTCATCGAGCAGCACCCCCTGGCTGCGGATATCCAGGAGCTGGCCGATGCCATCGGATCCCGCATGCCCATGACGGTCACGATCGGCGACACCGAGGTGGACCTGGACGAACTCTTCGGGAACCTGGAGCTGGACCTGGACAGGTACCTGTTCGTGGATGTCTACGGGCTCCCCGAGGAAACGTCCGCGAATGCGCTGGCCCTGGGTGCCGGACTTCTCGCGACAGATTATGAAGAGGCTGGAAGCCCTGACGGTGGTGGGTCGGCCGCCCCGGCCGTCGACCCCGAAGCTGCCTTCATGGACATGTTCTCCGCCATGGTGGACGAGGCCTTTGCCGAGATAAAGGACGACTACGACGGGCTCGTGACGACCCTGTCCTATGGTGACGGAAACCCGGACACCGACGACATCGCCATCGACTCCCTGAGCTTTCAGGGATCGGGCACCGCGAACACGAAGACGGTCCGGGCCAGGTTCACCATCAGTGACGTGGACCTCAGGGCGGTCTCGCTGTTCGGGATCTCCCTCATCACCACGAAAAACAACGACCTCGCCATCGACGTGACCTGCCGGCTCACCTACCGGCGCACCGGCGGCGTCGACGAGGTCCTGCTCGACGTGCTCTCCGTGGACGACGTGGATTTCGACGAGCGCTTCCTGGGCGACTGCGTCGTCGAGGACCTCGTGGCACGTGATATCGAAGACCTCGATACCTTCGCCATCGCCATCGACGACATGCTCGACGGGATCGACCCGGATTTCGACCTCTCCGGATGCAGCGGGCAAGGGCCCCTGTTCCCCGAGGTCCTGGAGGCATATTCCCCGTACATGCGGGACCTCGGCCTCAGCCAGGAAGACACCCTGAGCATTGCCCTGTCCCAGGACATGGTCAACGGCATCCTCGCCCAGGTCTTCGAGCCGGGCTTCGAGTGGGACGTCTACGAGATCCTCAGGCCGCTTCTCGGTGAAGACTTCGCCGGGTTCCAGGCCGAACGGAAGGAAGGCGAGGAAACGATCATGCACCTGAGCGTGCCGCCGGTCGTCGACCTCCGCACAGACCTCATCCGCATGGAGCTCGATGACGTGGTGCTCGCCTACAGGCTGGACGGCCAGGCACGGTGGGAGGCCTCCCTCGACCTCGACCTCATCCTGACGGCCCAGGTCCTCGGAGACGACCTGGCGTTCTATCTCAGCACCGTACCGGAGAACTGCCACTTCCACATCATGCGGGACAACCCGGGCAACCTGGGCGTGTTCGACCATTCCAACCTCGTGAACGACGTGGTGGAAAAGCTCCCCGAGCTGGTCGGGAACGCCCCTGGAGGGCCGCTCTTCACCATCGGCCTCGACTCGATCGACCAGTTCCTGGTCCTGAAGGACACGGCCGATCCGGTACGGATCAGGGCCTACCAGGGATACCTGTACCTCGATGCGGCGGCATCGCGTGCAGACCTGTCCTGGCTGATGGATGCATTCTCCCGGTGAGGGGCCATTTTCCGCTTGCACGAGAAAAGCATTATCGGTATACAAATGATAATGAGATTTCATTATTTGGAATGAGGGCTATGGCTCAACGGGATCAGACTTTAGTGCTGTAGCCTTGAGTTCTGTAGAAGAAAGAACAATACAAGCAGCGTGATGGAAAACGATTTTTTTGGCTCAAAAGTGGTAATGAGGTTTCATTATTTAAGATGCAGATTGATTGTAACGTGTTGATCGATTGGTTCGTGAAGGCATGGGGGTAGGGTGATATGAAATCGTTCCGGCTTGGTTTGCATGGCATGGCACGGGGTGGAATCCTATGAACAGGCTCGTACGCCTCTGCGTCCATCGCCCCATCTGGATCGTGGGTTTGGTGATTGCGCTCACCCTGGCCTTCGGGTCGCAGATCCCCAGGATCAAGATCGATCCCCGGGTTGAAATCGTCCTTCGCCAGAACAACCCGGTTGAGAAGGAGTATGCGGCCAACAAGGAACGGTTCGCGTCCTATGCGGACATCCTCGTGGGCATGATGCACGAAGACATCTACAACCCCGCGTCCATGGGCAAGATCCAGGCCATCATGGAAGAAACCGAGGGGATCAGGGGCGTCAAGAAGGTCACGAGCATCCTCAATGTGAAGAACATCCAGGGTGTCGACGGCGGCCTCGAGGTGAAGCCCATGGTAGAAGGCGGCACGGTTCCCCTGACCCCAGGGGAGTTCGATGGACTCCGCCAGCGAGCCATGTCGTGGAATGTGTACGACGGCACCTACGTCACGAGGGACGGGAAGGGCACGGCCCTGGCCATCGTGCTGCAGGACGACATCGAGACCGACGACATCGTGCCCATCTACTACCGGCTCGAGAACATCGTGCAGAAGCACCAGGGCCCCGAGGAGTTCTTCATCTCCGGGCCCACCGTGGTGGAGGCCCTCCAGGGGCACTACATGATCAAGGACCTCGAGTTCCTCGTGCCGCTCGTGCTCGTCGTCCTGCTCGCGTCCCTGTTCGTCTTTTTCCGCAGCATCCAGGGCATGCTGCTGCCCCTGCTGGGCGTGGCCCTGTCCTGTTCCTGGACCATGGGACTCATGGCGCTCCTGGGCATCCCGCTGACCATGGTGACCACCGCGCTGCCCGTGGCGCTCATGGCCGTGAGCTCGGCCTACGGCATCCACGTCCTGGAGAATGTTTTCTCGGATGCCCATGACGGGTCCGGCGGCAAGGCCGGCATCATCCGCGCGCTCGAGAGGGTCCGGCTGCCGGTCATCATGGCAGGGCTCACCACCATCGCATCCTTCCTCTCCCTGTGCACCACGCCCATCGTGCCCATCACCCAGTTCGGCGTGCTCTGCGCCTTCGGCATCGGCAGCACCCTGATCCTTTCGCTCACCTTCATTCCCGCGGTCCTGTCCATCCTCGATTCGGCCGGGAGGGTGCACGTGTCCCACCACCACACCAGGAGGGACCTGGTGGGCCCCATGCTCAGATGGCTCGAACGGGTCACCATCACGAAGAGCTGGTACATCCTCGCCTGGAGCGGCATCCTGCTCGTGATCTCGGTGTTCGGGGCGTTCTACGTGAAGAGCGACCTCAACCTCATCGAAGACTTCCGCAAGGACAGCCCCATCCGCATCGCCGACGAGATCCTCAACAGGAACTTCGCCGGGACCTCCCTCTTCAACGTGGCGTTCACGGGCGACGGCGAGGACGCCATGAAGGACCCTGCGGTCCTGCGCGACATGGAACGGCTCCAGACGCGACTGGGCGCCATCGGGAGCGTGGGCAAGGCCGTGTCCATCGTGGATTTCATCAAGCGCATGAACCAGGCCATGCACGACGGCGACCCCGCGCACTACGTCATCCCCGACTCGCGCGAGCTCATCGCCCAGTACCTGCTCCTCTTCTCGTTCTCCGGCGGGGGGGACGAGCTGGACTCCTTCGTGAACTACGACTTCAGCCAGGGGCAGATCCTCCTCCAGATGAAGAGCCAGAGCGGCTACCTGGCCCAGGAGGTGGTGGACACGGTGGAGGAGTTCGAACGCAATGACCTGCACGGCGCAGGCATAACGGGCCTCGTCACCACCGGCCTGGCCATGCTGGCCAAGGAGTTCAACCGGCTCGTGGTGTGGAGCCAGGTGACCAGCTTCGTCGTGGCCTTCGTCCTGGTCATGCTCGTGACCGCCGCCACCTTCAGGTCCTTCAAGCTCGGGGTCTACAGCATGATCCCGCTCGTGGTGCCCATCATCTTCAACTTCGGGGTCATGGGCGCCACAGGCATCAAGCTCAATGCCGCCACGGCCATCATCGCCAGCCTCGCCATCGGCATGGGCATCGACTACTCCATCCACTTCCTGAGCAGGTACCGCCACGAGATCGTGCTCGTCGACGACGTGGACCGCGCCATCAGGATTGCGCTGCACACCTCGGGCCGGGCCATCGTCTACAACGCCCTTGCCGTGGCGGCCGGGTTCCTCGTGTTCGTGCCGTCGAACTTCGTGATCCTGAGCCAGATGGGCATGCTCGTGGCGCTCGTCATGATGACCACCTCCACCGCGGCCATCACGCTGCTGCCGGCCCTGGTGAAGGTCTTCCCCCCGAGGCTCGTGAAGGAATCCCTGCCCAGGCCCGCCACCGAGGTGCAGCTCAGGCTGGTCACATCGGGTGCATCCCCCCAGGCCAGGCAGGTGGCCCGTGCAGAGGACGGGTCGGATACGGAAAAACACTACCGGGAGGTTCAGCAATGAAGTGGTACCATCTGGCGATCACGGTGTTGGTCATGGCCTGTGCGCTGTCACTTGACGTCTCTGCCGCCGGGATGACGGCGTACGATATCGTGAAGAAGTCCGAGGACCTGCTCGACCAGGCCAAGGACAGCAGGACCGACATGCTCATGGTCCTCATCAACAAGAAGGGCGAGAAGCGGGAGCGGACCCTGAACGCCTTTGTCAAGCGCTCCGGCGACGGCACGTCGAAGTCCATCGTCTTCTTCAAGACGCCTGCCGATGTCAAGGGCACGAGCTTCCTGGTCTGGACCGACGAGAACGACAACGACAGACAGTGGCTCTACCTCCCGGCCCTCCAGCGGGTGCGGCAGATCAGCGCGAGCGGCAAGGGCGAGAGCTTCATGGGCACGGAGTTCACCTTCTTCGACATGGGCAGCCACGACGTGGACGACTACACGTACAAGCTCCTCAAGGAGGAGGACGTCCACGGCGAGGCGTGCTACGTCATCGAGGCCCTGCCCAAGAAGGTCGAGTTCTACAGCAAGGTGGTGGTCTGGATCCGCAAGGGCAATTTCGTCCCTGCCAAGGCGGACTTCTACGACGCCAAGGGAGCCTGCGAGAAGCAGGGCACCTTCGGCAGCGTGAAGAACATCCAGGGCATCAACACCCCGACCCGCATCGAGATGGCCAACAAGCTCAACGGCAGGACCACCGTCATCGAGCTGAGCAACCTGGTCTACGACTCGGGCCTGAAGGACGACATCTTCACCGAGCGGTACATGACGCGGGGAAACTAGTCGTTGATACGGTTCCAGGCATCCCTGATCGTGCTGCTCGCGACGGTCTGTGCCCCCCTGGCGGCACGTGCGTTCCAGTACGGGGGGCCGCACGGCACCGCATCCCTGACAGGCTACGTCGAGGTGCGGGGCGCCTGTGCCTTTGAGCGCGACACGCCCGAGGAGGACCCGTCCGGGGAGCTCGGCCTCGAGCTCAAGGCGAGCAGCGCCTCGTGGAACTCCCTGAAGGTCTTCATCCAGGGTGTCCAGGACGGCACGGTCATCGACCCCGGCAGCAGCAGGGTCTTCAACGATTTCGACAGGGTCTACCAGGACAGGAGCCCCTCTGTCGACATCGACGAGGCCTACGTCGACTTCTACACCGGCGACGTCGACATCCGCGTCGGCGTGCAGAAGTTCGCCTGGGGCAGGCTCGACGAGGTCAACCCCACGGACAACCTCAACACCGAGGACCTCACCGAGGGCGGGACCAACGACGAGGTCGACCGGAAGATCGGGGTGCCCGCGCTCAAGGTGAACCTCTACTCGAACCTGGCCAACGTGGAGATCGGCTGGGTACCCTTCTACGTTCCCTACCGGCTCCCCACGGCGGAGGAGCGGTGGTTCCCCAGGGTGCTGGTCCCGCCTTCGACCATCGATGCAGGCCACTCCGTGGGCACCATCCCTGTCCGGGCATCGTACCCCGAGATCGACCTGCCCCGGGGCACCATCGAGAACTCCGAGGCGGGTATCAGGGTCTCCCGTCACATCGGGGGCTGGGATGTTTCTGCCAGCTATTTCACGGGGTACGACATGATGCCGCTCGTGGACACCCCGGTGGACCTCGACGTGGAGCTCGCCGACCCCCTGGCGCTCGACTACGACGTCACCGCCCGGGTCGCCATGGAGCCGGCCCTGCACCGGATGCACGTCTTCGGCCTGGACTTCACCACCACGGTGAGCGACTTCACCCTGCGCGGCGAATACGCGTATTTCCACAACAAGCACTACAACCGGAAGCTCGACTCGATCCTCGAGGAGCTCGTCACCCGGGACCGCATAGACGCCATCCTTTCGGATTTCCTCGCAGACTATCTCACCTCCGGCGGGCGCGACACCCGGCAGACCTTCCGGCTCGACCCCGAGACCGACGTGCAGATGGACGCCATGAAGTACGGCCTCGGCCTGGACTACATCCACGGGGACACGAGCGTGAGCGTGCAGTGCATCCAGGAGTTCATCCCGGACTACGACAGCGACAGGCCGGTCTATTTCAACAAGGACGGGCTCGACACGCTCCTGACCTTCCTGTTCAAGCAGTTCTTCCTCCAGAACACCATGGAGTTCAACCTCAGGGCGGCCTACGACATCGAGTTGAAGGACTACATCGTGAAGCCGTACCTGAAATACAGCTTCACGGACCGGCTCCAGGGAACGGTCGGGCTCATCGTCATAGGCGGGAAATACGACGACTCCCTGCTCGGCCAGTTCCAGGACAACGATCAGGCCTTCGCGGGACTGAGGTGCTCGTTCTGACGGGATAGTGAAGGAACACAAACGGATTCGGTAATACTCTCTTCTGTCTCCCCCCTGCCCGGAGACGATCCGGGCAGGGGCTCATTCTTTGCAGTCCCCTTGGTAACGAGACCCCCTGGGTAACGAGATCCCATGGGTAACTTGATCCCCGGGCAACGAAACCCCTGGGCAGCTCGGCCCCCTGTGCAACGGTCATCGCCCTCGCAGGGGGCAGACGGCATAGAGAAAAACCCCGGCTCGTCACCGGGGTCTTCCTGTGCAACGGTCATCGCCCTCGCAGGGGGCAGACGGGGAGAGGGTAGACGACGCTCAACTCAGCGTCATGAGGTACGAGCGCAGGTTCGTCTTGGACTTCTTCAGGCCGAGCTTGTCGCGGATGTTGTTCCGGTGGAACTCGATGGCCCGCTCCGAGATGGTGAGCACCTCGGCGATCTCCTTGGTGGACTTTCCCTCGCGGATGAGGTTGGCCACCTGGATCTCGGTGGGGGTGAGGTTGAGGTACTGGGACGAGAGCTTCTTCAGGAACGGCGAGACGATGTCGTTCAGGTTCGACTCGAGGATCTCCAGCAAG
>JAGOOG010000003.1 GCA_017992605.1 Deltaproteobacteria bacterium
GCACGTCCACCACCACCACGTCGGCCAGGCTCAGCGCGTCGTAGGTGTAGGTGGCGATGAGGTTCTTCCGTTCCAGCACGCAGCGCCGGATGAGCATGTCCACCTCGGGGTCCTCGGCCTTGACCGGTGACACGCCCGTGTTCAGCATGGGCGTCTTCCAGAAGCTGCGCGGGCTGGGCCGCTGCATGCCGATGACGAACTTCCTGGGCTTTCCCGTCTTCTTGTCCGTGCTGTCGGCCACCACGGCGGCCATGACCGCACCCACGAAGCCGAGGCCCATGACCACCACGATCTCGCAGCCCTTCTTCCTCTGGGCTGCCACTATCTTCCTGAGGCGCTCGAACTCCCTGGCGTAGTCGCTCTTCTTCGGGAGCGGGTACTTCCTGCCGTCGGGACTGACGGAATAGTCCATGGATGATTCCTCCTCGAGTATAATGTTGTAGAGAAAAAACTACCCCTCTCCCCGAGAGGAGGGGGATCCGGCGGATCAGTGGGTTATGCCTTGAGCTGCAGTCCCTGTCCGTGCTTCCTGTAGGTCTTGCCGCAGTGGGAGCAGGCGAACGTCTCGTCGAGCCGGTTGCCGCACTCGCACATCCAGCCGATCTGCTTGGCCGGGTTGCCCACCATGAGCGCGTGGTCCGGCGCGCCGCGCGTCACCGTAGCCCCGGCCCCGATGAATGCATAGGCCCCGATGGTGTAGCCGCACACGATGGTGGCGTTCGCCCCGATGGTGGCGCCCTTCTTCACGAGCGTGGGCCGCACCTCGTCCATGCGCGGGATGTGGGCCCGGGGGTTGAACACGTTGGTGAACACCATGGACGGCCCGCAGAACACGTTGTCCTCAAGGTTCACGCCCTTGTAGACGGACACGTTGTTCTGCACCTTGCAGGCGTTGCCCACGCTCACGTCGGGCCCGATGACCACGTTCTGCCCGATGCTGCACCCCCTGCCGATGCGCGAACCGGAAAGGATGTGGCTGAAGTGCCAGATCCTCGTGCCCTCGCCGATGAGCACGTCGTCGTCCACGTAGCTCGACTCGTGCACCGTGTAGTGCCTCGGCTTCGCGGAGGCGTCCGCCAGGAAGATCTTCTTCCCGCCGGTGTTCAGCGAGTCCTGGCCGGCTTTCAGGATCTTGAGCACCTCGATGCCCTCGCGGGCGTCAGTGACCGGCGCCTGCCTCGTGGCCATGCACGAAAGGAAGTGCGTGCACTCGGCCTTGAGCGGCTCGCTCTGCTCCACCTCCACCCTGATCTCCTCCTTCTTGTCCGGCACGGGCACCCCGTCGTGCCACTGGATGTTGTGCGGGTAGAGCAGGAGCTTCTCCCCCCAGGGCGCGGTGTCCCGGAACACGGCCATGTTCCGCTCGGCCACCACCACGAGCGTCTGCTCCTTGAAGGGGTGGAGCCACGACACGAACACGTGCGCCTTGAGCCCGCTGGGGAATTCGAGGTGGGTTGTCGTGACGTCCGCGATCTTCTTGTGCAGGTAGTTGCCTCCCGTGGCCATCACGTACTCCGGCGCCTCCTGGGCCAGGGTGAGGATCATGGAGATGTCGTGCGGCGCGAAGCTCCACATGATGTCCTCCTCCCGGCGTATCTTGCCGAAGCTGAGCCGGTTGGAGTAGATGTAGTGGATCCTGCCGAGCTCGCCGGAGCGTACGAGTTCCTTGAGCCTGATGAACGCGCTGTGGTACTGGAGCAGGTGGCCCACCATGAGGATGCGCCCGTTCTTCTCGGAGACGGCCTTGAGCTCCTCGGCCTCACTGACGTTGAGCGCCAGCGGCTTCTCCACGAACACGTCCTTGCCCGAGAGCAGGGCCTCACGCGCCAGGGAGAAGTGCGTCTCGGCGGGGGTGGCGATGACGATGCCCTGCAGCGCCCCGTCGCCGAGGAGGTCCAGATAGTTCGAGGTGTACTTCGCCTGCGGATACGTCTGCCTGAACGCGTCGAGCGACCGCTCGTTCGTGTCGCAGACCGCCCCCAGCGCACCGAGTTCGGCATAGTTCCTCACCAGGTTCCTGCCCCAGTAGCCCGAGCCCACCACGGCAACCTTCACTGCATCGTTCTTCTTCACCCGGAATCTCCTCAATGGATCGTGCTCACGGACTACTTGTAAGCCTTTTGTATCGCATCCGCAATCATTGCCTGGTCCCGCTCTTCCAGGTACGGGTGCATGGGCAGCGAGAAGATGCCCGCAGCGCTCTCCATGGAGACCGGGAAATCATCGGCGGCGTACCCCAGGTAGGCGTACGCTCCCTGCACGTGCAGGGGTTTGGGGTAGTAGATGGCCGTGGGGACCTTGGCCTCCTTGAGCGCATCGAGCACGGCTTCGCGCCTGGAACACAGCACCGAGTACTGGGCCCACGCGCTGATGTTGCCGGCCCTGACCACGGGACAGGTTATCCCGCCGATATTGCCGAGCAGGTTGTTGTACCGCGACGCCACCTCCTGGCGCAGGGTGATCTCCTCGGGGAAGACGGCGAACTTGGCCAGGAGGATGGCGGCCTGCAGCGTGTCGCACCGGCCGTTGATGCCGATGCGGACGTTGTCGTACTTGTCCGAGCCCTTGCCGTGCACCCGGATGGAGTCGAGCCTTCCGGCCATCTCGTCGTCGTCCGTGAACACCATGCCGCCGTCCCCGTAGCACCCCAGGGGCTTGGCAGGGAAGAACGAGGTGGCCGCCACGCCGGCCAGGGAGCACGCCCTCGCTCCGTCCTGCTCCGCCCCGAAGGACTGGGCCGCGTCCTCGATGACGAACAGGCCGTGCTCTTCGGCAACCCCGTTTATCTTCCGGTAGTCGGCGCACTGGCCGAACAGGTCCACCGCGATGATGCCCCGTGCGGTGAGCTTCTCGTGGCCCTTCGGCAGCGGGTGCTTTCCGGGGTTGCGCTCCTTGAGGGCTGCAACGGCCTCCCTGAGCCTGTCCGGGTCCATGTTGAAGGTGCCGGGCTCGATGTCCACGAACACGGGCGTGGCGCCGAGCAGCGAGACGACCTCGGCCGTGGCCACGAAGGTGAACGGCGTGGTGAAGACCGCGTCGCCCGGGCCCACGCCGTAGGCCATGAGCGCCATGAGCAGGGCGTCGGTACCCGAGGCGCAGGACACGGCGTGCTTGGCCCCCACGTACTCGCCGAGCCTCCTCTCGAGCTCCCCTATCTCCGGGCCCATGATGTACTGGCCGTGTCCCAGCACGGCGGAGATGTTCTCCGTGAGTTGCGCATGAATACGCTTCTGCTGTGCCTTCAGGTCGATGAACTGCATGCTCGTGTAACCTCCGTAGATTCTATACAGCTCCGCAATGGGTGGTGAAAAGGCCTTTGTCTGCCGGGATGGGCATACCACCGCATTCTAAAGAATCCCGTATTCATTACCACAGACAGGTACGGGAAATCAAAGACGGGATGGGGGAAAATCCATGAGTTTGTTTGCAGGGTTCTTGTCTTTGGTCTTTCACTGACCTGGCCGGATCGGGAAATCTTGCTGGGGAAAAATGGGGTCAGAGTCGATTTGTCATGCCGGGGGAAAAACGACTCCGACCCCATTTTGAATCATTGTGAAGACTTGTGGGATGGCTGCCCGGCTCAAGCCTTCCTTACAGCAGTATCTCCAGGTCCTGAAGCGGGTAGGCCATGCATGGGTGGATGTAGCCGAACTGACGGTCCGACCTGCGCAGCTTCACCCCGTCGGGCTGGAAGACCCTGCCCGAGAGCAGCTTGGTGCGGCACAGGCTGCACTCGCCCGACCTGCACAGGGCCGGGATGATCACGCCGCCGCGCTCCAGGGAGATCATGAGGGGCTCGCCGGCCCTGGCGGGTATGGTCCTGCCTCCCCTGATCCTGACCGTGAAGGTGTCTGCGGACTTCACGTCGCCGGGCCAGCCGGGCTGGCACGTGACATCCTTGGGCGGGCCGTAGACCTCGGTGCGGATCCTCCTGCGGGCGATGCCGAGCTTCTCAAGCTCTTTCCGGCAGAAGTCGTACATGACTTCCGGCCCGCACACATAGAAGGTCTTCGCCGAGACGTCACCGAGCAGGTCCTTCATGAGCTCCGCCGTGATGAACCCCTTCAGACCCCTGAAGCGCTCCGGCGGGTTCGAGATGACGTGGCTCACCACGATGTTCGGGTGGCGCCCGGTTATCTGCTCGAGCTCCTCCTCGAAGATGATGTCCTTGACGTCCCGGCTCCCGTAGATGAGGTGGATGCGGCGGTCGAGGCCCCGCTGGGAGACCTCGCGGATCATGCTCATGAACGGGGTCACGCCGCTGCCGCCTGCCAGGAAGACGAGGTCGCGTCCGTGGAACAGGGGGTTGTAGGTGAAGGTGCCGGCAGGCGACGAGCTCTCGAATGCGTCGCCGACCTTGACCTCCTCGAGGAAATAACTCGACACGAACCCGTCTTCCACGCCCCGGATGGTGATGTCGTAGTACCCGGTCTGGCTGGGCGACGAGGCGATGCTGTAGGGCCTGCTCGTCCTCACGCCGCCGGTCTCGACGAAGACGTTGATGTACTGGCCCGCCATAAACGGCGGCAGGTGGCCGGTAGCGCCCACGAGCCGGAAGGTCTTGGCGGTAGGCGTCTCCGCCGTGATCTCGGAGACGGCGAGGTTCACGGTCTTGGGGTGCAGCAGGGCGATCATCCGCTCCACTTCGCCCTTGCGGTCGGTGTAGTCGGACCCGTACTTCCTCAGGGTCTTTATCTCTTCTACGATCTCGGTGTAGCCCTCGATATCCTTCATGACGTCCTTGAGTGCCATGTCCGCCTCCTTACTTGTTCTTCAGTGCCTTCAGGACTGAACGCGCCGTGGTTCTTCCCGAGGTCAGGGTGGGCTGGAACCCGCCGCCCCCGACCCACGAGCCTGCAAAGTAGAGGCCCCTGATGGCCGACCTGTTCGTCAGAAAGTACGCGGAGTCCTTGGCATACTGGTCGAAGCCGTAGATGGCCCCGCCTGGGTGGCCGAGGTAGCGCAGGTGGGTGAGCGGGGTGGCCGCCTCGACCTCCTCGATGTGACCTCGGATCTTCGGGAAGACCCGCTCGGCCAGCTGAAGCATGCCCTCGGCATAGCGGTACTTGGCCTCCGCGTACTCGTGGGACGGTACCGCGAACCACGGGTCGCCGTACAGGAGGGACACCAGGGCCGCCTGACAGGTGCCTGGCGGCGAAAAGTCCGGGTCGGACACGTCGTAGCAGGTGAGCAAGGCCCATCCCTGCTGCTCCATGGTCTTCCACAGACTGAAGGCCTTGTCCGAGTCAACGGTGGTGGTGATGAAGTTGGTGGTCTCATGGATGCCGATTTCAGCCGGCTCGCAGTCGAACCCCATGTAGAGGGTGAAGGCGGACGGGCCGATGGTGTGGCTCTTGAGCGCCTCGAGCTCGCTTGGTGGGACATCGTTCCGGTCGATGAGGTCAATGTAGGTATGGATCGTGCTCGCGTTCGATATCACGAAGCCCGCCTCCACACGGTCGCCCTGCTCGGTGACGACGCCTTTGACCGCACCGCCGTCCACCACGATCCTTCTGGCCGCACAGTTGAACCGCACCTCGCCGCCGGCCTCCAGGTAGGCATCCAGCAGGGCGTTGGACATGGCCTGGGAACCGCCCCTGAGATGGTAAGGAACGAACTCGATGTAGGCCCACAGCATGATGGCCAGGTCACCGAAGGGCAGCCTGCTGGGCGGGACGCCCACGTAGCCCCAGTACACGCTCAGGATGGATTTCAGCAGCGGGTTCTCGAAGAACTCGTCCAGGACCTCCTGGGTGTTCCGGAAGACGTACCTGAAATAGGTCGGGTACTTCTCCTTCGAGATGTCCGGGTCGTGGAAGAACAGCCCCTGGACCATCTCCATGCTGAACGTGTAGACCAGGTCCATGAACCGGGAGACGGCGTCGGCCTCCCCAGGGAACATCGTGGAGAGCTCCTTGATGATGCCGTCCTTGTTCGTGGGCAGCGTGACGTCGAAGGTGCCCGGGAACACGACGCGGTAGAGATTCTCCATGGGCACGAACTCCAGCCTGTCCATGACCCCCAGCTCGCCGAGGACGGCGCGCAGCGGGCCGGGGCGCTCGGGCGAGCCCATGCCGGAGAGCTGGTGGAGCGCCACCTCGAACTCGAACCGGCCGCGCACGAAGCTCGTGGCGCACCCGCCGGGTATGTTGTGCCGTTCGAGCAGGAGCACCTTCCTTCCCGACCTGGCAAGGGTAAGGGCCGCTGTGAGACCGCCGTTTCCTGCACCGATGACCACCGCATCATAGACGGGCATAGATACCCCCTTGGAAGAGTTAAATATTAAAGCTTGACTTTAACCTTTAATACTCTTGCGGCGCGGTCCTGTCAAGAGGCGTTTGCCGCACGCCTTTCCCTTGCAAACGATCACACTTTCTTCTATGGCTGTGACATGCCCCTTGACCTTGACGGCCCCATCGGCCTCATCGCGGACAGCCACGGCAGGACAGACCTCCTCGCGGCGGCCATCGACAGGCTCGAGGCCATGGGGGTGAGCAGCATCATCCACCTCGGCGACATCTGCGACTCCCTGGCCCCGCTGGCCCTGGAGGACGCCGTGGCCGTCCTGCAGGAGCACGGCGTGCACGCGCTGCGGGGCAACAACGAGTACGCCATCCTCGTCAACCACCAGGGCGAACGCGCGGGCAGCCTGCCGGCTGGCGTGCTGTCGTATCTCGAGGCGCTGCCGTATACCATCACCCTCGGCGACATCCGCTTCGCCCATTCGGCCCCCTTCGACTTTCCTGCAGCGGCGAGCTGGCCCATCACGGATGGCCACCCGCTCATCGACCTAGCGGGCATCATCGACTGCCGCATCCTGTTCCGGGGTCACTCCCACACGCCGTCCGTGGTGGAGCTGGCGGAGAAGGCCATGCGCAGAATTCCGGCCGCGGCCGGATTCCACGTGAAGCTCCACGGGGACAGACGGTACGTGGTCACGGTGGGGGCCATCGAGGAGAAGGCTCTGGCCGTGTTCCTGCCCGAGCAGGACGAGGTGCGGTTCCTTGGGCTGGGTGCGTGATGGCTCCGTTCTCTGAAATCCTCCCGGAAATGGGGTCAGAGTCATTTTTTAATAAAAGCATGCACTTTTGAGATTAAATCGACTCCGACCCCATTTTCGGGATCCCACGCCCGAAGGCATGGGCATGGGGATCCCTGCAGCGATGCGATACCTACTGGAGCAGCGGGCCCAGCACGCCGAACATTTCGGGGAGCTGATCGAAGTACTTGGGATTCTCCAGGCTCTTGATCTTGTCCCAGGCCGCCATGATCTCCTCGGGCTCGGGTATCTTGTGCCCGTCGGAGAGGAACGCGCCGGGTCCGGTGACGATTGCGGAGCGGCTGTAGTAGCCGAGCGTGCAGTTGATGATCATGCCCGTGTCCGTGCACTGCTCGGATGCCAGGTAGAGCACCAGCGGCGTGATGAAGTCGGGCTTCATCTTCTCGAAGAGCTGGGGCGGCAGCACGTCTTCCGTGAGCCGGGACGCGGCCACCGGGGCGATGACGTTGGTCCTGATGTTGTACTTGGCCCCCTCGAGCTTCATGACGTTGGTGAGCCCCACGATGCCCAGCTTGGCCGCGGCGTAGTTGCTCTGGCCGAAGTTGCCGAACAGCCCCGCCCCCGAGGTGGTCATGATGATCCTGCCGAAGCCGTTCTCCCGCATGTTGTTGAAGGCGGGCTTGCTCACGCAGTAGGCGCCCCTGAGGTGGACACCCACCACCGCGTCCCAGTTCTCCTCCTCCATCTTGTTGAAGGTCTTGTCCCTGAGGATGCCGGCGTTGTTCACGAGGATGTCCACCTTGCCGAAGGCGTCGACGGCGGTCTTGGTGATGTTCTCGCCGCCCGCGATGGTGGCCACGTTGTCATAGTTGGGCACCGCCTGCCCGCCCAGGGCCTTGATCTCGTCCACCACCTTGTTGGCCGCGGCGTCGCTGTGGCCCACGCCGTCGCGGGTGCCGCCCAGGTCGTTCACCACCACCTTGGCGCCCCGCTTGGCCAGCTCCAGGGCATGCTGCCTGCCCAGGCCCGCGCCGGCCCCCGTCACAATCGCAACCCTTCCGGTCAAATCGATCTTTGCCATGTCTCGCTCTCCTCCTTCATATGTGCGTGCGTCAGCCCCTCTTCGGGAGGGCCGCATCGAAGCTTCCCGTGATCTTCACGTCGCCGGTCTCGTCGGCGGCCGTCACCTCGCAGGTGATGATGTTTTCCCCGCCGACGCTTTTCTTATCCGTCACTTTCCCCGTGATGGTTATGGTGTTGCCCTGCCTGGTCATGCCGGCAAACCGCACCCCGAAGCGCCGCAGGTACTTCTTGGGGACCCAGGCCGTGATGGCCTGCCCCACAAAGCCCATGACGAGCATGCCG
The DNA here is from genome assembly GCA_017992605.1 of Deltaproteobacteria bacterium. GTDB lineage: Bacteria > Desulfobacterota > Desulfomonilia > UBA1062 > UBA1062 > MWEI01. Next base: position 8,366 of record JAGOOG010000003.1, read on the forward strand.
TGGGAGATGGCACCGGTGGGCATGCCCACTGCCTTGGCGAAGTCGTCGTCCGTGTGGAGCGGGTTGAAGTCGCCCGAGGCACCTGCATAGATGACATGCTGGAGCTTCTGCATGGGACCCTTGACGAGCTGGGGCATCTGTGTCCCCACCTGTATATCATCAAAATAGATTTCGTGCGCCATGGTTGTCCTCCTACTTCCGTTCCACGAGCAGCGATCGCGCCCTGGCGACCTTCTCGTTCCGCTGGTTGGTGTAGAGCAGCTCCACGGTCACCATGTCCATCTTCCTGCCCGACTTGCTCGTCTTCTCCTCGATGGCCGCGATCTTCGGCGTGGCCGTTATGACGTCGCCGGGGTAGATCTCCTGATAGTACTCGTATTCCTCCTCGCCGTGGAGCACCATCATGAAGTTGATGGCCAGGTCCGTGATCACGAAGGGCATGGAGGTCGACCACATCATGGGCACGGTGAGGAACGTGGCAGGCGCCGGCGTGTCCTTGTATCCTTCCTTTCTTGCAGCCTCCCTGTCCTGGAATATGGGGTTCGGGTCGCCGATGGCCTTGGCCAACTCCCTGATCTTTCCCCGCTCCACCTCCCAGACGACGGGTGCGTACTCTTTTCCGATCTTTGAATGATCCGCCATGGATGACCTCCCTTCAGTCACCGTACCGGCCGATGATGGCTATACTGCAGACATTGAGCATGGGGAACCCGCCGAGGTTGTGGGTGAGCCCGAACCTCGGATTTTTGATCTGCCGTTCTCCGGCCCTGCCCAGGAGCTGGAGGTACATCTCGTAGAGCATCCTCAGGCCCGAGGCACCGATGGGGTGGCCGAAGCACTTGAGCCCCCCGTCGACCTGGCAGGGGACCGTGCCGCCGCGGTCGAAAAAACCGTCCATGATGTCTTTCGGCGCCTTGCCCCGCGCCGAGATGTGCAGGTCCTCCATGGTGACGAGTTCGGTGATGGAGAAGCAGTCGTGCACCTCCATCATGCTGATCTCCTTCCTCGGGTCCTTGATGCCCGCCTCGGCATAGGCCGCAGCGCTCGCCTTGGTGGTGGTGACGAAGTGGGCACCGTCCCAGTCGCTGTATGACAGCTCGGTTCCGTTGGAAAGGGCCAACTGGAGAGCCTTGACCGAGATGACATCCTTCTTGCCCAGCGACTTCGCGATCTCGGGCGTGGTCACGATGGCGCAGGCAGCGCCGTCGGAGACCCCGCAGCAGTCGAAGAGCCCCAGGGGAAAGGCGATCATGGGCGACATGAGCACCTGCTCCTCGGTGACCGGTCGCCTCAGGTGCGCCTTGGGGTTGAGCGCGCCGTTGGCGTGGCTCTTCACCGAGACGTGGGCCATGGCCTTCTTGACCTCCTGGATGTCCAGGCCGTACCTGGCCGCATAGCCCGTGGCCAGCATGGCGAATCCGCCCGGGGCCGTCAGGTTCGGGAACCACATCGAGTTCGTGATCCCCATGGCCGAGCTGAACTCAGGCAGCCCGCCGTACCCGATGTCCTTGAGTTTCTCCACGCCCAGGGCCAGGGCTATGTCACAGGCCCCGGACGCCACCGCGTAGACCGCTCCACGGAAGGATTCCGTACCGCTGGCGCAGAAGTTCTCCACCCGGGTGACCGCTATGTTGGGCAGACGCAGCGTGGTCGAGGCCGCCAGGGCGCTCTTGCCGATGTGGATTTCATCGAAGCACACGCCGAGCCATGCAGCCTGGATCTCCTTCTTTTCGATCCCGGCGTCCGCAATGCACTCAGTGAAGGCCTCCACCAGGAGGTCTTCCGCGCTCTCGTTCCACCGCTCCCCGAACTTGGAGCACCCCATGCCGAGAATGGCTACCTTATCTCTGATTCCGCTTGCCATGGCTCACCTCCTCACCCTTGCACCTGGGGCACGGCCTTCCAGAAATAGCCCGTGAATCCCCGCATCGCATCTCGGGAACGCCGCCGGAAGGTCATCCTGATGGGCATGCCCACCTTGACCTGGTTCATGTCGCAGTCGGTGAAGTCAAGGAAGGCCTTGCCGCCGCCCGTGAACGAGACGATCCCGTACACCGCGGGAGGATCCACCGAAGGCGAGAGGAGGTCTCCCGTGAACATCTCCACCCTGCCGGGCTTGTCGGCGAACTCGTAGTCCTCGAACTGCCCCGCACACTGGCAGTCAGGGTTCACGCACACCGGCATGGGCGGGAACTGGGGTGTGCCGCACCTGGTACACCTGAGCCCGTTGAAGCCGAGGATCATCTTGCGCTTCCGCCACAGCACGGTCAGCGAGGAGTTCGGGTTCGCCTCGCCCCTGATGCCGAGGTCCGCCGTGATGAGGTCGCGGAACTTGGCGAACTTGAGATAGTTGGGGAAGTCCACCTTGGCTGCGAGGTAGCCGGACACGCCCATGGCCGGCTTGAATTTCTTGATCTTGTCCGTGACCTCGAAGCACAGCACGTCGCACCCCTGTCCGAACCCCGCCAGCAGGAGTTTCTCCCCGGGCTTTGCCTGCTCCAGTGCCGCAGCGAACATGACGAGCGGGTGGGCAGTGCCGGTGTCGCCGCAGGTGCCGTGGAGATTGTCCTGGAGCTTGGCGGGATCGATGCCGAGGCTCTTCGCGATGGCCTTGTGGGTGCCGGTGAAGTAGCACGGGTAGACCACCTTGCTGATGTCGGCCATGCCCATTGAGTACTTCTTGAGGAACCCGGCTATGGCCTCGGGGATGATCCTGCCGTACCCCTCGTCCCTGACCCAGCGCTCCTCCCAGCCATAGTCGAACTCCTTGCCGGAACCCTTGTAGTGGTCGACGAAGTCGCAGCTGATGGAATGGGCACCCTTGAACTCGGCGATCACGTCCTCGGTGCCGAAGAGCAGGGCTGCGGCACCGTCGCCGTAGAACATCTCGAACATGGTGGCCATCTTGGTGCGCCTCTGGTCGGAAGCCACCACGAGCACGCTGTTCTTCCCCCCGGACTTGACCGCCTCGACGGCGGCGATGGAAGCGGTCGTGCCCGCCTTCATACAGGCACTGAAGTCAGCTGCCCCGAGACCCTCCTCCCTGAAGTTCAGGGCCGCGGCGACGATCCCCGCATTCAACCTGTCCGCAAAGGGCAGGGTCGTGGACGCGAGGTACATGCCGTCGACCTTCTTCCTGTCCTTGAGCGCCATGCAGTCATAGGCCGCAGCAACGGCCATGCTGACCGCATCCTCGTCCCAGTTGGCAATGGCCTTCTCGCCGCCGGCCACCGCCATGATCACCGGGAAGTACCACGCCATGTTCTGGATAATGGTCATGCGGCTTATCCGGTAGCGCGGTATGTACCCTCCATACGCAGTGATGCCAACCATACCTGATTACCCCCTTTTACGAAATCTTACACCCCGCCGATGATTCCCTTCGATTTCAGATCAGCTATGTCATCCCCGGTCATGCCGAGGGACTTCAGCACGTCCGCCGTGTCCTGCCCGAGGGCCGGTCCGGCCCGGTCGTAGGCAGGCTCGTATCCAGAGAACTTGATGGGGGCTGCCACCTGAGGGATGGGCGATCCATCGGGCCCGGGCACCTCCACCACGATCCCACGCGCCTGTGCGTGAGGGCTCGAGGTCGCCTCGAGGACGCTCAGCACCGGCTCAACGCAGGCGTCGACCTCGCTGAACACCTGCACCCAGTGGGACAGGTCCTGCGAACGGATGACCTCCGTGACCCGGTCCTTCAGTTCGCCGTTGATATCGGGCTCCAGGAGCCTGGCGATATAGTGACCGAGCCCCAGGGCCTGCAGGAATGCGCTCAGGAACTGGGGCTCCAGGCCCCCAAAGGAGAGGTAGCGGCCGTCTTTGGTCTCGTAGAAGCCGTATAGGGACCCGCCGTTGAGGATCTCGGTCTCGTAGGCCGGCTCTGCCCCGCCCACCAGGCATCCCAGCGCGCTCACCACGTGGTAGGGGAACATGCCGTCGGTCATGGACACGTCGATGTGCTGACCCCTGCCCGTCCGCATCCGGCCGATGACGGCGGCCAGTATCCCGATGGCAGCGTTGTTGGAGCCCGACCCCACGTCCGCCACCTGGATGCCCATGATGCCCGGTCCCGTCTCCCTCGATCCGGAGTAGCTCATGACACCCGCCAGGGAGAGGTAGTTGATGTCGTGGCCCGCCCTGTCGCGCAAGGGACCGGTCTGCCCGTAGCCCGTAATGGAGCAGTAGATGAGTCCCGGGTTGATCCCGGAGAGCGTCTCGTAGGACAGCCCGAGCCGCCCCATGGCCCCGGGGCGGAACTGTTCGATCACCACGTCGTAGCCCATTTCCGCGATGAGGCGTTTGATGATAGCGATGCTCTCCGGATACTTCAGGTCGAGCGCGATGGACTTCTTGTTCCTGTTGAGGAAGGCGTGCATGCACGAGACCGTGCACTGACTGTCCACGTAGGGCGGGGCGAGCCGGGCCATGTCCATGCGGGTGTGGGACTCCACCCGGAGCACCTCGGCGCCGAGATCACTCAGGATCATGGTGGCGAACGGCCCGGGGAGGAGGTACGTGAAGTCGAGGATCTTGATGCCGGACAATAAGGGTTCCATGTCGATTACGCGACCTGCCTTTTCTTGTCGTATGACCTGGCGCCTAGAAACACGACGGGCCGTTCTGCCCCGATCTCGTGATGGAGGACCACAGCGAGGAAAGATCAAGGCTTGCAGGGTCCGGGGAATACGTCCCCACACCTGATGTAATACTTCATAACATCTGTATGGTACGGTATTATTCCACTGCCGGCACGCCGTTGTCAACATGTTTCGTATGTTTGTAATACATCATTACGATTTTACTTCTGCCTCGCCGCACGCTCCCCGGGCGGAATGCATTATCCACTTTGTCAGCTATCTTCTTGTTTTTATCCTTCATGATGATATAGGACAACTTCCATGAGGGTGCTCATGGTCACGAACTCCTACCCGGATTTTCCTGGATCGCACCGGGGCCTCTTCATCAGGAAGCTGTGCCTGCATATGAACAAACAGGGCGTGGAGATAAAGGTCCTTACGCCGAGGATTCATTCTAGAAGTCCTTTCACTGAACACGATGAAGGCATAACGATCCATCGATTTCGATTCCCGAGCGGGAACAGGCCATTGAATCAGCTCGAATCAATCCCAGTGCTCCCCATGGCCGTCTATATGATAACCGGTCTTGCCGGTGCCTTGCAGCTCGCGGCACAATGGAAACCCCATGTCATCCATGGAAACTGGATCTTGCCCACCGGCCTCATTGCTGCACTGGCCGGGCGCTTCCTCCGGATACCAGTACTCAACACCGCACGGGGGATGGACGTGCGCATCAGCGAACGGCAGCCGCTGAGAGCGCTCTTCGGACTCGCCGTGAGACTTTCGGACATGGCGACCGTGGTTTCCTCCAGTATGAGGACCAGAACATGTCTTGAACATGCATCGATTACTCCCACAGGCGTAGACGATGCATTCTTCGATGTTCACCCGGGACGGATCACGAAAACCATCCTGTATACGAGGAGCCTCGAACGCGTATATGATGCCGAGACACTCATCAGGGCCATGCCCATTGTCCGGGAGCGGGTCCCCGAGGGGCGCCTCATTATCGCGGGATCGGGGTCCCAAGAGGTTTTCCTCAGGACTCTTGCCCGGAATACCGGACCGGGGGACAGCATCACCTTCCTCGGCCTCGTCCCCTCCGATCACATACCGGCCCTGATGGAACAGGCTTCGGTGTTCGTGTCCCCGGCACTGTCGGACGGCACATCCATCGCGCTCATGGAGGCCATCGCTGCCGGCCTCATCCCGGTAGTGACGGACATCGATGCAAACCGGCCGTTGATAAGGAACGGCATGGACGGCCTCCTCTTTGAACCCGGGAATGAAAAGGATCTTGCCGAAAAGATCATCACCGCCTTCTCGGGGGCCATACCCCCTGGAACCCTTGATATCAAGCGGAAGGAGTACAGGTCGAGGGTTTCCTGGCGCTCAGTTGCCGGAGATTTCATCTCCTTGTACAAAGGCTTCTCCCAGGGGCGCACCTGAACATGCACGCGGCCGTGCAGGCAGGATCACTGTTGCTTATTACCCCATCCTATTGTATCCATTGATCCAGTATTGTTTTATGGATTTCCAGGAGTCTTTCGTAAAAACAGACAAGCCCTCCGGTTCACCCGGTTGAGCGGAGCATTGCGTATAACCACATGATTGCACTATGACAGCCACACCACCAGAATCCACCAGGCACAGCATCTGCATAAAGAAAAAGAGCGGGTTTCAGGCGGCCGACCTGAGGGAAATCTCACATTACCGGGACTTCCTCGGCTTTCTGGTTATCAGGGACATCAAGGTCAAGTACAAACAGACGGTCCTGGGCGGGTTGTGGGCCATCATCAGACCGTTCTGCATGATGATCGTGTTCACGCTCTTCTTCGGAAAGCTGGCGAAAATTCCTTCTGACGGATTACCATACTCCATCTTCAATTATACTGCCATGGTCGTATGGACGTACTTCTCTACAGCCATCACGGGATCCAGCAACAGCCTGATCGGATCAAGCAGTCTTATATCAAAGGTATACTTTCCACGACTCTTCATCCCCCTGACCCCCATACTTGCAGGCCTCCTGGATTTTATTATCGCCTTTCTCGTGGTCATCTGCATGATGTTCTATTATCGGATCTATCCTACCATCATGGTCCTTTTCCTTCCCGTCCTGTCACTGCTCATGGTGCTTTCAGCCACAGGGGTCGGCCTCATTTTCTCCGCCATGAACGCGAAGTACCGGGACATTCAATACACTATTCCCTTCCTGACCCAGTTCTGGATGTTCGCCACACCCATCGTGTATCCTGCTTCGCTCGTTCCTGAGCGGTATCGAATGATCTATGCGTTGAATCCCATGACAGGCATCGTGGAGGGATTCCGCTCCGCACTCCTTGGGACGATCGCCTTCCCCACGGAGATGGTGCTCATATCCGCGGCAGTGAGCACAGCCCTGTTCATCGTGGGCATCGTCTATTTCAACCAGGTGGAACGATATCTTGCGGATGTGATCTAGCGATGAGCGACCCGATCATTCAATCCGACTCCCTCTCAAAGATCTATCGTCTGGGATCCAGAGAACGGGAGAACAGGACTTTCCGGGAGGCTTTCATGGACGCATTGGCTTCCCCGGTCCGCAATCTTCGGGAACTCAGGAGACTCACGACCTTCAGGCCCGAGGAGACAGGGACAAAGTCAGACCCTGACAAGAAAGAGACGGACTTCATCTGGGCGTTGAAGGATGTATCCTTTGCCGTTGAAGAGGGCGAGGTCACAGGAATTATCGGGAAAAACGGGGCTGGAAAGAGTACGCTCCTGAAGATCCTGAGCCGCATTACGGAGCCCACTTCAGGAGAGGTCTACCTGCACGGCCGTGTATCAAGCCTGCTTGAGGTGGGTACCGGATTTCACCCTGAACTCACCGGGAGGGAGAATATCTACCTGAATGGTACCATCCTCGGTATGAGGAAAGCCGAGATCGACCGGAAGTTCGATCAGATTGTCGCATTCAGCGAGGTGGAGAAATTCCTCGACACTCCGGTGAAGCGATATTCAAGCGGCATGTATGTCCGCCTTGCCTTTGCCGTGGCAGCTCACCTGGAATCGGAAATTCTCCTGGTGGACGAGGTGCTTGCTGTCGGCGACGCGGCATTCCAGAAGAAATGCCTCGGGAAAATGAGCGACATATCCTCCCGGGAAGGCAGAACCATCCTGTTCGTCAGCCATAACATGCCTGCCGTGAGAAAGTTCTGCAAGAGGGGGATCCTGCTGGATGGCGGGCAGATCCAGCTCGACGGGGATGTGAACACCGTCGTCAACCGCTACCTGGAGCTCGGCAGTCATACCACCAGTTCCGTTACATGGGACCCGGACAAGAGGCCGGGTAATAGATCAATGGAGATTGTCTCCCTGATGCTCTCGGATGAGAGGGACCGGGAGACGTCCGTCACGAACATATCCGCGGATCTGTTCGTCCGGATCACGTACCGTGTCAAGGCCGACAGGGCTGTCCCCCAATTCTCCCTCATGCTCTTCGATGTCGATGGGAACAGCGTCTTCAGTTCCCTCAACAATAAAGACAACAACCTCTACGGAGCCCCGGTCTCAAAAGGGATATTCCGCACACGTTGTCGTATCCCCGGCAACCTTATGAATGCCGGCCGATTTTCCATCTCCGTAGCCGGTTTCGTAAACAACTGGTATGAAGGATTCCGCGTTGAGAACGTCCTGTCTTTTGACGCAGTGGATGACGGGGTTCTCAAGGGCGACTACCACGGTAACTACAGCGGCCCTGTCAGACCACTTCTGTCATGGCATACCGAGCAGATACAGGACGGCAAGGAATGAGACTCTCCATGAAAATCCAGTGAACATTCTATATGGAAAAGAATATTGACAAGCTCAATGCTGAATTCTGGAATGAATTGTGCGGCAACGCCCTTGCCAGACATCTCGGGATAAGCGACCATTCCATTGAATCATTGCAGAAATTCGACAAGTACTATCTGGACTATTATCCGTACCTCCTTCAGGAAGTACCGCTGAAGGAATTCGCCGGCAAGAAGGTCTTGGAGATAGGCTTGGGATATGGAACCCTCGGACAACAGATCGTTGAGGCCGGCGCCTGTTACACTGGACTGGATGTGGCCAAAGGACCTGTAAGGATGATGCTCCATCGCCTGGCACTCCAGAATCTTCATGGCACCGTTCTCAGGGGGAGCATACTGGATAGCCCGTTCGGCAGAGAGGAATTTGATGCCGTTGTATCCATAGGATGTTATCATCACACCGGTGATGTGAGACGATGCGTAGACGAAACATACCGCATACTGAAGCGTGGCGGAAAGGCCTATATCATGCTCTATAATCAATTCTCTTTCAGGCAGTGGAGGAATTGGCCGAAACAGACCCTCCTTTGCCTCTTCACTACATGGGGCATAATGAAAAAGAAGAACAGCGTCATTAATGATGAGATGCGGAGATCATACGATGCCGACAGTCACGAGGTTGCAGCACCCGAGACAAGCTTCCATTCCATTCATGAATTGGGAACCATGTTCAGCCGGTACTCCTCCGCCAGGTTTTCAAAACAGAATTGTGATCATCTCATACTTTTCCACCGTCTTACCATTCAGAGAGAATACCTTCTATCAAGCCTGGGTAAATACTTGGGCCTGGATATCTATGTTACTGCGACCAAATAAGGACCATCATGAAAATCCTCATTGTGTACTATCTGGTACGAAGGACCGACAGAAACACCATTGATGAACATCTCTATTGCTTCAAGCGGTATTCCGGGAATGATTGCTTCTATCTCAATGCATTCTTCGGAGTTCCTGAATGGATAACCAAACTTCCCTTTGACTTGATCATCTACCACTATACCTTCACCGGGCTTAAATGGGATGGGCCGATACGCTTTCAGGCCTATCTTGAGAGATTCAAGTCCTTGCGGCATCTATCCGGTTACAAGGTAGCCATTCCCCAGGATGAGTATGTCAATACAGTCCCTGTAAGCAGGTTCTTCACCGATTTCGGCATCAAAACCGTGTTCACCTGCTTCAGCCCCGAGGATTACGAAAAGGCCTATCCCCGCGAATTATCGGGCATCGAACACTATATCACGGTGCTCACCGGCTACATCGATGAAGGATCCCTCTCAGAGGTCCAGCAATTCTGCAGGCCACATTCCGAGAGACCCATTGACCTTGGATACCGTGCCCGTAAAGTGCCTTTCTGGCTTGGCAGGCACGGCCTCGTGAAGTGGCAGCTTACCGAGAGATTTCTTGATGTGTCTCGGAACCATGCTGCAAAGGTTGATTTATCCAATGACTACAAGGACGTTTTCATTGGTAAGGACTGGTATAAGTTCCTGAGCAACTGCAGAGTTGTACTGGGATGTGAGGGCGGGGCAAGCATGCATGATCCAGATGGCACGATCAGACAAAGAGTTGAAGACTATGTCTCGGCCCATCCGGACGCATCTTTCGACGAGGTGGAAAGGCAATGCTTTGCCGGCCTTGATGGAGACCTACGTCTCTTCGCACTTTCTCCGCGCCATTTCGAGGCCTGCATCACGAAGACATGCCAGGCCCTTGTCGAGGGAGAATATGCCGGCATATTTAAACCCGGGATTCATTACATAGAGATCAAGAAGGACTGGGGTAATCTCGAAGAGGTGATCTCAGCCATACAAGATGTCGACCTGTGCGAACAGATAGCTCAGCAAGCTTATCAGGATATCGTACTTTCAGGAGAATATACCTATAAAAATTTCGTCCGGAGCATCCTCAATCACGTCAGGGAAGTGCATCCCATCACAAACACAAGGCACGGCCCGTGTGAAGCCTTCCTGTTCCTCCTGCTCGATACCAGGGAAAAATGGCCGTTCCTCTTCTCGCCCCTGTACTTCATCATGCCGATACTCTATGAATCGAGGTTCTATGCGTATTCCAGGGATACGCTGTTCGCCTTTCTGAAAAAGTACGACCTGGAACGGGAATACCGTGTGCTGCGGCACGGGCATCTCGGATTTTCCCTGCAATTTCTCAAGGAGGCCGCGAAGTTCATCCGGAAGGCGGCGCTATCCGTCCTGAAATCCAGGGACATGAAAAACAGAATCTGACCGATAGATATCCTTGTGCGACTTTTCAGATGGGGAACATAGAGCCTGCTCAGTCAGATGCCGAGGCGTCGAAAGTATATGCAGGCATCTCAACCAATGCAGGGCCACGAGATCTATGATATCCTTTTCCTGAGGAGACCTCTGAGATGTGCGGAATAGCTGGTATACATTTCCAAGACATGAAGACAAGACCTGAGCTGGAGCGCCACCTCAGGACCATGAACCACCTCCAGCGCCACCGTGGGCCTGACGACGAGGGGTTCTTCATACACCCCCGGGGGCATACCGGCTTCGCCCACCGCAGGCTCTCCATCATCGACCTCACGACCGGCGGCCAGCCCATGACAGACGGTGCTGGCCGCACCATATGTTACAACGGCGAGATCTACAACTACCGGGAACTCAGGGCTGAGCTCTCCGGATATCCCTTCCGGACCTCATCGGACACCGAGGTTATCCTCGCTGCCTACGACCGGTGGGGGCAGGACTGCGTACATCATCTCAGGGGCATGTTCGCCATCGCCCTCTGGGATGAATCAAAGCAGCTCCTCTTCTGCGCACGGGACCGGTTCGGCATCAAGCCTTTCTATTATACAACCACCGCTGACGCCTTCTTCTTCGCATCGGAGGCCAAAACGCTACTGCCGTTTCTTCCCGAGATCAGGACCGATGTGAACGCCCTGAAAGACTACCTGGCCTTCCAGCTGTGCCTGGACGGGAAAACCCTTTTTAAAGGTATCCACGAACTGCTCCCCGGCCACAGGATGAGTATCGCTGGCGGGAACATGAACATTAACCGCTACTGGGAGGTCTACTACCGGCCCGACTTCGACCACACGCGGAAGTACTTCACGGAGAGGCTCAGGGAACTGCTTGAGGACTCGGTCCGAGTCCACACAAGGAGTGACGTACCCATCGGATCCTATCTGAGCGGCGGTCTCGATTCCAGCGCCGTTGCAGCGCTCGCCGTCAAGAACAGGGAAGCGGGCGACGAATTCATGGCCTTCACCGGTAAGTTCTCCCTGGGAGAGCTCTACGACGAGAGCAGGTACGCCAGGGCAGTGGCCGAGGCGTGCGGCATTCCCCTCGAGGAGATCGACATCACGAGCACAGACTTCTTGGAAAGCATTTCCCAGGTGATATACTCCCTCGATTACCCGGTGGCCGGACCGGGCTCATTTCCTCAGTACCACGTCTCGAAACTTGCCGCCCGGCACAGGAAAGTAGTCCTGGGCGGGCAGGGCGCCGACGAGATCTTCGGTGGTTATGTCCGGTACCTGCTGGCCTACTTCGAACAGTGCATTAAGGGGGCTATAGAAGGGTCCCTGAAAAGCGGCAACTTCATCGTCACCTATGAGTCCATCATACCGAACCTTGTAGCCCTGCAGAATTATAAGCCCCTGATCAGGGAGTTCTGGCGGGACGGGATCTTCGAGTCGCTGGACAAGCGGTATTACCGGCTGATCAACCGGGCGCCATCTATTGAGAAGGAGGTCAACTGGGAGACGTTGAGCGACTATTCGCCTTTCGAGACCTTCAGCACGATCTTCCATGGCAAGAACGTGGGCAAGGAATCGTATTTCGACAAGATGACCCATTTCGACTTCAAGACGCTGCTGCCGGGCCTGCTTCAGGTGGAAGACCGGATGAGCATGGCCCATGGACTGGAATCCAGGGTGCCCTTCCTGGACCATGCCATCGTGGAGTTCGCCGCCACCATGCCTTCCGACATCAAGTTCAAGGATGGCACCCTCAAAAAAATACTGCTGGATGTTGTCGATGAAGATCTTCCCAGCCTCATCACCGAACGCAAGAACAAGATGGGCTTCCCCGTACCCCTGAACGAGTGGTTCCGGGGTGACCTGAAGGATTTCGTCCTTGACATCTTCACTTCATCGGGAACAAAGAAGCGTGATTATTTCAACCACAAGGCGATCCTGGAATCCTTGAACGACGAGCCCCAGTTCGGTCGCAAGCTCTGGGGCCTCCTGTCGCTGGAGCTCTGGCATCGGGAATTCCATGACAAGCAGCCATATTACTCAGAACTTGGAGAAAAAGGAGTATAAGCCATGAAGGTACTCATTACCGGTGGGGCCGGGTTCATCGGATCACACCTGGCGGACAGGCTTGTCGCCCGCGGCGATACGGTCCTGGTCATCGACAACTATTCCACGGGAAGGCGCGACAATCTCAAGCCCCATAAGCTGCTCACCATCGTGGAGGGTACTATCGCCGACGAGGGAATTGTGGAGAAGGCATTCGCAGGATTCAGGCCCGACCTGGTCATCCACGCTGCAGCATCCTACAAGGACCCGGACAACTGGGAAGAGGACATCAGGACGAACTGCCTCGGGACTGCGGTGATCGTGCATGCCTCCATGCGATACGCGGTCAACCGCATCATCTATTTCCAGACCGCCCTGTGCTATGGTCTGCACCCCATCGAACAGCCGATCACCCTGGACCACCCCATCATCTCCGGGGGAAGCAGCTATGCCATCAGCAAGACCACGGCCGAGCAGTACATAGAGCTGAGCGGCCTTGATTATATCTCCTTCCGGCTCGCAAACGCGTACGGCCCGAGAAACATCAGCGGTCCACTGCCCACCTTTTTCCAGCGCCTCACCACGGGCAAGCAGTGCTTCGTCATGGACACCCGCCGCGACTTCATCTATGTGGACGACCTGGTGAACTGCGTGCTCATGGCCATCGACGGAAAAGGCTCCCGGGGGCCCTATCACATCTCCTCAGGCAGTGATTATGCCATCAAGGAACTCTTCGACGCCACCATCAAGGCACTTGACATCACCCTGGAAAAAGAGGTCGAGGTAAGGCAGCGGGGGCCCGAAGACGCCTTCACCATCCTCCTGGACCCCTCCAAAACCCACGCCGACTTTGCCCCATGGAAGGTAAACACTCTCCTTGAGGCGGGCGTTCGCAAAGCGATCGAGTACTACAAGGAATTCGGGATCAGCGAGACCTTCACCCACCTGAGGATCCCGGACAAGAAAGACTAGGCGGGCGGTCCGTTCATACAGCCCGGGAAGATCCCTTCAGGAGAACCTTCATGAGCCAGTTTACCAGCGCAAGGATCCTGGTTGTCGGCGGAGCCGGGTTCGTGGGAAGCAACCTCGTACGCATGCTTCTGGCAAAGGAACCCCGCCAGGTTCTCATCGTTGACAACCTGATCTCGGCAGAGCGTTTCAATGTCCCTGACAGTCCGATCGTCACCTTCATTGAAGGGTCCATAACCGATGATGCCATCCTCCGGTCCATCAAAGACGATCTCGACTATGTGTTTCACCTGGCCACTTATCACGGCAACCAGAGCTCCATCCACGACCCCCTCGCCGACCATGATAACAACACCTTGACAACCTTGAAGCTCATGAATCACCTCAAGGATCACCGGCACATGAGAAAGATCGTCTATTCATCCGCCGGGTGTTCAGTGGCCGAGAAGACCTTCGACCAGGCACGGGCCACCACCGAAGAAGACCCCATTTCGCTCGTTCAGGACAGCCCCTATTCCATCTCCAAGGTCATCGGAGAGTTCTACTCGGTCTATTTCCACCGCCAGCACGGGCTGCCGACAGTACGGGCCCGATTTCAGAACGTCTACGGACCGGGTGAGATTCTTGGTGCGGGCCGCTGGAGAGGCACACCTGCGACCATCTGGCGGAACGTCACTCCGACCTTTCTCTTCAAGGCCCTGCAGGGAGAACCACTGCCCGTGGAAAACAACGGTATCGCCTCGCGGGACTTCATCTATGTCGAAGACATCTGCCGTGGTCTCATGGCATGCGCTGAAAAAGGAACCCCCGGCGGGGTCTACAATATCGCAAGCGGCCGTGAAACAACCATTCTGGAGCTCGCAACCCTCATCAACGACCTCGCCGGCAACCAGGGAGGCATCGCATTCATGCCAGCCCGTCCCTGGGACCATTCCGGAAAGCGCTTCGGCAGTACGGAAAAGGCTTCCCGCGAACTCGGTTTCACCGCCACCGTCAGCCTACATGATGGCCTTGAGAAGACCATCGAATGGACAAAGGCGAATCTGTCCATCATCAGGCAATGCATGGAAAAACACCGCAGGCACATGGGGGAATGAGCATCTCGAAACTGCACACCCTCGTTCTCTACGCGCATTATACCGACAAGCTGTCCTACTACGACGACTGGCTGCAGGCCTTCGAATCCCACGAGGACTTCCGCACCCGATCCATCAACATATGCGAACGGGTGCATGCCGGTTCGTTCAGAAAATCCATCAGGGACTACGATGTCATTGTGCTCCTGCACTCTGTCAACGCAGACACCCTGACCTTCCTCGACCCCTGGCGGTCTGTCCTGAAAGACCGGAAGGGCAAGCTCCTGAGCTTCGTGGGCAATGAGGTGAACTTGCCCAGGATCTCCATGAAGGCCAAGATCGAGTTTCTCAAGGATATCTCTGCCGACTTCATCGGCACCCAGATCCCCCCCGAAACCGGTACCTGGCTTTATGCGGAATGCACATCATCGCAGGTGGTGGCGCTCCCCCATGCGTTGAATCCCGATGCCTTCCGTCCCATTGTCCCCCATCGAGACCGTCCCATCGACATTGGGGCACGCTCTCAGCAGTACTGGTCCTGTATCGGTGACAATGAACGCAACGAGCTCTTCACTTTCTTTACCACCCATGCCTTTAACCCGCCCCTGAAGATCGACATCGATACCGGAACCCGTTACGACCGGTCTGGCTGGGCAGGATTCCTCAACCGATGCAAGGGGACCATATCCAACGAAGCTGGATCGTACTATCTGGAACGCGACGATGCAACAGTGGCACGGATCCAATCCTTCGTAGAAGCACAGCAAAAAAGATCAGGCACCACAATGGTAAGACCTGATTCAACAGCGGAGCGGATCTGGAACCTCCTGCCCGGTCGGCTCAAGAGGATTGTCAAGGCGCCGCTGGGCAGTTTCCTGAAGACCATGAACATCAGCTATTATTCCGACATCTACGAACAGCTCGACTTCCCGGAGACATATGAGTTGTTCTTCAAGGATACCGGACGGTGCCCCTTCTACAGCAAGGCAATATCCTCACGGCACTTCGATGCCATCGGGACCAAGACCTGCCAGGTCATGCTGCGGGGAAGGTTCAACGATATCCTTGTTGCCGATCAGCATTATATCTGCCTTGAGCACGACTATTCCAATATCGAAGACGCCATGGGACGGTTCAGGGATGATGACTACCGACAGGCCATGGTGGACAAAACGTACCAATACGCCTTAGCCTGTCACACCTACCGCCACCGGATCGATACGGTCCGCGATCTGATGCAGCGCGACTGACCTTCATGCCAATGACTCTCACCGCCACCCCGGACCAACCTATGCCATAGCCTATGTGCAGGATCACCGGAATCTGGAGAAGGTCTGACACGGACAGCCTTGCCGCTTTGTGTTCGGCCATGCGGGACTCCATGACCCATGGCGGGCCAGACGATGCAGGTCTGTTCATGGACGGACATATGGGCCTCGCACTGGGCCACCGGCGCCTCACCATCATTGACCTCACCGAAACCGGGCACCAGCCGATGACCGCCAGCGACGGCAGGTACACCATCTGCTACAACGGCGAGGTATACAACTACCGGGAGCTCAGGCCCGAGCTCGAGGCCCTGGGATTCAGCTTCCGGGGCACCTCGGATACCGAGGTTGTGCTCAACGCATTCGCCGCCTGGGGACCGCAGAGCGTGGAGCGCCTCATCGGCATGTTCGCCTATGCCGTCTGGGACAGCATCGGACAGGACCTCTACCTCTTCCGGGACCGCATGGGCGTCAAGCCCCTCTTCTTCTACCGACACGAGGGCATCTTCGCCTTCGCCTCCGAGCTGAAGGCCTTGCACGCGGGACTCGGCACTCGTCTCGAAGTCGATCGAGCGACCCTGGCCGAATTCCTCCACTACGGGTACATCGCCGGTCCCCGGTGCATCTACCGCCATGTTGAAAAGCTGGAGCCGGGGTGCTGGATACGGGTGGACGGGGCCCTTGCCATCGAGCATCACCGGTACTGGGACCCGGTAAACATCTCCCGGATGCCTTTGTATACCGATGATGAGGAGACCCTTACGGACAGGCTTGAGGAGATCATCACCGACGCCTTCCTCAAGCGCCTCATCGCCGATGTACCCGTGGGTGTCTTCCTCTCGGGGGGCATCGATTCGTCTCTGGTGACCGCCATCCTGGCCCGGCATACACGCTCACCCATCAGGACCTTCACCATCGGCTTTGCCGAAAAAAACTACGACGAGTCGGGCTGGGCCCGGGCCGTGGCTCAGCACCTGGGAACCGAACATGTCGAGGAGACCGTGACCCCCGACCATGCCAGGGCAATCCTGCCGCTGTGGCCCGAGATCTACGACGAGCCCTTCGGCGACATTTCCGGCATACCCACCACCATCGTGTCGCGGATGACGAGGAAGCACGTGAAGGTGAGCCTGTCAGCAGACGGGGGGGATGAGCTGTTCTGCGGGTACCACCGCTACTGGGTCATGGAGAGGCTCCAGCACTATCTGTCGCCATTTCCTCGGGTACTCCCCAGGGCCATAGGCAGGGCCATCGGCCTGATCGGGACCGACATTGCCGCCGATGTCGCTGCGGCCCACCCCGGCCTCAGGCTGCCGGCCATCAGGGACCGCATGCGCAAGCTCCAGGCTGTGCTGGCCAACTGGAAGGGCGATGCGGGAGGCGCCTATCCGTATGCCGTGGCCTACTGGCTCCCTGATGAGATCCGCATGCTCACCGGCGCCTATGCCGACCCCCGGGAGTCGCTGAAGGACCTGGACACGACCTTCCTTACGTCCATGATGATCTGGGACATGAAGAACTACCTGCCTGAGGACATTCTCACCAAGGTGGACAGGGCCACCATGTCGGTGAGCCTGGAAGGGAGGGACCCTTTCCTGGACCACCGCATCGTGGAATTCGCCCTCAGGCTGCCCATGTCGCTGAAGTACCGCAGGGGCTCCATGAAGTACATCCTGAGGAGGCTTCTGGCAAGATATCTGCCTGAGGGCCTCTTCAACAGGCCCAAGCAGGGGTTCGCTGTTCCCATCTACTCCTGGCTCCACGACGATCTCAGGAACCTTTTGGATGAGCACCTCAACCCGGACAACCTTGCAGCTCAGGGCGAAATCGACCCGGAACCGGTGCTCGGGACCATCGCCGAGTTCAAGGGCAGGAAGGGGTCCGTGGCCGTGGATCGCATCTGGCTGCTGCTCGTGTACATGATGTGGAGGAGACGATACATTGGTTGAACGGCCCGTCAGAGTGCTTCATCTCATATCCAGCCTTGACGTGGGTGGTGCCGAGCACAGTCTCTTCAGGCTTGTGACATCCATGAACAGGGATCTCTTCGCCAACGAAGTGGTATGCATGAAGGACCAAGGCCCAATGGGCCGGAGGCTCGAAGAGGCCGGCATACCTGTTCACAGCCTCAAGATGAAAAAAGGCACCCCTGAGTTCAGTGCGATCTTCAGGCTTCGTTTCCTGAGAAACCTGTTTCAGCCTGATATAATACAGTGCTGGATGTATCACGCGAACCTCATGGGGCTTACCCTTTTTCAGGCATCCCGCACCCTCTGGAATATCCGCTGCTCAGACATGGACCTTACCATATATGGAGCAGTGTATCGGTTTTCCGTCCTGGCCGGTGCAAGGCTATCCCGATTTCCCAGGGCCGTGGTGGTGAATTCACAAGAGGGCAGATCGATCCATGAGAAACTGGGCTACCATCCCAGGGAATGGATCGTCATCCCCAACGGCATCAACACCGATATCTTCAGGCCTGACTTGGCAGCGCGAGTTTTGACCAGAAAATCACTGGATATCCCTGAAGATGCCCTGGTTATCGGTCTTGTCTGTCGTTTCGATCCCATGAAGGATCACGCAACTTTCTTTCAGGCGGCCGGAAAGTTCTTGAAAGTTTATCCGGATGCACGTTTCGTTCTTGCCGGCCGCGGAGTGGAACGGACAAATCAAGATATGAAAAGGCTCGTGCCAGGAGGCGATGTTGCTGACAGGATGTATTTCCTCGGTGAACGCCAGGACATCGAGAAGATATACCCACTGTTCGACATCATGACGTCATCCTCGGCCTGGGGCGAGGGTTTTCCCAATGTCATCGCCGAGGCCATGGCGTGCGGGATACCCTGTGCGGCCACCGATGTCGGCGATACAGGCCTCCTGATAGGTGATACCGGCATACTGGTCAGAAGGCGGTCTCCCGGGTGCCTGTGCAGCGCATGGGACACCATCGCCCGCATGGATCTTGCAGGCCGCAAGGCCATGGGTATTAAAGCCCGGGAGCGGATCAGGCTGCACTACTCGCAGGAAAGGACGACAGGGACCTACGAACAATGCTATCGAGGCATTGCCGCAATGCATCCCAAGTGAAATACCATAGACACATATCGACTGGACCGTAGCCTCAGAACGGACTAAAGAGACAAGAAAAGGAGGGCCGGCAGCCGGCCCTCCTTTTCTCTTTATACACACCCGTACAAGGAGTGGCGACTACCGCTTCGCTCCCTGCACGGTCCGTTGATCGTCTCCCCTGTGATGGTCGGGTTTACCATGGTCGCAGCCATTGCTGAGGGTCTCGATCCTCATCCTTACAGCGGACAGGCTGTAGGTGAACAGCATCCTCAGGAAACGAGACTTGCTCGCACCCTGGGTACGGGCCTTGTACACGGCTGGTATTTCCACGATCGACATACCCGCGGCCTGTCCGTAATGGATGAGCCTGAAATAATATTCTCCGTACCCGTAGAAGATCCTGTCCAGCGGAAGCTGCAAGACCCTCGCCCTGCTCATGGTGAAATACCCGCCCAGGTTGTCCTGCACCTGAGTGCGCAGGATGATTCTGAGAAACAGGTTGAAGGCCATGCTCGCGAGATAATGCCTGGTGTCCTGCATGTTCCCGCCCGGACAGAACCGCGAACCGCTCACGATATCGTACATCTTCCCGACATGGAGCAGTCGCGGGATCTCCACAGGGTCATGGGTGAAATCAGTATCCATGACCACTACCTGATCTCCTGTCGCCGCCTCGATTCCCGCCCTGATGGACTTGGCAAGGCCCCTGTCGGTGGTCCTTAACACAGGGACAACCTGCGGATCATCACCGAAAGATCTCCGAACGAGCTCACATGTCCCGTCGGGACTGTTGTCATCGATGACAATGATTTCATGATCCCATGCCTGAGGGATTCTGTTCCCGATCTCCGTTACGAGTTCCACGATGTTTCCTGATTCGTTATACGTCGGCAGGATCACCGAGACCTTGCTCATATGCTGTCTCCTTTCTCAAGGGCAAGGAATACGAGGGCCCCTTTACCGGTGTTGAGACTTCTGTTCAGCATTCTATCCACGGAATGCGAGAGTATCCGCATGACACTCCGCCTCAGGCCGGGGAAGAGTACCCACCGTCCGAAAACGCGTTTCTCGACAAGGCTGAACCCTGCGAGCGGGTAAAGGGCGTCATTCAGCAGGCAGATACACATGGGATCGTATTCCCGGGCGGAAATGACCCTGAATCCCGATGCAATGGCCAGCGACCGCCATCCGTCGACGAAGTGGTAGTGCTGCTGTTTCCACAGTACCCTGCTGCAGAACAGCCGATATCTGGCGGCAAGTCCTGCACATCCGCATGATTCAAGCACCGTGTTCAAGATGGTGTAGCGCTCGAACAACGGCGAGGGCACGGTGAGATAGAAACGTCCTCCAGGGGCGAGGAGACGGTGAACCTCTCGGAATACAGGCTCTATCATGGGTATGTGCTCGAGTACGCTGTTTGAGAACACGGTCCGGTATGCCCCTGAAGGTTTTGGAATGGCATGCCCCTGACACTCGATCAGCTCATGATGGGAAAAGAGCGTTCGTGCACGTGCAATCTCCTTGGGATCAGGGTCAATACCCGTATCCACCGGTTCGGTGAAAAGGATGTGGGCGAAAAGTCCATCCCCGCACCCGAGGTCCAGTACCGGACGTTTGAAGGGAAACCGCCTGTATATGCTGCACTCCAGTGCCCGCTCGAATGCAAGGGCAAGGGGAGCCATACTCATATAGACCAGGAGGGTGCCGTCCCTGAATTGCATCATTACTTCCTGAAGGAACGCAGGTATCCGCAGATGCTTGCAACCTGGTCGTTACTCAGCGTCGGGTAGGTCGGAAGGCTTATGACCTGGCGGCTTATCTCATCACATACAGGAAGAGGAGCTGCCTTATACAGGCCGATCTGACTGGCGGAGTAAAACCCGGGCCTCGTCTCGATTCCTACTTCCGCAAACTGGGCTATCAACCCGTCTCTGCCCTGAGGAAAGGCCTCCGGATGAAGCTTCACGGCACATGACCAGAGCACGGCATCGACATCGGGTTCAAATCTCTGGGTCGTGGCACCATCAATCTCCCGGAGGAGGTCCGCATACAATGCCTGGATACGTCTCCTCTCCCGCATGATGGAGGGAAGCACCTCCATCTGGGCACAGCCGATGGCGGCCTGTAAATTTGTCATGCGGAAATTGTGCCCCGCAAGCTCGTGCCAATATCGAACGTTCTTCATGCCATGGTTCCGATAGAGCCACATGGTGTCGAACAACGTGGGATTCTCCGTGACCACCATCCCCCCCTCGCCTGTCGTTATGGTCTTGGTGGCCTGGAAGCTGAATGCACCAATGCCGCCCATGGTGCCCGCGAGTCTTCCCCGATAGCGTGACGGAAACGCCTCTGCGGCATCCTCGACCACGGCTATGCCGTGATGGTCGGCAAGGGAGAGTATGTCATCCATGGCGCAGACATTGCCATAGGTGTGGACGGGAACAATGAGCCTCGTCTTGCGGGTTATGCACCGCTCAATTCCTGCAGCGCTCACACACCAGGTATCAGGATCCACCTCGGCAAAAACGGGTTTCGCTCCCACATGGAGTGCAACGTTCGCGGCCGCAAGGAATGCAAATCCGGGGACGACGACCTCGTCCTCCTTCCCGATGCCGAGAGCCAGGTAAGCCATGTGCAGGGCCGTGGTTCCGTTCGATGTGGTCAGAGCGAACCGTGTCCCGCAGTACCGCCGGAATTCCTCCTCGAATCTGTCGACAAAATCCCCGCCTGAGATCCATGTCGACCGGAACGCCTGCATGAGATAGCTCTCCTCGTTTCCGAAGAAAGCCGGCCGGGCCCAGGGTATCATGATTGCCGCTGCCTGCCCCATCAGCCCCCTCCCGGTGTTGTAATCCCTCGGCTTACATCCGATCCCCGGGGAACCCTTTCTGCAGTGTCTAGATACCCGCTGGCAAAGGGACGCCTCTCCATGAGACGCCAACCATGATGGGCCAAGAGCGAATCGGTCAAGGATTGATCGAACCAGTGGAGATTCCTCACGTTCAATGCAGGGATCAGTCGGCGGACCCTGTTCGCCCAGTGGTCGGGGTCGAGGATAAGGCAGTACAGAATCCTGGTCGTGGGCAGGATGTTCCCATAAAAGGCGGCAAGGTCCTCCACATAGGGGGTCACCCCCATTGCAAGGACGATATCCGATGCCGGAAGGGGCTGAGTGGTGACATCCATGAGAAGATACTCTGCTGCGTCCGACCGCTCGGGTACGGTCTTCTCAACAAGAGCCCTCGTCAGTTCGAGCGCCTGCAGCGCATGGTCCACCGCCTTGACCAGTGCACCGCGCTTCAGGAGTTCCACCGTGAATACCCCGGTGCCGCACCCGACATCCACAACGACCATGCCTTCACGGACAAATCGCGAGATGAACTCCATGGTCAGGCGGTACCGCCGGGACATAAGCCGCGCCTCGATGGGCATTACGGTATGGCGGTAGATGAAGCTGAGCCATCTGGGCGCATTCATCTCTTCATCCGTGTGTGAAAGGTTCAGGTAAAACTTGCCCCATTCACCAATGTTCCTGTTCCAGTAATCTTCGGGTTTTTCCTTGTCGGCCATCATGCTATCCGGTCATGAAGCGTCATAGCGCCTGACACGAATGTATGGAGATGTTCACAAGACCATTGCTGAGATGTGCGCCACCCGTGGTCAATGCTCTGTTCATCCAGGCATACGGGGATACCGGCTTCCACACGCACCCCGTACAAGGTGGTGATGCCATGGTGCACTTCGCTTGTGGCAGGGTTTTCCAGCAGGACATCAAAGGTCCCGAGTTCCTGCGCCTGTGAGACATGGATTCCACATTCACTGCGGAGTATGCGCAGACATGCGTCCGACCGTTCCTCGAGGTAGAGGATGCGCCCGCCTGGAAACCACCACTGGCCTTGGGCGGGGTGATTTCTCCTCCTGAGAAGGAGCACGCGCGCCATGGAGTCAATTACGAGCAAATCACAGCAGGCTATGGGTATTGACCTGCGTACCTGTAGATAGAAATCTTCCGTGAGCATCATAGATCGTCGATCCCTATGACTTGCACCTCGGGCAGGGGGAGGATGAATTTCCCGCCGTTTTCCAGAAACGCATGTTCCCGTCGAACGAAGACATCGATGAAGTGCCAGGGCAGAACAAGGAAAAAGTCCGGTGAGTCTTTGCGGGCCAGTTCTTCTGAGATAATGGGAATATCCGTGCCCAGGGTTCTCCGGCCCCACTTGTCGGGATTCCTGTCCGCAGCCTTGGGCAACAAGTTCCTGTCGATCCCGCAGTACTGCAGAATCGTGTTTCCCTTGGTCGATGCACCGTAGATATAGACCTTTCTGCCGTTCGAGGAGATCTCCCGCACGAGTTCCCGCAGATCTCTGGAAACCGTCATGACCTTTTCCCTGAAGCGATCGTATGGCGTATCGGTGGCAAGCCCGAGGGCCTCCTCTCGCTCCTCGACACCTCTGATCATCTCCTGAACCTCAGGGGGGACGGTGCCTGCCTCCTCTTTACGCATGAACAGCCGGAAGCTCCCGCCATTGATGTCGTTGAACTCTATACCATGAACCGCCAGCCCTTCACGCTGGAGCATCCAGGTAATCTGATGGAGGGAATAATATTCAAGGTGCTCGTGGCATATGGTGTCGTATGAGTTTTTTGCGAGCATGAAGGGGAGATACGAGAGCTCTATTACCCAGATGCCGTCGTCTGCCAGAATGGAGGCGACGTCCCTCACAAAGGCGCGCGGGTCTTCCAGGTCATAGAACATGGCTATGCTGGTCACCACCTTTGCCTTTTTCCCCGGCCGGGATCCCCTGAAGGCATGGGGAGAAAAGAAATCGCAGACCACATCGAGCCCCTTTTCCCGGGCGGAAAAAACCACATTCTCGGCGGGATCGAAACCCAGCCGGTCAATACCCCCCGTTTCATAGAACATGAGGAGGGTTCCATCATTACAGCCGATGTCCACAACTATATCGCCGGGTTTCAGGGTACTTCTCTGCTCGACCTTGGAGACGATGTCACGGAGATTCGCTCGCATAGCCTCATTGATTCCGGAGAGGTATCCATAATGGGAATAGAGCACCCGGGGCGATACCGAATGCCTGAGTTGCACAAGTCCGCACCCCCCGGGATCAGCACACCTCACCACATCGAGGGGATATCTTTGCTGGAGCTCATCCATGACACCATCGCCTGCGAATATGCTCGCAATATACTGACTTCCGAGATCAATGACGGGCCTCAGCGTCTTTCCTCCGCAGATCCTGCATCGGTCGATCTCCTTAATCATTTCTTTCCTGCTCACCACGGGAAAACCCCCAATGTAAGATGGTACCCTTGTGATATCTTCGTGTAGTTACAATATGCGAACCACGAACACAGGGCAAGACAGAACATGATCTTGCCTGAACGGCCCTTCACGCGATCCAGTACAGCCTGTGATCCCCACCCGAGAAGAATGGAAAATCCCAGGATGGAGAGGGCATGCTTGTAGTCAAGCAGGCTGACGTATCCGGGTAAAACAAAATAGGTCCGGTACATGACGGGAAGATGCACGGCGAACCCTGCATATGTCAGTATAATGCCGAGAAGCGCCGGGAGAGCATTCTTCCTGTGCTTCGCGATATACACAAGGAGAACCGCCGTAAAGGCCAGGAAGAGACCTCCGAGAAGCCCTGCGTACCAATCTCCCATGCCCCGGTAGTGGATGGTTGAATAGGGTGTGTATATTTTGTTGTATGCATTGTGGACATCCATATCCTGGTTTTTCAGGACCGACTGCGAGAGCATGGGCCATGGGAACAAGATCGGCTCCACGATGCTCGCTATGTGAAGGCTGGCGTTCACGGCCATGTCTTCTGCCATGAGGGCCCTGGTCGGATAAGAGAAGACATACTGAGCCTCTTTGATCGAGTTGGATTCCGAACTGATGGTCGGTGCATGGAGAGCGATGTATATGACGCCGATCGTCAGAGGGATGAACAATCCATGGATCAGAATCGGTTTCGACAGCACCCGCCCGCTATGCACGGCAAGGATCAGGGACCCCACTATCAGGAGTCCGAGCAGGTTTATCCACTGCTCCCAGGAGCCAACGGCAAGGAACAGAGACAGGTAGTATCCTGCAAGATCGGGTAAGCGCCTGGAATGGAGATAGCGTACGGCAAAGATGAGGAGGAACACAGTGTACACCAGCAGGAGCAACGTGGCCACCGTACTGGCATACCGGAAATAGTACGCGAAACCCTTGTTCAGGCCGATGAAAAGGCCCGCTACAAGTGCCGCTGGAATCCCCAGGGACACCCTCCTGCAGAATCGGTAGGTCATAAGTGATATGAAGACGATCAGAAAAACGAACAGGGGAACCAGGCGATGTGCAGAGGCGAATCTCTCGCTGGGAAACTCTATCCCCAGCAAGGGTGCGAGATAATCGCGATCGAGCAATCCAACAGGAAGAAGTGCAGTGGGAGAATAGCGGTAGTAATTGCCGTAATCGATCCAGGTCCACATGGAGATCCAGTCGGTCTGGGCGATCGCCTTCAGTTCACCCATATAGACAGGAGCCTGCTTGACGGTCGTGGCGGTCACTACCGCCCAGAAGACAAGGACGCATATGATGAGAAAGGCCTGTGCTGTGAAGTCAGCTTTCCCTCCCCCATATGGATTGTCAGGCACCATACCCAGGCTCCCCGTACAAAAACGGCATCACAACAGGACTATGCATTTTGCATTGTGCAACGTACCGTGGTGAACCCTGGGTGTCAAGATTCAATAGGGAAGCCCTGAATGCACCCAGGGCCCGTGGCTGGCACGATTCACCCGGTCAGATGCCGCCAGCCACACCCCCTGTATGCACGACGATAACTGCTGTGATGAGGGGAGAGAATCTTTGCTTCAGCCTCATGGGCTATCCCCGTTCATCAGCCTCCTGAGCGCATCCTGTGCCGCCTGCACGGGATCGTGGGCATTCATGATCCGCTGCATGAGGAAGCTCCCCACGATCACCCCGTCAGCAAAGCCCAGCAGCTCGTTCACCTGGGATGCCCGGGATACGCCGAACCCCACGCACACGGGCAGGTCGGTGAGCGCCTTGATGGAAGCAACCTGGTCCCCGATCCCCTCCGGCATGGTCCTGCGCTGCCCGGTTACCCCCTTGACCGATACCGCATACACGTACCCGGAGCACTGGGAAAGGACTTCCGTTGCCCTTTCGGAAACGGTGGTCGGTGCCAGCAGCCTGATGAGGTCGAGGCCGATATCGCGGCAGTCAGCAAAGATCCTGCCTGCATCCTTGGGAAGGTCAGGGATAATGACTCCCCTGACACCGCCGTCCCTGAGCCTCTCCAGGGTCTCGTTCAGCCCCCTGCGCATGAGCGGGTTGATGTACGACATGACAATGAGCGGGATATCGACCGCGGCGCTCCAGCCGTCGAGACGTTCGAGGAGCGCATCCATTCTGAACCCCGCCTGCAGGGCCCTGTAGGACGCCCTCTGGAGCACGGGCCCGTCGGCCATGGGGTCGGAGAACGGGATGCCTATCTCGACGGCGGCGGCCCCGGCATCGGCAAGGGCCGCGACGATCCTGCCCGTGGCTTCGAGGTTCGGCAGTCCCGCCGTGACATAGGGGATGACCGCCCTGTGATGGTTTCGAATGCTCTGCGTTATCATGATGCACCCCCGATTACGGTATGGATGTCCTTGTCCCCCCTGCCCGAGAGGTTGACCAGGACCTTTTTCCCCCGGTTGTCCCTGCAGTACTGCTCGAGGTATCCGATGGCATGGGCGCTCTCCAGTGCTGGCACTATGCCTTCGAGCCGCCCCATGAGCTTGTATGCGGCCAGGGCCTGTTCGTCGGTCACCAGGGTATAGCGGGCTCTCTTCGAGAAGGCGAGGAAGCTGTGCTGCGGCCCCACCCCGGGGTAGTCGAGTCCCGCCGCGATGGAATGGGTGTCCCTGACCTGGCCGTCCTTGTCCTGGAGCAGATAGGAACGCGTCCCATGAAGAACTCCCGGAGACCCGAAGCTGATGCTGGCCCCATGCCTGCCGTTTCCCTCACCGTAGGCCTCCACCCCGATCAATTCAACCGAAGGCTCGTCCATAAAGGAGCTGAAGATTCCTATGGCGTTGCTCCCCCCGCCCACGCATGCGACCACGGCATCAGGCAGCGAGGAGGTGCGCGCCACGATCTGCTCTTTCGCCTCGCGGCCGATGACGGCCTGGAACTCCCGCACCATGGTGGGGTACGGGTGCGGGCCGATGGCCGAGCCGATGAGGTAGTAGGTGGTGTCCACATTGGCTATCCAGTCGCGGATGGCCTCGCTGGTGGCGTCCTTCAGGGTCGCGGTGCCTCCGTCCACCGGCACCACCTTGGTGCCCAGGAGCCTCATGCGCTCGACGTTCACCCGCTGCCTGGCCATATCAACGCTGCCCATGTACACGTGGCATTCCATGCCGAAGAGTGCGCATACCGTGGCGGTCGCGACGCCGTGCTGACCTGCCCCGGTCTCGGCAATGATCCGGTGTTTGCCCATGCGCCTTGCCAGGAGTATCTGGCCGATGGCATTGTTGATCTTGTGAGAGCCCGTATGGTTGAGGTCTTCCCGCTTGAGCCACACCTCGCACCCGAAGTGCTCCGAGAGCCTTTTCGCATGGGTCAGCGGAGTAGGCCTCCCCATATAGTCTACCAGGTAGGAGGTAAACTCATCCCGGAAGGCGGTATCCGCAAAGGCCTCCTCCATGGCTGACTCGAGCTCCTCGAGTGCCGGCAGCAGCGTTTCCGGCACATACTGCCCTCCGAATTCTCCGAAGTATCCCTTCATGACCTGGCCTCCCTGATGAAGTTCTCCACCTTGCCGGGGTCCTTGATGCCCGGTGCCGACTCGACCCCGGACGACACGTCCACACCGGCTGGCCTGGCAATGCGGACGGCTTCACGGACATTGTCCGGGGTCAGACCGCCTGCCAGGATATAGGGTATGTCCCTCTCCTTCCACTCGCCCTGCATGCCCGTGCCCCTGCTCGCGTCGATGAGGATGCGGCAGGGGAAACCGGGCATCAGGTCATTCCTGTACTCCTTCATTGCATAGATAATCCCGTAGCGGCGATTCAGCCGCTCATGATCACCAGCCGGTTCCGCATGGAGCTGAATCGTGTCGATGCCCAGTCCATCGCAGACAGCCTGGATCTCCTCCACCGACTCGGTGGTGAAGACCGCGACCTTCTCGAGGCCGGTGATACCCCGTATCCACGGCAACGCCGATCGGGGGAGAATCCTGCGCGGGCTCTGCGTGAAAACGAAGCCAATGGCATCGGCACCCAGGGCACCTGCCGTCATGGCATCGTCACGCCTGGTTATGCCGCAGATCTTGACCCACATGGAAGATCTCCTCCCTCAGTGCCTTTCCGGCGAATGCCCTGCCGATGAGCGCTGCATCGTAGCCCGCATCGAAGAGCTCACTGAGCCTCGTACCCGAGGTAATGCCACTCTCCGCCACCTTGACCACGCCCGCAGGGATTTCTTCAACGAGTTCCTCATGCATCCGGGCGTGCACCTGCAGGGTCCTGAGGTCCCGGCAGTTGACCCCGATGATGTTCGCACCTACGGCCAGGGCCTTGTCCAGACCTTCAGGACCGTGAATCTCCACGAGACAGCCCATGCCCAGGTCCTGTGCGCAGGCATACAGCGCCCTGAGCTCTTCGAGGCACAGCATCTCTGTGACGAGCAGCACGGCATCCGCACCAAACGACCGGCCTGCAATGATCTGCCGCTCATCCACGATGAAGTCCTTCATCATGACGGGAAGACTGCAGCTCGAGCGGACCATGGCGAGATATTCGAGCCTGCCAGCGAAATACTCCGGCTCGGTGAGGCACGAGACCGCTGAGGCCCCAAGCCTCTCATACTCACGGGCGATCACGTCCGGGGCATCGTTCACGCCCAGCATCCCATCGGCCGGGGTGGCATACTTCACCTCGGCGATGACGGCCATGCCGGGCGAGAGCAGGGCGGCCTTTAAGGACCGCACGGGCGGTCCAGCATCGGTCGGCGCAGCAAGCTCCTCGGCCCGTCGCCGCGACAGTCCGTACATCTTCTCCAGGAAGTCCCTGCTCATGCCCTGGCCCTGTTCAGGGCTTCCAGTGCCCTGCCGCTGCGAAGAACATCACGGGCCATGGCTACGCCGTCCTTCAGATCCACGGTACCATCCACCGCCATGAAGGCGGCGGCAGCGTTGAGCAGCAGGCTGTTCAGGCAGGCACCTCCCAGGCTCTCCTCGAAGAGGTCCACGATCTTCCTGGCGGATTCCCGGGGAGAGGTCACCCTGAGATCGTCCGCCGGCAGAGGGGACAGGCCCGCATCCTCGGGCCTGAGATCGCCCCTGCTGATGGTGCCGCCGCTGAGCCTGGCATAGCGGGTCGGCCCCGACACCGATACTTCATCGAGGCCGCCGTGCACCACCATGGCACCCTTGAGCCCCATGTTCTTCAGCGCCTCGCAGATGGGGTCCACCAGGGACCGGCAGTACACACCGATGACCTGGTGTGTGGCACCTGCCGGGTTGGCCAGGGGCCCCAGCGTGTTGAAGACGGTGCGGATGCCGAGCTGCTTCCGTGCCGGCATCGCGTACTTCATGCTCGGGTGGTACGCAGGCGCGAACAGGAAGCAGAAGCCTTTGTCTCTCACGGCACTGGCGGCATCGGCAGGTTTCAGGTTGATGGGCACCCCGAGGGCCTCAAGGCAGTCGGCGCTCCCCGACGACGAGCTCACCGACCGGTTGCCGTGCTTGGCCACCTTGTATCCCGCCCCGGCCATGACAAAGGCCACGGCCGTGGAAATGTTGAAGGTGGAGGCGCCGTCGCCACCCGTGCCGCACGTATCGACGACGGTTCCGCACCCGGTGTTCACCGGCACCGCGTGTCTGCGCATGACCCTGGCCGCGGTCTCTATCTCGTCGGGGGTTTCGCCCTTGATCCTCAGCGCCGTGAGAAAACCGCCGATCTGCACGTCGTTCCCCCGGCCCGACATGATCATGTCGAAGCACCGCTCCATTTCGGGCCGGGACAAGTGCCTTCCTGCAATGACCTTTTCAAGGGACTCCTTCATACAATCCTCCTTGTCTGTTCGATGAACCGTTCCAGGATCTGCTCGCCGAAGTCGGTGGCAATGGATTCGGGGTGGAACTGGACGCCGAAGAGCCTCAGATCCTCGGCACAGATGGCCATGATCTCGCCGTCGTCACAGGTCCTGGCGCAGACGCGCAAACCGACCGGCAGGCTCTCTTCCTCAACGGCCAGCGAGTGGTACCGGACTGCCGGAAAGTCGTACGGGATGCCTTCGAACAGCCCCGTGCCGTCGTGGGATATCCGGGAGCGCTTGCCGTGCATGACCCTCTTGGCCAGCACGACACGGCCGCCGAAGGCATGGGCGATGCACTGGTGGCCGAGGCACACGCCCAGGATGGGAATGACCCCGGCCAGGCTCCTGACGACGTCCACGGAGACCCCGGCATCCTCGGGAGTTCCCGGTCCAGGCGAGATGATGATCGCATCCGGGTGCAACGTTTTGACACCATCCACGTCGATGGCCCTGTTTCGCCTCACCACCACCTCTTCGCCCCTGGCGGCGACGGCCTGCACCAGGTTGTAGGTGAACGAGTCGTAGTTGTCGATCATGAGGATCATGCTTCACCTCCCAGGGCCGACTGGAGGGCCTTGAGCTTGTTGTCGATCTCACGGAGCTCCCGCTCGGGTGTGGAGTCCCACACGATGCCTGCGCCGGCCTGGAGATACGTCCTGTCTTCGCGAGAAAAGATGGTCCGGATCACAATGCCCGTATCCATGGTGCCGTTGTACGAGAGGTACCCCGCCGCCCCGGCATAGGGCCCCCGGCACATTCCCTCCAGTTCGTCGATGATCTCCATGGCCCGCACCTTGGGGGCACCGGAGACCGTGCCGGCAGGGAAACACGCCTTGAGCACGTCCACGGCGTTGATGCCGGGCTTCCTGTCCCCCTCGACGCACGACACGATGTGCATGACGTGCGAGTAGAACCTCACCTTCTCCCTCGTCACCACGCGAACCGAGCCGGGCAGGCAGACCCTGCCCAGATCGTTCCTGGCCAGGTCCAGCAGCATGAGGTGTTCTGCACGTTCCTTCTCGTCTGCCAGGAGGTCGGCCGCCAGCTCGTCGTCCTCCATCTCACTCGTGCCCCGGGGCCTCGTCCCTGCAATGGGGACCGTGGTGACGGTGTCGCCCTGGAGCCGCACCATCTCTTCGGGTGACGAACCGATGAGGGTCACGTCACTGATGCGTATATAAAAAAGATAGGGAGACGGGTTGATACGCCTCAGCCTGCGGTAGATGTCAAAAGATTCGCCGTCGAGCTCGATCCTCGCCCTGCGGGACAGGACCACCTGCATGATGTCTCCCCGGCGCAGGTACTCCTTGGCCCTGAGCACCGCGTCGGTGAACTCGGCGTCAGAGAGGGAGACCTCCCGAATGCCCCCGACGACGGGCATTCCCGCCCGGGCGGGGACCCGGCCCGCTGCGAGGGCCTCCTCGACCTCGCGGAAGCTCTCCCGGGCGACTGCCAGTGCATCCCGATCGGATATGCCAGGCACGGGTATCGCCCTGAGCATTCTGAGGTCCTGTTTCAGGTGGTCGAAGACGAGCAGCGTGCTCACCCTGCCCAGCAGGGCATCCGGGAATCCCGAGCCCAGCTTAGGCCGGGGCAGCACTTCCACGCCTCGGACCATGTCATAGCCTATATAACCCACGTACCCGCCTATGAACGGAGGCAGGCCGGCCCTGTTGAAGCTCAGCGGGCGGATGATGGCCGGGACGGCAGCCCAGGGGTTGTCCTTCCCCTCCTCCACGACGAGTACTCCGGCCTCGTCGAAACGGCCGACAAAACTGTAGGCGACGGGCACCGATTCCAGGAGAAAGCCCTGGGACTCCCCGACGAGCGCCATGTACGCACCCACGGGCGTGACGGTGTCGCATGCCATGCCCCGTGTGACGAGCACCCCGTTGTCGTTGACGTCTCTGAAAATTCTCATCTGATCCGGCATTGTCTTCTCCAAACAATAAAAAAGGCGGCAGACTCCCGGGGAGCCTGCCGCCTTCACGTGTGGCATATACCGTACCCTAGGGCAGACCTCCCCTCACACCATTCCTGGCGCGCCACCACCACCCGTTTGTCGTCCGCATGGTCGATCTCCTCGTCATGATGTTTCTGTATAGAGAAACATCCACGGGTTGTCAACGTTTTTTTGTCGACCACGGGATCGACTTGATTTTTCGCCCCCCCGGCGATATCATTGACCGTGTTCGATCCACCCTTCACCATCACTACCTTCATTCATAAGGGGGCACTATGAACGACCGCATCATTTCCTTTGACCGCCACATCATGGACGAGCAGCGCAGGTACGGCGGCCGGGGTGATTTCAGCTCGATCCTGAGCCAGATCATCTTCGCCGCCAAGGTCGTGGCTGCCCAGGTTGCGCATGCGGGCATCGTGGAGGATATCCTGGGCAACGTCGGCCGCACCAACGTGCAGGGCGAGGAGGTCCAGAAACTCGACGTCTATGCCAACAAGCTCTTCATCAACGCGCTGAACTACATCGGCAAGGTATGCGTCATGGCCTCCGAGGAGGAGAAGGACATGATCATGATCCCCGCGGAATACCCCAAGGGCGACTATGTGGTCATGTTCGACCCGCTCGACGGCTCCACCAATATCGACGTGGACGTGTCCATCGGCACCATCTTCGGCATCTTCCACCGGATCACCCCCGGCGGCGACGGCACCCTGGAGGACTGCCTCCAGCCCGGCCGGAAGCTCTTCGGTGCCGGATACATCATCTACAGCTCGAGCACCATCCTGGTCTACTCGACCGGTCACGGGGTCAACGGCTTCAGCCTGGACCCGAGCGTGGGCGAGTTCGTCCTTTCACACCCCAACATCACCATGCCGAAGCGCGGCAAGATCTACAGTGCCAACGAGGGCAACTACCCCTACTGGAAACAGGGGACCAGGGAATACATCGAGTATCTGAAGTCTGAACGGAACACACGCAAGGGACCCTACACGTCGCGCTATATCGGCTCGCTCGTGGCCGACTTCCACCGGAACCTGCTCAAGGGGGGCATCTTCCTCTACCCCGAGGACACCAAGGACCCCAAGAAACCCACCGGCAAGCTGAGAATCCTCTACGAAGCCAATCCCCTGGCATTCATCGCCGAGCAGGCGGGGGGCTACGCGTCCACCGGCTACGAGCCCATCCTCGACATCCAGCCCACCGGCCTGCACCAGCGGGTGCCGCTCATCATCGGGTCCAGGGACGACGTGCTGGAATACGAGCAGTATGCGAAGAGGAATTGACCGGGGGTCATACACCCCATATCCGACAGAGCGAGGAGGCACAGTATGGCACAAGGGAAAGATTTCACGAAGGCACTCGAGATCGGGCGGCCGCCGAACATCGCCAGGCTGTTTCCGAACTCCCGGGCCCTCATCGTGAGCGGCAAGGTCATCGACCGGGCCATGATGAAAAAGGGGAGGGCCATGACGATCGCGGCCAACGCACGGAACAGCATCGTGATCCGGGGGGTCCTGCAGGCGGCCCAGCGGGCCAATGCCGCCGTCATCCTCGAGATAGCCAAGTCCGAGGCAGGGTACTGCCTCATCAACATGTGGAATCTGGCCAGGTACGCCGACACCATCTGCAACGAGCTCGGCATAACCGTTCCCGTGGCCATCCACGCCGACCACTTCGGGCTGAAGAAACAACCCGAGGTGGGCAAGGCACGGACCGACATCCCGTCCATGTTCGACGCCGGCATCACCTCCATCGCCATCGATGCATCCCACATGCCGGACGATCAGAACCTGCTGGCCAACATCGAACTGAGCTCATACATCCCCCCCTGGGCCGGCTACGAGACCGAGGTGGGCGAGATCAAGGGCAAGGAGGGGCTCTCAACGCCCGAAGAGGCCCTGTTCCTCATCCAGGGGCTCAACGCCAACGACATCTTCCCCGACTGGATCGCCCTGAACAACGGGACCACCCACGGGATCGAGGCTTCGGACTCAGGCATCGACGTCGACCTCACCAAGCGCATCCACGAGGCGCTGATGAAGTACGGCATATCAGGCGCCCAGCACGGCACCTCGGGCAACCACTACGAACGGCTCAAGCGTATCGCCGCCGAGACCCGCACCACCAAGGCCAACGTCGCCACGGCACTGCAGATGCTCTCCTGGGGCGTCAAGGTCAACGAGTTCGGCAATGCGGTCCTCGACGAGCAGAAGAATTTCATCAAGCTCCCCGATGCCGGCGTCACCGAGGAACTCTGGGCCGAGATGGTGTCCTATGCCCAGGGCAAGTCGCTCAAGGCAGGTGATTACAAGAACCTGAACCTGCCCTTCGAGAACAAGCTGCTGGCTCAGCCGAGAGAGGTCCGCGAACGGATGGCAAAGGGTGTTCAGGACTTCGTCTACGACCTGCTCGTGAAGTGGTTCAATGCGGCGGACACCGCTGACCTCGCCATCGAGGCGATCCTCGAGAAAGGATCCCATGACCTGGGTCCCAAGGCGACGCGGATCGAAGACCAAGCGGCATGGACACCTGAAAAAATCGCGGAGAACGCCCGGAAGCTGGAGAAGAAGGAGACGGGGAAAGGGAGTTACGACGACTGAGAACGGAAAGATCCCCCTCTTTGACACAAGGAACGAGGGGGGTCCCGCGACCCATCACTATACTGATAACCCTTGACGTTCCCGTGTAAATATGGCATGAGGGCACTCACTTGAAAACCCAGGAAGGTAACCATGGCACGAGTCACCGTTGAAGACTGTCTTGAAAAGGTACCCGATCGCTTTTCCCTGGCCGTTGCAGCGTCCAAGAGAACCAAGCAGCTCATGAAGGGGTCCATCGCGCTGAGCAGGCGCAAGGACAACCGGTACGTGGTCACCGCGCTCCGCGAACTCGCCGAGGGTAAGGTCACGCTTCACGAAAGGTCATGACGAAACGGGATTACTACGAGATCCTGGGAATATCGCGATCAGCATCACCCGAGGAAATCAAGAAGGCATACCGCCAGCTTGCGTTGAGGTACCATCCGGACCGCAACCCCGGTGATCACGAGGCCGAGTCCAGATTCAAGGAGGCGGCCGAGGCCTACGAGGTCCTGCGCGACACCGAGAAGCGACGGATCTACGACCAGTACGGCCACGAGGGTCTCTCCCGCACCGGCTTCCACGAGTTCACGAGCTTCGACGATATCTTCAGCAGCTTCTCCGACATCTTCGGCGACATGTTCGGGTTCCCGGGCCGGCGCGGGGGGGGACGCAGGAGGCCGTCCAAGGGCGCAGACCTCCGATACGATGCATCCATCACCCTGGAGGAATCTGCCTCGGGTACCGAGATCGAGCTGGAGATCCCCAAGACCCTTCCCTGCGAAGACTGCGGCGGAACCGGAGCAGAGACGGGGACCTCGCCCGAGAAGTGCACGACCTGCGGCGGCAAGGGCCAGGTGTACCGGTCTCAGGGGTTCTTCACCATCAGCACCACCTGCCCGACCTGCCGGGGGGCAGGCCAGGTGATCAAGAAACCATGCAAGCCCTGCAAAGGATCGGGGCACATCGTCAGGAAAAAGCACCTCAAGGTCAAGATTCCGGCCGGGGTCGACACCGGTGCCACCATGCGGGTGCCGGGCGAGGGAGAACTCGGCGAACTGGGCGGCCCTCCGGGCGACCTGTACGTGGTCATCGCCATCAGGCCCCACGAAACCTTCATCAGGCAGGGCGACGACCTGTACCTGGAGGTGTCCATATCCTTTGTCCAGGCCGCCCTCGGGACGATCCTCAAAGTGCCGACCCTCGACGGCGAGACCGACCTGGAGATCAAGGCCGGCACCCAGCCCGACGAGATCTATTCCCTGAAGAACAAGGGCATCAAGCATCTCAGAGGCGGCGGGCAGGGATCCATGCACGTGGGCATCAAGGTGGAGATACCGAAAAAACTCACCAGGGAGCAGGAAGAACTCCTGCGCAAGTTCGCCGAGACGAGCGGGGAAGACGTCAAGGACCCCAAAAGAAAGAAACTCTTCGGTAAATTCTGATCAGTCCTTGCTGTCCTTGATCACGCTGCCCGGGTCCGTCCGAAGCCGCTCCAGCTTGCTCTTGAATTCATCGGTGGGTTTCACCCCGGCCTTCTCGAGCATCTTCTCGGCGT
The DNA here is from genome assembly GCA_017992605.1 of Deltaproteobacteria bacterium. Lineage (GTDB taxonomy): Bacteria > Desulfobacterota > Desulfomonilia > UBA1062 > UBA1062 > MWEI01. The sequence continues at coordinate 44,677 of JAGOOG010000003.1, forward strand.
GAAGCCCGATGTTCCTGCTGTCCTTGTAGAAGGCGTCCGAACGCCGTGCCTTCGGATCGAAGGATGCCAGCCTGTCGGTCGAGGAAGCGTGGTAGTTGGACCTCGAGATGATCCTCTTGAGGTCCGCAGCCCCGCATCGTTCGCAGGAGAGATCGTCCGGGTCGGCATAGCCCGGGACGATCCGGGTCGTTATGTGGCCACAGGCCCTGCAGCTGTATTCATATATGGGCATGGTCCGTACGATGCAGGGGATCCGGCTCTTGCAGCGCTGGATCCCCCGAGCAGTTCATCTCTTGTCGCCTTTGACCTCTTCGAACTCGGCATCCACGACGTCGTCGGCCGGTTTGCCGCCCCCCGCCGATGGGCCCGCCCCGGGTCCGGCCTGGGGTCCCGCACCGGCCTGGGCGGCAGAAGAGTAGATCACCTCGGCCAGCTTGTGGGAAGCAGTGGTCAGCGCTTCGATCTTCTTCCTGATGAGGTCAGCATCGTCACCCTTCAGGGCATCCCTGAGGTCGGCCATGGCGTTCTCGATGCTGGACCTGGTCATGGAGTCGACCTTGTCGCCGTGCTCCTTCAGGGTTTTCTCCGTGGTGTAGACCAGGCTGTCGCCGGTGTTCTTCGCCTCCACGATGTCCTTGCGCCTGCGGTCGTCCGATTCGTGCTCCTCGGCCTCGCGGATCATCCCGTTGATGTCGTCCTCGCTCAGGCCCGAAGAGCTCGTGATGCGGATCGACTGTTCTTTGCCCGTGGCCTTGTCCCTGGCCGAGACATGCAGGATGCCGTTGGCGTCGATGTCGAAGCTCACCTCGATCTGGGGTATGCCCCGGGGGGCCGGCGGGATTCCCATCAGGTCGAACTGCCCGAGGAGCTTGTTGTCAGCCGCCATGGGACGCTCACCCTGGAAGACCCTGATGGTGACCGCATTCTGGTTGTCCTCGGCCGTGGAGAAGACCTGGGTCTTCTTCGTGGGGATCGTGGTGTTGCGCTCGATGATCTTGGTGAAGACGCCGCCCAGGGTTTCGATGCCCAGCGAGAGCGGCGTGACGTCCAGCAGGAGCACGTCCTTCACCTCGCCACCAAGCACGCCGCCCTGGATGGCGGCGCCGACGGCAACCACCTCGTCGGGATTCACGCCCTTGTGGGGCTCCTTGCCGAAGATCTCCTTGACCCGCTGCACGACCTTGGGCATGCGCGTCTGACCGCCCACCAGGATGACCTCGTCGATATCCCTGGGCGACAACCCGGCATCGGCCATGGCCTTGCGGCAGGGCTCATCGAGCTTGGCGATGATGTCTTCCACGAGGTTCTCCAGCTTGGCCCGGGTGAGCTTCATGTTCAGGTGCTTGGGGCCGGACTGGTCCGCCGTGATGAACGGCAGGTTGACCTCGGTCTCCATCATGGTCGAGAGCTCGTGTTTCGCCCTTTCCGCCGCCTCCTTGAGCCTCTGGAGTGCCATGCGGTCCTTGCCCAGGTCGACGCCGGTTTCCTTCCTGAACTCGGAAACCAGGTAGTCGATGATCCGGTTGTCGATGTCCTCTCCGCCGAGGTGGGTGTCGCCGTTCGTCGACTTCACCTCGAAGACCCCGTCGCCGATCTCAAGGATTGATATGTCGAAGGTGCCACCGCCCAGGTCGAAGACCGCCACCTTCTCTTCCTTCTTCCGGTCGAGGCCATAGGCCAGGGCTGCGGCCGTGGGTTCGTTGATGATCCTCTTCACCTCGAAGCCGGCGATCTTGCCCGCATCCTTGGTGGCCTGCCGCTGGGAGTCGTTGAAGTATGCCGGGACCGTGATCACGGCCTCATCGATCTTCTCTCCCAGGTACGCCTCCGCATCCATCTTGAGCTTCTGGAGCACCATGGCCGATATCTCGGGAGGTGCATAGCGCCTCTCGTCTATCTGGATGGCCGCGTCGCCGTTGTCCGCCCTCACGATCTTGAAGGGCACGACCTTGATGTCATTCTGGACTTCTTTGTCTTCGAATTTTCTTCCTATAAGGCGCTTGATGGCGTGCAGCGTCTTCTCTGAGTTGGTGATGGCCTGGCGTCTGGCCACCTGCCCCACGAGGCGTTCTCCTCCCGTGGTGAAAGCGACCACGGACGGCGTGGTCCTGGCGCCTTCGGCATTGGTGATGACCTTCGGTTCCCCGGCCTCCATGATGGCCATACAGGAATTGGTGGTACCAAGGTCAATTCCTAATATCTTTCCCATGCGAGCAATCCTCCCTTGTGTTTTCTCCTCTTACGCGGAAACAGTAACCTTTGCAGGTCGCAGCACCCTGTCGTTTAACATGAAGCCTCTTTCAATCTCGTCAGCCACCATTCCGGGCTCGAGGTCCGGCCTCGAAACCTGCATCATGGCCTCGTGAACATTCGGATCGAACGCAACGTCTCTGGTTTGTATAGGTTCAACTCCGTGTTTTTTCAAGGTCTCCAGGAGCAGCCGCTCTATCATCTGCAGTCCGGTAATGAAGGGCTCGTCATCGGGATAGAGCTCCTGTGCGGAAAGAATGGACTTCTCGAGGGCGTCGTAGACCAGGAGAAAGTCCTTCAGCACGGACTCCTTGCCGTATTTGAGCACGTCGGCATGCTGGCGCTGCTGGCGCTTCTTCATGTTGTCCATTTCGGCCATGGCGCGCAGGTATCTGTCCTTGTAGTCCTCCACCTGGGCACTGAGCTCATCGATACCGGGCTGACGCTCCTGCCCGGTTTCCGCCTGACCTTCCGGCTCGATGCGGCCGTGTTCCATGGTCCCGTCGTTCTGTTCGTCCATGATGTTCCTTTCATCCGACATCCTACATGTCCTCCAGCAACTCGCTCAATATGTGTGCCATATAGCCCACCAGCGGTATGACCCTCGCGTAATCCATCCTCATGGGCCCGATTACGCCGAGGGAACCCACGGGGGTGTTCCTGCAGGAGTAACCGCTCGCGACCATACTGAAATTGTCCATGCCGATATGTTCCAGTTCCTCGCCCAGGAGCACCGAAACGCCCGGGACCTCGAGAACCCGGTTCAGTATCCGGACGATCCTTCCCTTGTCCTCGAAGGCGTTCACGATGTCGCGGAGCCTGTCGAGGTTCGCCAGGTCCGGCTTGTTGAAGACCGTCTCCTTGCCCTGGATGACGATGTCCGGGACATCCTCGACGGCCTCCAGCGCCGCCATGCCCAGGTCGAGAGCCTTTCCGACCAGGGTATCGAACCTCGCCTTGTCGCTGGACATCTCCCTCATGAGGGAGTCCCTCATCTCGTGTATGCTGAGGTCCTTGTAGACCTCGTTGAGGTAGTTCGCATACTGGTCAAGCTTGTTCTGGGGCAGGTCCTCACCGTGGACCACGTGGTTGTACACCATGCCCGCCCTGCTCACGAGGATGACCATGATCCTGCTTTCATCAAGCCTGACGAAATCGATCCTCTTGAACGAGAAGGTGTCCATCTTGGGCAGGATGATTATGGAGGCGTTCTGCGATATCTTCGAGAGGACCACCGATGCCCTCCTGAGGGTGTCCTTGATGTCACCGGAACCATGGGAGACCTGGCGGGTGATCATGGTCTTCTCGAGGCGCGGCAGATTCTTCACCTCCATGATGCCGTTGAGGTAGCACCTGAACCCCTCGGGGGTCGGGATGCGACCGGCCGAGACATGCGGTTGGTAGAGCATTCCCATCTCCTCGAGATCCGCCATGACGTTGCGGATCGTGGCCGGAGACAGGTTGTAGAGGTACTTCCGGGAGATGATCCGGGAGCCTACCGGCTCCCCGGTTTCCACATACTCCCGTATGATGGCATTCAATATGCTTTTATCTCGGTCGGTTAGCTCGTGCATGACCAGATTCCTTAGCACTCATATCGCTAGTGTGCTAACAATCCTCTTATAGAATCCCTGCCCCCCCATGTCAATATTGAACCTGGGCAACCGTGCAGCGGTGCGTTTTCCTCACTGGACAAAGGGCTGTTTTGATATTAAAGAGGCACCTGAATCCTCGAGGATCACAACACAGGCACGACCGAAGAACGAGGCGCCCATGAAGGACAAGGTCGAAAGGCTGCTGAGGGAAACCCTCACCGGCCTCGTTGATGAAGGAACGCTCCCCGGGCTCGACATGGACAACATGTCGGTGAGCGTGCCCCCGAACAAGGACTTCGGAGATTTCGCCACGAACGTGGCCATGGTGTCGGCCAAGAAGGCGAAGATGCCCCCCAGGGAGATAGCCGCGGCCATCGCAGCGGCCCTCGCAGCCCGCAGCGATTTCCTGTCCAGGGTCGAGGTGGCCGGGCCGGGCTTCATCAACCTCTTCCTCGATCCTTCCGTCTGGGCCGAAACCCTGAAGGAAATATCCTCCGAGGGCGCAGCCTTCGGCAGGACCGACTTCGGTGCAGGAAAGAAGGTCCAGGTCGAATTCGTCAGCGCCAACCCCACCGGCCCGCTGCATATCGGCCATGGCAGGGGTGCCGCCGTGGGGGACACCCTTGTGCGCATACTGGATGCGGCGGGCTTCGACGTCCAGGCTGAATACTACATCAACGACGTCGGCAACCAGATGAACAACCTGGGGCTGTCGGTCCTCCACCGCTACCGGGAGATCCACGGCCGTACCGAACCTTTCCCGGAGAGCGGCTACAAGGGAGACTACATACGCGACATCGCCCGGGACCTCACAGCGATCCACGGCGACAGCCTCCTGAGTGCCCCGGACGACGAGGCGGTTCGGATCTGCAGGGAGTTTGCGGCCGACTCCATCATGCAGGGCATCAGAGAGGACCTGGGCCTGTTCAATGTCCATTTCGACCATTGGTTCAGGGAATCGACCCTGTACCGGGACGACAAGGTCAAAGACTCGCTTGATTATCTCAAGGACAGCGGCCTGAGCTACGAGGATGACGGTGCCCTGTGGTTCAGGACATCCGCCTTCGGGGACGAAAAGGACCGGGTTCTGCGCAAGCAGGACGGGTCTCTCACCTACTTCGCACCGGACATCGCCTATCACAAGGACAAGCTCGACCGCGGCTTCGAGAAGATCATCGATATCTGGGGTGCGGACCACCACGGCTACGTACCGCGCATGAAGGCCGCCATAGCAGCCATGGGGGCCCACCAGGACTGTTTCCACGCCCTGCTCATCCAGCTCGTCTCCCTCGTGCGGGAGGGCTCTCCGGTACAGATGTCCACCCGCGCCGGTGAATTCGTGACCCTGCGCGAGATCATCGACGAGGTGGGCAAGGACGTGGCCCGGTACTTTTTCATGATGCGCAGGTGCGACGCCCAGCTCGTGTTCGACCTTGACCTGGCCAAGAAGAAGAGCGACGAGAATCCTGTCTACTACATCCAGTATGCCCACGCCAGGATCTGTTCCATCCTGAAGAACGCCGCCGAACAGGGCCTGGCACCGACGCGCGAGGGCACCGACCTGCAGGTTCTCGCCTCAGGCGATGATCTCGATCTCATACGGATCCTGGCAAGCTGTCCGGACATCATCGCCTCGGCGGCGGCCGACCTCGAGCCGCACCGCATAGCCTTTTATCTCTTGGATGTTGCCACGGCCTTCCACAGGTTCTATAATAGAAACCGGGTGATATCCGCCGACGTGGCCCTGACCCGTGCAAGGCTGGTGCTGGTGGATGCGGCACGACAGGTCATCGCGAACACCCTGGCCCTCATGGGCATCGATGCGCCCGATAGTATGTAGTGATGAGGATATGAGAAAACCGAAGAAAAAGCGCACGCAGCGGAAAGGTGCTCAGCCATCGACCCTCAGGAACATTGCGCTTTTCTTCCTTTCGCTCGGACTGCTCTCCGGTGCGAGCCTGCTCTTCTCATATCTGGGCAACCGCGCAGACATCTCCCTCGACCCTATTCAGAAAGCCTTCAACGGCATGGTCGCCGAAAAGGAGGTGGGAGACAAGCCCATTGAGGAGGTCAAGGAAACCTCGAGCGCGGTGAGCGGCTACGACTACAAGTTCTACGAACTCCTCGGTGAAAGAGCGGGCCAGGAACCTTCGGAAGAGCACTTCAGCATCCAGATCGCGGCCTTCAGGGACAGACAGCAGGCCAAGGAGTTCGTTCAGGAGCTCAAGGAGAAAACCAGGGTACCGCTGCGCATCGACAGGAACGGGAAGCTCAGCTGCGTGCGATGGGGTACTTTCACCACCCGGGAGGCCGCCGATAAGCAGTGTGCCAAGCTCTCCGACAAGCTCAAGAGGGACTGCATCGTGGTCAAGATGTAGGGATTCCGGGTCCGGCCGGAATTTTTGTGGATTGAGGAGGTACGAGCCATCATCCTTCATATCGTTGGGGCCCGGCCCCAGTTCATCAAACTCGCCCCGGTCGTGCGCGCCTTCAGGGAGCTGGGCATTCCCTACGCCGTGCTGCACACCGGGCAACATTATGACTACGCCATGTCGGACCTCCACTTCACGTCCCTGGGTCTCGAAGACCCCCAATTCCACCTCGGCATCGGCTCGGACAGCCACGCTCGGCAGACAGCCCGCATGCTCGGCGGCATCGAAGAGGTTCTGCTCAGGGAATGCCCCTCCTTTGTCGTCGTATACGGCGACACCAATTCCACCCTGGCTGGGGCACTGGCTGCCGTGAAGCTCGGCATACCCGTCGGCCATGTCGAGGCGGGCGTCCGCAGCTTCGACAGGAGGATGCCAGAAGAGATCAACCGGGTCGTGGCGGACCATGTGAGCGATCACCATTTCTGTCCCACCGCGAATGCTCTCTCTCTCCTCGGGAGGGAAGGGATCGAGGGCATCCTGACCGGGGATGTCATGTACGACGCCCTCCTGCAGACCCGCAGAGAGGAGATGACCCACCCCTACGCGCTCCCGTTCGTGCTCGTCACCATCCATCGTGCCGAGAACACCGATGTGCCGGAGAAGTTCGCGGGCATCTGGACGGGGCTGGAGCTCCTGTCGCACGAGATCCCGGTCCTGTTCCCGGTGCACCCGCGAACGCGGCACCGGTTTCCTGACCTCCTGCATGACGCCCCCCCGAACCTCACCCTCATCGAGCCGGTGAGTTACCTCACCATGCTCGCCATGGTCAGGGACGCATTACTGGTGATCACCGACTCCGGAGGCGTCCAGAAGGAGGCCTTCCTGCTGGGTACGCCCTGTGTGACCGTGCGCGACACCACCGAGTGGCCCGAGACCGTCCAGGCCGGCGCGAACACGCTCGTCGCGGCGGATCCCGAGGCCCTGCATCAGGCGGCGTGCACCATGATGGGCCTGGAGTTTGAAATGAAGGACAATCCCTTCGGGACCGGCACGGCGAGTCTCGCCATTGCCGGGTTCACAAGGGACCATTACCTGTAAAGGCCGGATCCCGAGCACCCTGCCCTGCATCCTGAGCGGATCCTCCTGATACCATGCATTGAACTATAAGGAGGATGTCATGAACAACACCAAACAAGGCGCACCAGGTGTGCGCGAATTACTGGCGCAGGCGCAACGCGCGGCTGCCGACAGAGACCCGGACAAGGCCCTTCACCTCTTTTGGGAATGCACGCGGGAATATCTCAAAAGACAGCTCCCCTTCAAGGCCATTGCCGTGTCAAGGAGGGCGAGGACCGTCCTCGGTTCTCATCCCAGGGTCAGCGCCCTGATCATCAGCACCTACAGGGCAACCGGTTTTATGGGAGACGCCCGTGAGGAGCTGGTATCCGCTGCAGAAATCCTGCGGAAGAACGACCTGGCATTCCTTGCCGCCCTGGACGAGGAGGCCTTTGTCGACCTGCTTTCCATCATGGAGCTCGTCACGTACCGCAAAGGCAAAACCATCATGAAACGCCATGACCCGGGCGAGGATGTCTTCCTCGTTCTGCACGGCTCCTGTGAGGTCGTCCGGGACGGCAGCAGGCTCGCTGTCATGAAGGAAGGGGATGTCTTCGGGGAGATCGGGTTTTTCGGCATGGCCTCCCGGAGCGCCACCGTGAAGACCCTCGAAAAGAGCACGTTGGTCAGGATGCCCTCGGGACCGCTGCGTGATATCCAGGAGCGTCATCCATGCCTCCGTGGAGTCCTGGAGAATATCTACAGCGCCAGGGTCCTGAACAAGGCAGGTGAAGACCTCGGGGCACCAGGACATGCCGGATCCCTGTCTGGAAACATAGTCACGATGAGCTACGAGAAGGGCCAGGAGATACCCTTACATCCTGTGGACAGCGTTGCCGTCCTCAAACACGGGATCGTCGAGGTGGATTACGATGAGCCCTGCCTCAGGACCAAGCGCTACCTCAAGCCCGGGTCCATCATCTCGCACAGACGATCGCGGGCCCTGGCCGGAACCGATGTGGTCATCATGGTTACAAAGGCGGGGTATGCTTTGACCGAAGAGACAGAAGACCTCTAGACATTCGGGCTTCAGCAGGATGGAGGGTCAAAAACACCGGCTGCACAGGCCATGACGATGCCCGCCGCCACGGCAACGTTGAGGGACTCGGTCCTGCCGGTCATGGGTATCCTCACGGTCTCATGCGCGATGGCCAGGACCTCCCTGCTGACGCCCGCGGCCTCCTGGCCGAGGCAGACGGCTGTCTTTCCCTTGAAGAGGGAGGGGCAAAGCGCCGTGCCGTCTCCAGGTGCCAGCGCAAGAATCCTGTGAGGAAGCCTTTTCGCCTCCCCAACGCCGCCCCGTGCGATCCTGATACCCAGGCATGATCCCATGGATGCCCTGACCGCCTTGGCTGAGAAGGGGCTCGCCGTTGTCGGCATGATGAGCATGGCGGTGAAGCCGAAGGCCTCGGCGGTGCGTACGATGGTACCCACGTTGCCGGGATCCTGGAGCCCGTCAAGGATGACAACCCGGTCTTCTTTCACGATATCGTCCACCCTCGCCCAGGGCACTTCGAAGAAACCCAGGATTCCCTGGGGTGTCTCGGTGTCGGTCAGGTCTGCAAGCAGTGATTCAGAAAGGACAGCCTGCGGCTTGACGGCGAGGTGGCAGCCATCGATGAACGCGGCCGTCGCGGCGATGGATCTCGGCACGCAGCCGCGGGACAGCGCATCTTCCACGAGACGCCTGCCCTCCATCAGCATGACACCCCTGTCCTTTCTCATGTTCAGCAGGGCCTTGAACAGGGGGTTGTGCCTGCTGGTTATGGCTCCCATGGTCCCCGCCCGTACGGCTATTTCTTGATGAGGGGTGCCAGCAGGTCGATGGGCAGCGGTATGATGGTATTGGTGGACCCTTCCGAAGATATCTCTCGGATGGTCTGCAGGAACCTGAGCTGTACGGCGATGGGCTCCTGGGCGATGACCACTGCTGCCTCGTAGAGCTTCTGCGCGGCCTGGAATTCACCCTCGGAATTGATGACCTTGGCGCGGCGTTCGCGTTCGGCCTCGGCCTGCTTCGCCATGGCCCGCTGCATCTCCTCGGGCAGGTCGATGTGCTTGAGTTCCACGGCCGACACCTTGATGCCCCAGGGATCGGTCTGCCGGTCGAGGATACTCTGGATGTGGGCGCTCACCTCTTCACGCTTGGACAGGAGTTCGTCCAGTTCGGCCTGGCCGCAGACAGACCTGAGCGTTGTCTGGCTGAGCTGGCTGGTGGCGTAGAGGTAGTTCTCCACCTCGATGATGGCCTTGAGCGGGTTGATGACCCGGAAGTAGATCACCGCATTGACCTTGACCGTGACGTTGTCCTTGGTGATGACATCCTGGGGCGGCACATCCTGCACGATGGTCCTCAGGCTGATGCGGATGAAGCGGTCGACCAGGGGTATGATGATGATGAGTCCCGGACCCTTGGGATCTCCGAGGACCCTGCCGAGCCTGAACACAACCGCCCGCTCGTATTCGTTGAGTACCTTGACCGCCGAAATCAGAAAGAGAACGGTGATGACGACTATGGTTATCACTACGTATCCACCCATGGTTCACCTCCGAAAGACACTCGTGGGATATTAGTGCAATGAGCTCACCTTTATCGATCTGTCAAGGGAGATATCATCCAGCATGGTGAGCCGCTTGAGGCTGACCTGCCTGAAGCCGGCCAGGGCGGTTCCCGAGAGTTTGGGGCCGTTGACGGGCTTGAGCTTCAAGGGATTGATGTACTTCCCATTGTGCTGGACCCTGAAATCGAGATGAGGCCCGGTGGTGATGCCCGTGCTGCCCACATAGCCTATCACGTCTCCCTGATCCACGCGCCTGCCCGCCTTGATTCCCTTGGCAAACCTGGAAAGGTGGCCATAATTGGTTACGTACCCGCTCGGGTGTTTTATGGTTATGGTCTTGCCGTAACCCCTGACCCACCCGCATCTCGTGACCTTGCCCTGGCCCAAGGCGACCACCGGCGTCCCTGTCGGTGCGGCATAGTCCACGCCGAGGTGGGGTTTCCTCACATGGAAGACCGGGTGTATGCGGCTGTGGGAAAAACCTGAGGAGATGCGGCGGTAATTGAGCGGTGCCTTGAGGAAGAGCTTGCGGATGGGCTTCCCGTGCTCGTCATAGTATCCCTGGTGTCCCTTGCCGTCATCGTAATAGATGGCGAGACGCTCCCGGCTGCTCAGGACGAACCGTGCGGCGACCACGCGCCCGACACCCCTCGGCTCCCCTTCGATGGAATACCGTTCATAGAGCACCGTGTAGCTATCCCCGGCCTGGATGTCGGTGAAGAAGTTGACGTCCCACCCGAAGATGTCCGTGAGGTCCATGACGATCTCGGGATTCACCCCCGCCTCCACCGCCGACTCGTAGAGTGAGCTCCTGATGGTTCCCTGGGCCCGCTCGTAGGAGACATCCCTCTTCCTGGTATGCGTGAGTGCCTTGAATGACTTCCCGTTGGGTGTGACCTCCAGGTACTTCAGGGGATCTATGTCGTAGGTGAGTCTCGCAAGTCTGCCCGGCACCCGGTCGTTGATCCATATCCTGAGCGGGTGACCGGGCGTGATGGCCGACAGGTTGTATTCCTTCCTGACCGCCCGGGAAAGGTTGTGGATCTGGTCGACCTCGATGCCGCAGGTCCTGAGGAGGTTGAAGAGGCTGTCCCCTTTCCTGATCTCGAGTTCCATCTCTCTGAGGTCCTCGGCGTAGCGGGGTTTGACCATGCCCTCGACCCTCTCGGTCCTGGCCTCGATCTTCTCCCCGTCGATGACCACCGACAGCCTGCTCAGCGCCGCCACCTCGTACTCGAGACCGGTGAGGGTCTGGTTGTCCTGACTGAAGACGAGCACGAGCTGGTTTCCCACGTCCAGCCGGGACAGGTCGAAGACTTCTTCCACCGCCTTCTGGATGTCCAGCGCCTGCTGTATGGATATCCCGTTCTCCTTGAGGATTCCGACAAAGGTGTCGCCAGGATTCACGCTGAGCTCTACCCTGTTTTCTGTCGCGGGATCGGTTTGTTTCTGCACCGGCTGGTGATCTGGCCGGGCCTGAACGGAGACATGGGGGTGGGGTGGAGGCTGGGGCTTCGCGTGCATCCCTCCGTGGAGGAATGCATAGGCGATTATCACCATGACCATGATGATAACAGGTATATATTTGAATTTATTGGGGTTCCTCCTCCCGCTCCCCAGGTACAAGGACCCCCTCCGGAATTTCAAACCCATGGTTACGGGCAGTTATAAAAGATGTTTCTTGCAATATCAAGCAACTTTTGCCTTTATGGTGTCTGTGCTGCGCTTCGTTGCCGACATCCACCTCAGACCTCATGCCGGAGATGAGGTCGAGCGCTTCGTCTCCTGGCTGAAGGGTGCCGCGGAAGCCAAGGACGACGTGTATATCCTGGGAGACCTCTTCGACTACTGGTATACGGGGATGGAATGTTGTTTTCCTGCGGTGATCCATGCCCTGATGTCCCCGAGGATCCATGTCCTGCCCGGCAACCGGGACTTCCTTCTCTGGAATGCCCATATCCGGGGAGTGGATATCATCGAGAACGAGGAGACGACCCTTGTCACGGGAGGGAAAAGAATCCTGCTGGCCCACGGACACACCCTGACCGATGCGGACAGAGGATTCAGGCTGCTCCACCGCTACGGCTGGCCGGTCATGGCACGCATCGACAGGATGCTGCCGACCCCCATCAAGGACCGCCTGGCAAAGGCCCTGGTGAAGTCATCCGCAGTGGTAAGGCCCATGAGGACCGACATTAGGAGGGACATCGCCGGTGAAAAGGGTGTGGACCTGGTGATATGCGGCCACCTGCACCGCCGTGTGGAACGGGTAGGACTCTTTGTGCTGCCGGCGTTCTTCGATTCCGGAGGCTGGCTCGGATGGGACTCCTCGGGGCCGGCCCTGAAGGGTCTCGGGTAAGGTTCTATCCCGCAATAGCCATCCTGGCCAGGACGGGCGCGGCGATGAACACCCCGATGCTGCTGCCCAGGTTGGACATGAAGAAGACCAGCAGGATGCGCGTGATGGGATTCCTCCACCACCCCCTCAGGGTCATGATGTCGTCGTGGATACGCTCGAAGTCGGCGACCTTGGGCTTCTTCATGTAGGCCTCGCTCAGCCCGGCAAACCACCCCGAGGCCAGGGCCGGGTGCAGGGTCGTCAGGGGCGCCACGAGGGTCGCCACGACTATGGTCACCGGGTGGGCGAGGGCGATGACCGTGGCAATGGCGGTGCAGGCCATGGTGATGACGGCCCACGACTTGAGCATGTCACAGCCGTCCTTGGGTCCGCCGAAGAAAAACCCCGAGATCACCAGTGCCATGATGAACAGCGGCACAACCCAGCCCCAGAAGGTGCCGGAAACGGCGGGTACCTCTTCGAGGGCGTTCAGATCCTTGACCGGACGATCGATCTGTCCGGAGATCCCCTTCATGTGGCCGGCGCCGACCACCGCCACGACCCTCGACGAGGGGATGTCGGAGATCTTCCGTGCCATGTAGGCGTCCCGTTCGTCGATGAGCACCTCCTTGATGGTGGGGGCGTGCCTGGCCATCTCCTCCACCGCAGTGGTGAGCATGTCTTTTTCCTTGAGCTTCTCGATATCGTCCTCGCGGAGGTCCTCGGCCTCGAAGATGGCCACCAGCGATGCGTAGAGCAGCTTCATCTTCTCCCAGAAGGTGAGCGAACGCCACGTGCGGGCCAGGGTCACCTGGACGTTCCTGTCCACGAGGACCACCTCGATGCCGTTCGCCTCCGCCTCTTCGATGGCCGCCCTCATCTCGTCGCCGGGTCTCACGCCGAGCTTCTCGCCGATGCGACGCTGGAAGGAGGACATGACGAGATTGGCCATGAGGAAGGCAGCCTTCTTCTCCTTGATGACCTTGAAGATATCCATGTTCTGCCACATCCCCGGGTTCTTCATGACATCGTAGCGGGCCTGGCAGAGCTCCACGGCCACGGCATCGGGCCTGACCTCCCGGATGGTCGAACGGACCTCCTCCACGGAGGTCTTCGAAACATGGGCGGTGCCCACCATGATGATCTCTTTCTCACCCAGGCGAATGGTCTCGGTCGGCATGGTCTCCTGCTCTCTTTTCGTATCCGCGGAGTCTTCTCGGCATTATCCGCCGCGATGGTTAATGGGGTCCGGCATCGGCGCCCTCCCGCCCTGAGGCGGCAAGCATGAGGTAGGCATCGATGAAGGGGGTGATGTCGCCGTCGAGCACGGCGTTCACGTTGCCCACTTCCAGGTTGGTCCGGTGGTCCTTGACGAGCTGGTAGGGCTGCAGGACATAGGAGCGGATCTGGGAGCCCCAGGTGATCTCCTTCTTGCCCTTGCTGAACTCGTTCAGGCGCTCCTTCTGCTTTACCTCCTCCAGCTCGTAGAGCTTGGAGGCCAGGAGCTTCATGGCAAATGCCTTGTTCTTGTGCTGGGACCGCTCGTTCTGGCACTGGACCACGATCCCGGTCGGGATGTGCGTTATGCGCACCGCGGAGTCGGTCTTGTTCACGTGCTGGCCGCCGTGGCCCGAGGCCCGGTAGGTATCGATCCTGAGGTCCTTCTCGTCGATGGCGATGTCGATGTTCTGGTCCACCTCGGGCGTGGTGAGCACTGATGCAAAGGAGGTGTGCCTGCGCTTGTTGGCGTCATAGGGGGAGATGCGGACCAGCCGGTGCACCCCGGTCTCCCCCTTGAGGTAACCGAAGGCCCACTGCCCCGAGACCTCCACCGTGGCGTGCTTGATGCCGGCCTCCTCGTCGGACGAGATATCGATGATGCGGGAGGAGTACCCGTTCATCTCGGCCCACCTCAGGTACATGCGCAGGAGCATTTCCGCCCAGTCCTGAGCCTCGAGCCCCCCGGCACCCGCATGGATCTCGACGAAGGCTCCCTTGGCGTCGTCTCTTCCCGAGAGCACGTGGGCCTTCTCGATGTCGTGGATGTGGCTCTCGAGACCGTCGACCGTCGATTCGATGTCGGAGGCCACCGACTGCTCGTCCTCCCTGGCCAGATCGAGAAATACCTGGAGGTCGTCCCAGAGGGTCGAGACGATCTTCCACTGGGAGAGGATTGCCGATATCCTGGATTTTTCCGACTGGAGGTCCCTGGTTCTGCCCTTGTCCTTCCAGACATCGGGCGTGCCCAGGAGCGCATCTATCTCGGAGAGCCTCTTTTCGCGCGCGGGGATCTCAAAGATACCCCCTCATGGCGCCAAGCCGCTCGCCAATGGATGTTATCTGCTGCTGGAGGTCTGCTATCATGCGCCTGTGGCTTTATCACCGAGTCTGCGCAATGTCAATGCTGCAATAATGGACAGCACGGCCCACAGGACCGGGATCAGGGGGCCGAACCGGACATAGAAGCTGACCTCATCGATCCTGGCTATCCGCTGGACGACCATGCCTTCCTCGAGCAGCCCGATCCGCTGCACGACCCTCCCGTAGGGGTCCACCACGGCCGATATCCCGTGATTCACGGCCCGCACGAGCCACCGCCTCGTTTCGATGGACCTGAAGCAGGCCTGTTGGAGGTGCTGCTCGGGTGTCGACCATGTCTTGAACCACGCATCGTTGGACATGTTCACGATGAGCCTGGCCCCCTTGCCGCAGAGCTCCCGGGAGAGCGCGGGGAAGATGCTCTCGAAACAGATGAGCACGCCGATGTCTTCAATCGGCTCGAGGTCTGTCCCGGCGCTGAAATCGCCCACCTCGGCAGTGAGCCCTTTGAAGTGATTCCTCAGCAGAGAGGCGAGAGGAAGGTATTCACCGAAGGGGACGAGGTGAACCTTGTCGTAGTATCCCAGAATCTTCGCATCCCGCAGCAGGTAGGCGCGGTTGTAGAAGAGTTCATCCTCATAGGCCGGACTGCCGACCAGAAAGTCCACGCGGTTCCCCCGGCTCAGCTCCAGGACGCGCATGGTCGGGGGCCAGTGCCTGAAGAGGTAGAAGGTACAGGCCGTCTCTGGCCACACCACCAGCTCGGCACCCTGATCCAGGGCCTCCCTGGACAGGGAGAGGTAGGTGTCAAGCACCGCGTTGACCGTCTCGGGCCTCCATTTCTGGTCCTGGGGTACATTGGCCTGGACCGCGGCGGCATTCACGGGAACCCCGTCAAAGGTGCCGGCCTGCGTTCGCCAGGCGCCGAAGACGGCACAGGCAGCCACCAGTATCACCGTGGAGGCAAGCGGCGCATACCTCCTCCTGAGCGCCTGATAGGCGGCAACGTTCCCGCACATGACTATGGCGCTGATGAGAAAGACCCCTCCCAGCTCGGCCGTCTGGGCAAGGACTGTGAAGGGAAGCTGGGAGTGACCGAGCAGGGCCCAGGGAAAACCCGAGAAGACCGCGTATGACCTGAACAGCTCCAGGCCGGTCCATATGCCGGCCAGGATGAAAACGGCATACCTCGATGAGCCGAATCGGGAAGCCGCCCATGAAAAGGCCCCGAAATAGATCGAGAGATAGGTCAAAAGGACCGTCAACAGCAGGATCGCGGTAAACAGGCCCATGCCGCCGTAGGTGTTCATGACCAGGGCGATCCAGTAGACCACGCCGGCCCACGCAACGAAACCCGCGATCAGGCCCGAGAGGACAGCCTGGCGGGTTGTCGTCCGCTCCACCCCCAGCAGGAGAGGCACGGCAAAGACCCACGCCAGGGGCCATACATCGAAGGAGGGGAATGCCAGAAAATAGAGAACGCCGGATATGATCGGGAAAAAAATCCGCCTCACGCTTTTTCTTTCAGGGCCGGCGCATGAACCACGAGCCTGCTTATCCTGCGCTTGTCCGCCCCGGCGATCTCGAAGACGAGACTGCCGTAGTCGAAGCGCTCCCCGGCCTTGGGGATCCGCTCCATACGCGAGGTGATGAACCCGGCCACGGTGTCGTAGTCGCCTTCGGGGATCTCTACTTCGAAGGTCTCGGCGAATTCGTCGATGGGCATCTTGGGGTCCACCGTGTAGACACCGTCGCCGGTGTGCTCCACGTACTCCTCGAACTCGTCCCCCTCCTCGCCGATCATGTCGCCCACGATCTCCTCCATGAGGTCGGCTATGGTGGCCATCCCGTCCACGGCGCCGTACTCGTCGATGATGATGGCGATCTTGGTGCGCCGCTCCCTGAACTCCTTCAGGAGGTCCATGAGCTTCTTCCCCTCGGGGACGAAGAACACCGGGTGCAGGAGCTGCCTGATGTCCGTGAGCTCGTCGCGGGCATTCCAGTATTTGAGCAAGTCCTTGGCATAGAGCACGCCGACGACGTTGTCCAGGTTGTCCTCGTAGACCGGGATGCGGGAGTATCCTTCGTCCGTAAAGACCCGCGCAAGCTCATCGACCGTGGTGGTAACGGGCAGGGCCACGATATCACCCTTGGGGATCATGATCTCGCCTACAGCGGTGTCCTTGAGGAACAGGATGTTGTGGATCATGTCTCCCTGATCCTCGTCGATGATGCCCTGTTCCTCAACCTCGTCGAGGATCTTCTCGATCTGCCGCTTGGTGTCGTCGGCACCCTCCTCGTCTCCGGTCCGCGTGAGGTAGAGCCACAGTCGCTTCAACAGGGTGTCGGCAGGCTTGTTCTCGTCGTTATCGCCCAATGACGATGTCTCCTGTACAGTGAATTCAGGACCTTCTTTGTAACGGAAACGCAGCGAACAGTCAATGCGGGGAAGACATTCTGACTTGTTCAGCAAAACACACTGGTTAGGGGAGTCCTAACCTGCCGGTTTTGATCAAGTTCGACCGATGGATTATTATCAATCACACGAACTTGATCAAAACCGGCAGGCCACAACGTGGATGTGGGGGCAGTACAAAACAGCACTATCTCCTCCTCTCCATTGTACGCAACCATATCAGTAATTGTACAAATTGCTGTGCACTGCTGTTTTCAGCCTGCTCAATTCGATCAACTTCCCCCGAAACGAAGGGAAGTAGATCGAATTGAGCAGGTCTGGGAAAGACCGAAGAACACCCCCCTCCTCCCTATTTCCACCCCCTGCAGAGTGTGCTATGGGAAGAAGGCTATAGTCTACTTCAGGAGAAATCACATGCAGACCCACGAATTCACCGGTAGCAACAATTACGTCCTCGACCCGGAGCTGTCCAAGATCGTCAATGCCAGCATCAGGCTCGAGATGCCCCTGCTCATCAAGGGCGAGCCCGGCACGGGCAAGACCCTGCTGGCTCACGCCATCGCCGAGAACCTCGCCATGCCGCTCATCATTCTGAACGTGAAGTCCAGCATGAAGGCCGTGGAGGCCCTGTACCAGTACGACACGCTGACCAGACTCAACGACAGCCGCTTCGGCGACTCGAAGCGCAACGTGAGCACCATCGAGGACTACATCAAGATGGGCAAGATCGGCCAGGCATTCGTGTCTGACCAGAAGACGGTCCTGCTCATCGACGAGATCGACAAGGCGGATACGGACTTCCAGGATGACCTGCTTGATGTGCTCGACCAGATGTCCTTCGACATCATAGAGATCGACAAGACGGTCCGGGCGAAGAACCGCCCCATCATCATCATTACGAGCAATGCCAAGAAGGACCTCTCGGATCCCTTCCTCGGCAGGTGCGTGTTCCACCACATCGCCTTTCCGGATGCCGACATGATGGACAAGATCGTGCATGCCCACTTCCCGGACCTGGACAGGAAGCTTTCGGAGGCATGCATCGAGACATTCTACCGGCTCCGGGGCGTCCGGGGCATCGAGAAGAAGCCCGCCACGAGGGAACTCATCAACTGGGTCAGGCTCCTGCTCATGGACAGGAATTTCGATCCCAGGCACCTGGCAAAGAACGACATCCCCTACCTGGGTGTCCTGTTCAAGAAGAGCGAGGATTACAAGATTGTGCAGCGCCAGGTGACGGGGACGTACTGAGCAAGGTGGGTCAGAAAAGATGTTTGCCGAATTCTTCTACCTGCTCAGGGACCGCGGTGTCCCCATATCGCCCTCGAGTTTCCTGAGGCTCCAGGAGGCCCTGCACAAGGGCTGCATCGGCTCGCTTGACGACCTGTACTCGGTGAGCAGGGCCGTGCTCATCAAGTCGGAGCGTCACTTCGACACCTATGACAAGGTTTTCGCCCACTTCTTCCAGGGTGCGGAGCTGAGCCCGGAGGCCTATGCCGAGATCGACATGGCCATCAAGGCCCTGCTCGAAGAGTGGCTCAAGGACCCCAGGGTCATGGCGGATTTCCTCGGCATCGACGAAGAGACCCTGAACAGGCTCACACCGGAGCAGCTGGAGGAATACTTCAGGCAGCGCCTCGCGGAACAGACCGAGCGTCACGACGGAGGCAACCGGTGGATCGGCACCGGCGGCACGTCTCCGGTGGGCCACTCGGGCTACCACCCTGGCGGCATGCGCGTGGGCGGCGCCTCGCGTATGAAGTCAGCGGTCAAGGTGGCCCTGGAGCGGAGGTACAAGGACTATACCGAGGACATCCGGCTCGGCCCCTCCCAGATCTCGGACGCCATGAAGAGGCTTCGCCACATGGTGCCCACCGGGCCGAAGGATCACCTGAACATCGACAAGACCATCTACGAGACCATGAAGAATGCCGGCGAGATCGAGATCGTCTTCGACCGGTCGCTCAAGGACAAGCTCAAGATCATCCTCATGATCGACAACGGCGGCTTCTCCATGGACCCTTACGTCAACGTGGTCCAGGTGCTGTTCAACCACGCCAAGAACCAGTTCAAGGACCTGCAGATATTCTACTTCCACAACACGATCTACAACCGGGTATGGAAAGACCCCCAGCGCTACGACAAGCCCGTCACCGTCGAGGAGTTCGCCCGGTTCGACCCGGCTACCCGGCTGATCATCGTGGGCGACGCGTCCATGGCGCCCTACGAGCTGTTCAGCCGGAACGGCAGCATCTACTACAACTCCCGGTCCGACCCGAGCATAAAAAAGCTTGAATTCCTTGCCAAGACGTTCAAACATAGTGTATGGCTCAACCCCAAGTATGAATATACCTGGTCGCACACCCAGACCATCGAGGCGGTCCAGGAGGTATTCCCCATGTTCGAGATAACGCTTCACGGTCTTGAAAAGGCAGTCGAGCACTTGATGAAGAAAAACTGAAGGATGTGCGCCCGTAGCTCAGTAGGATAGAGCGTAGGCCTCCGGAGCCTAAGGTCACAGGTTCGATCCCTGTCGGGCGCGCCACATGTTTTCTTGGTACATGGCCGATGGGCAGGGGGAGAAAAGGTCCCAGGCATGAGCCTACGCACAGACAGCTTTCGAGACCGCACGGGAAACGACGCGTGTCAGACCCTTCCCGCAAAGCTCAACCTGCTGGACTGCGACAGGCATGACCTCGAGCGGCTCTTCAGGGAAAAAACCTACCGTGGCGACCAGGTCTTCAGCTGGGTGTTCTCGAAGGGTGTGCGCGAGATCTCGAAGATGACCAACCTCCCCAGGGAGCTGCGCGGGGAGATGGCCCGTTCATTCGAGATCGCCTACCCTCCTGTCGTGGGCAGGCAGGTTTCATCTGACGGCACGGAGAAGCTTGCATACAGGCTGAAGGACGGCTGCATCATCGAGAGCGTGCTGATCCCTGAAAAGGATCACTGGAGCGTTTGCATCTCCTCCCAGGTCGGCTGTGCCATGGGCTGCCGGTTCTGCCTCACCGCCACCATGGGATTCACCCGGAACCTCTCCCCGGGCGAGATCGTCGCCCAGGTCGTCTACCCCATCCACGAATTCCCGCACAGGCAGATCAGGAACGTCGTGTTCATGGGCATGGGCGAGCCGCTGCTCAACTACGACAGCGTGATCAGGGCGGCGAACGTCATCACCGATCCGGACGGTCCCCAGATATCCAAGCGCAGGGTCACCATCTCGACCTGCGGCATCGTTCCTGCACTGAAGGACCTGGCCCGTGATACCGAGATCGGTTTGGCGGTATCGCTCAACGCCCCGGACGATGAGACGCGCTCGGCCATCATGCCCGTCAACAGGAAGTACCCGCTGGCGGACCTCCTCGCCGCACTGAGGGAGTACGAGCTGCCCAACCGCAGGCGCATCACGGTGGAGTACGTGCTCATCAAAGGCGTCAACGACTCCCCTGCCCATGCACGCAGGCTCATCAGGGCGCTCCACGGCCTGAGGGCCAAGGTGAACCTCATCCCGTTCAACCCCTGGCCCGGGTGCACCCTCGAAGCCCCTGACCCGGCCGACGTGGCGGCCTTCGAGGCCCGCCTCAGGGACAGCCCCTACACGGTGATGCTCCGCAAGGAAAAGGGCAGGGATATCCTGGCTGCCTGCGGGCAGCTCGCAGGAGGTATGGTGTAATGGCGGACACGCCGCTCGTAGATTTTCTTCAGGACCCCGCTTCGTATCCGGAACAACCAAGCAGCGTCGCCCTTGTTCAGACGCACATCTCCTGGGTGTTCATCGGGGACGAACATGTGTACAAGCTCAAGAAGCCCGTAAACTTCGGCTTTCTCGACTTCAGCACCCTGGAAAAACGCAGATTCTACACCGAAGAGGAGCTGCGGCTGAACAGGCGCTTCTCCCCGGATGTGTACCTTGCCGTGGTACCGATCTCGGAGAGGCGCGGCACCTACCGGCTCGGCGACGATTCGAACGTGGTGGAATACGCCCTGAGGATGCGGCGCATCAGTGAGGACCACATGCTCTACCGCCTGCTGGAGAGGGGTGCCGCCGGCGACGATGTGCTCCGCCGGGTGGGCATCCACCTGGCCCGCGTCTATGACACCATCGCAAGCGACGATGTTGCACGGCCCTTCGGCGGCCTCGACGTCATTTCGCACAACATCACGGAGAACTTCGAGCAGACGGCGAAGTACATCGGCGGTCCGCTGTCGGGTGACGCCTATAATGCCATCCGGACTTGGAGCATGGCCTTTCTCCGGAGCAGGGCGGACGTCTTCACGGACAGGGTTGCGGGCGGCCGGATCAAGGAGTGCCACGGTGACCTGCACCTCCAGCACATCTGCGTGGACGGCGAGAACATTTCGGTCTTCGACTGCATCGAGTTCAACGAACGGTTCCGGTACGGCGACGTGGCCTCGGACGTGGCGTTCCTGGCCATGGACCTCGACTACAACGCTCACCAGGCCCTCGCAGACGCGTTCGTGCAGTCATACGTGGCTGAGTCCGGCGACGTCGGGCTCATGGATGTCCTGAGATTCTACAAAACCTACCGTGCCTACGTGCGCGCCAAGGTCACCTCCTTCATGCTCGACGATGCCGGGCTCGACGAGGCCACGAAGGCGAAGGCCCTCAGGGCGGCGGGGAGGTACTACGACCTTGCCAGAAGGTACGTGAGCCGTGAAGATTGACCTCCATGTCCACTCGAGGAACGGCTCCGACGGCCGGTGGCCGCTGGAGCAGATCTTCCCCGAGGCGGCCCGGCGTGGCATCGGCCTCATTTCCATCACGGACCACGACTCCCTGCAGGCACAGAAGGAGGCCCACCAGCGGGCCCGGCGTCACGGGATCAGGTACCTCACCGGGGTGGAGCTCAATGTGACGCTCGTCCATGACCGCTGGACCAGGGGCAAAACCGCCTCCCTGGACTTCCTGGGGTACGGCTTCGACGTCGAGAACAGACCATTGAACAAGAAGCTCGACGAGCTGAGGGGCTACCGGAAGCGCCGCGCCCAGATGATCCTGGACAACCTCAACGAGGAATTCCGCAGGGAAGGCAGTCAGCTGTTCACCGAGCGGGACATGGAGGCCATCGAGGCGAGCGTGGACGGTTCCTTCGGCAGGCCTCACATAGCGAGCTACCTCATCAGCAGGGGCATCGTCGCCAGCAAGCAGGAGGCCTTCGACCGGTACCTTGTGAAATGCGACGTCCCCAAGCTGCCCCTGACACTGGAAGAGGCCTCCTCGCTGGTGCGCGGTGCCGGGGGGAGGATCGTGATCGCCCACCCCAACGATCCCAAGGGGACGTCCCTGGCGGTCCTCGTGCCGGATCTCGCCGAGCAGGCCCGCATGATCAGCGAGATCATGCGACCCCTCATCGACGGCATCGAGTGCTGGCACACCCGGCATGACGCGAAGGCATCCTCCTTCTACAGGGATTTTGCCGACGATCACCATATGCTGGCCACGGGAGGATCCGACTGCCACCAGCAGCCTGTCCTCATGGGCAGCGTGGATGTACCTGATTGTGTTGCGGATCAGTTTGGCATATAAGGATGCGGGGTGAGTGCCCGCGACGGACTCACCGGGACATACGGATCGCCGTAGGCGATTGTACCGGCTAGGTGGAGAGCGTGAGAGAGCCTTTCAAAGCATACGTCGAGAAAAACATTGACGATGGCATGGTGATCATTGCCTGCGGGTTGCCTGCCACGAACAAGACCGAGACCACCGAGGTCATCGCTCGGATCAAGGGCTACACCATGCTGCGGACCGACATCATCCGCAGGGAGGTCCTCAAGGACGAGGACATCTTCGACGAGAAGGTGGCCTCTGACATGGACAAGCGCAAGCTCGTCTACGACACCATGTTCTCCCGGGCCGACGGTCTTGCGTCCCGGGGCGCGGGCATGATCCTGGACGCCACGTTCATCACCCAGTCACTGAGGCGACGCGCGGCCGAGGTTGCGGCTAGGCACGGCAGGACTCTGCTCATACAGCAGACCTCCTGTTCGCAGAAATACTCGCTCGACAAGATCTCCCGCAGGACGAAGGACAGCTACGAGTCCAACGCACTGACACCGGATGCATATCTGAACAACAAGAAGAAGTTCGAACCCGTCGATCTGGACGATCTGAAAAGGGCATATCCATCCCTGTCCGTGGTCCACCTGCTCGTGGAAACCGAGTCCGATTCGGAGGACGGCTGGTACGTCATAGGCAAGACCGTGAGGTGAGGCACCATAGTGCCTGTCGACGGGATTCGCATATCCCTCCATAAGGAGACGGATTCATGATGAAAAAACTGACCCTCTGCATCGTTATCACCGCGCTGGCGCTCGGGTGTGCCGGCCAGTTCAAGGAGCAGCGCGCTCTGTCGGGACCAATGGTGGCGCTGGCCATGGGAAAGATCCAGGAGAACGACATCCAGGGCGCCCTCATCGAACTGCGCAAGGCTGCCGCCGCCAACCCGACAGACCCCGAGGTCTACTACGCCTATGCCATGGCGTACTGGAAATCGGAAAAATTCGACAAGGCCCTTGAAAACGTGGACAAGGCGATTGAGTATGCCGACAGGCTCGACGTCGAGCACCCGGGGCTCAAGAGCGAGGCCTACAATCTCAAGGGCACCCTCTTCGTAGCCCAGGGAAAGTACGACGAATCAGTCCCCTACTTCAAGAAGGCCCTGGAGGACGAGCTCTACGAGACACCCGAGTTCGTCCTGTACAACCTCGCCACGGTCTACCTCCAGAAGAAGCACCTGCCGCTGGCCTTCGAGTATGCCCAGAAGGCCCTCGAACGCAACGCCCACTACGCGCCGGCATGGCACCTGCTCTCCAAGATCTATGTCGCCCAGGGCAGGCCGGACGATGCGGTGGGCGCCCTCAAGCATGCCATCCTGGAATTCCCGGGCTATGCCGAGGCCCGCTGGGACCTCGCCGGCCTCTATCTCCAGATGGGTGCCCGGGAGCTCGCCAAGGAGCAGCTCGTCCAGGTTATCCAGATGGATCCGGGCGGCCGGTACGGGGCCATGGCGGTGGAACGGTTCAAGGAGCTCGAGTGATCCGGGGCCCGATCGCTACCGGCGCTTCCAGGAGAACTCAAACTCCACTTCCTCCGAATCTCCGCTCCGGTCGTGTTCGATGCTGAAAACCGCGTAAGGCGGGATGGTGATGCGCTCAGCACCCACCTGTATGCGGAACGGCTCGCCCCTTTCCAGGGCATCGGCCAGCCGTCTCAGCTTG
The DNA here is from genome assembly GCA_017992605.1 of Deltaproteobacteria bacterium. Lineage (GTDB taxonomy): Bacteria > Desulfobacterota > Desulfomonilia > UBA1062 > UBA1062 > MWEI01. The sequence goes on from JAGOOG010000003.1 coordinate 68,883, forward strand.
GCTGCAGCCTGGATGCGCGGATACCCCTTTTCCATCTCGCGGTCCTTCAGTGCCATGGCAGGTCCTCCTCGTACGTGGCGCTTTTCTGAACCCTGACCCCCGCGGGTCTCAAGATACGTATCACGGAGATCGGCTTGACTTCCATGTATTGACATCGGGCAATAATGTACATAAGTAATTACATATGATGATGGCTTCTTTGCATTGTGAGGAGGAGGGATCATCCCTGTTGTTTCCGTGCAAGGCAATGGATTGCGGTATTCGTGTATCAAAAAATTCGATTTGAGCAAGGGGGAAACAGATGAAGAACTTGAAATCAGGGATGTTGGTTAAGGGCTTGGTGGTTTTCATTGCATTGATGGTGGTGACCGGGTGTTCACTGATAAGCGTACCCATCATTACGAATGCGACCCGCAACGACGTGGTCAATCTCGGGGATTCCATCTTCGCCCTGTCAGGCAAGATCCAGGACAACCTCCACAGCTGGGCCGGAGAGACCTTCCGCAGGTACGCCCTGTCGGGGTCCATGGTCAGCCACATCGCAGACCAGTACGACGACGCGAAGGCGGACGACCCGAACATCAGCACCATCTTCATGGATGCCGCCGGCAATGACATCCTGATCCCGGCCACCCTGTTCGACCCCTACAACTGCAAGGTCGACTGGTGGGAGTCGGGACTTTCGTCCTCGTGCAAGGCCCTCATCGACGACTGCTACGTCGACGTGGTGAACCTCCTGAACCAGATGGGCAGGGACGGTGTGGACAACATCATCTTCCTGGGGTACTACAACCTGAAGAACGGCCTGTTCGGCACCACAAGGCTGAACCCGGCAGTCTCCTACGGGGATGCCAAGCTCGCCCTGGCGGTGCAGAATGCCACGGCGGCCCCCAATTACCGCGTGTTCATCGATCCCCGGCCGAACATCACGAGCTCCGACATCATCTATGACGGTGTCCATCCCAGCAACTCGGGTTCCTACAAGCTCGCAACCCTGATCTGGGCCAAGCTCCAGCCGAAGCTCTAGCACACGCAGCAATCACGGGGACTTTCCTACGGGTCCCCGTGATCCCTTTCATCCATATACATTGCATTGCTGGAGATGAAGGCACCCATGAGCAAGAAACTCAAGCTGACCGGAGCAGTAATCATCATAGCTGCTGTCTTTTTATTGATCTCTCTTTTTCTTTCACAACGCAACGGAACCGGCCCGGTCTTCCATGAGTCCCCGCGTGAGATCATGAAGACACCCCTGGCTGTGAGTGATCCGTTCAGCGACCAGTACATCAAGGAACTCAAGAAATACTACGGCGGGACAATCTCGGACAAGGGCACCCAGGCGGCGCTGATCGGGCTGCGAGACTATTTCATGGCAGCACAGCCTGGCAAGGGATCGTCCCCTTTTCTTGACCTGCTCAGGCGGGCGTTTCCCGACCATGCGGACGAGATCATGCAGACCCTGGCCAAACTGGACCAGTATGATCGCTGGCTCGAAGACAACAGGGACATGCTCCTGCGCATGGGACCGGAGGAGAGGCTGGACGCTCTCTGGAAGAAAAGAATGGAGCTCTTCGGCGAGGATGCCAGGGAGATCTGGTCAGGTGAAATGCTGGCGACCGAGGCGAGGAGGGCGAAGGTTCAGGACACCCTGGCCACGCTGAACGATGCCGACGGTACGACCATGGATGACAAGCTGGACCTGTATAGGGACGTCATCCATGAAACGTATGAGAACACCCCTGAGGGCTACGTACTGGAGCACAAGGAACTGCTTTCAAAGGTCTTCTTCAGCATCGACGCGGTCCAGGACGAGCTCAAGCAGATGAGCCCTGATGAGCGCAGACAGGAAATAAACAGGATCCGTCGGAAAATGGGGCTAACCGAGGATCAGGTCGAATCCATGGCCAAGCGCGACGCCGACAGGGAACTGCGCTGGGAGACCGGCCTGCAGTACATGAAGGACCGCGACGCCGCCGTGCAGGAATACCAGGGACCAGAGCTGGAAGAAAAGCTCAAAGAGCTCAGGCAGCAGTACTTCGACGACGAGGCCGGGACCATCGAGCTCGAGGAGAAGGACGGTTTCTTCAGGTTCAACAGGCCGCACATATACGGGAGAAACTGACCCTTCACAGGACAGTCCACACGTTCCCGCGAGATAACGTCTGTTCACACGGTATGTCCTTGTGCTATCTTCACCTCCTGGCCACACCCGAACAGACCATAACCGTTCACACGAGAGGAGGAACGCATGGCCCGAAGAAAGGAAGACTCCTTCGGCGCGAGGATCCGTACCATGCGGGAGGAAAAGGGCCTCGGCATCGATGACCTCGCCCGGGAAACGGGATACCCTGCAGATCTCATCGAACAGGTGGAAGAGGGAAAGATAGCACCTCCTGTAGCCCTGGTGCTCCAGATCGGCCGATCCTTCAAGGTGGACATCGAACAGCTCCAGGCGCCGCAGGAGAAAGAGGCGTCGAAGAGGCGGACGAAAAGCCACAAGAAGCGCGTCGCATCCTATGCCTACGCACCGCTCACCCATCCCGGCGAGGAGAAGCACCTGAGGGCATACCGTGTCACCATCGACCCCCAGACAGAACACAAAGGCGTCGAGTACCACCACGAGGGGGAGGAGTTCGTCTATGTCCTCGACGGAGGCCTGACCATTCAGGTAGGCCAGAACGTGACGACCCTCAAGAAAGGCGGCTGCATCCACTTCAACTCCGCCCTCCACCACAAGCTCAGCAACCCCACCAGGGAAAAGGCGGAGCTCCTGGTGGTCATCTACGTACCCTGAGGTGACGCCATGCCCTTTACCATAACCGCGGAACAGGAAATGGTCAGGCTCATGGCGCGGGACTTCGCCCGCAGGGAGCTCGAGCCGCTGGCTGCCAGGAGGGACCGGGAGGAGATCTTCCCCGCCGATGTGGTGAGAAAGATGGGCGAACTCGGCCTGCTGGGCATGATGGTCCCGGCGGAGTACGGGGGCGCTGCAGCCGGGGCGGTGAGCTACTGCCTGGCCCTCCAGGAGATCGCCTATTCCTGCGCATCCACGGCCGTGACCATGTCGGTGGCGAACCTCTCAACCGAACCCCTGCTCAAGTTCGGGGACGAGGCGCAGAAGGTCCGCTACCTCATCAGGCTGGCACAGGGAGACCTCCTTGGTTGCTTCGCGCTCACCGAGCCCGGTGCCGGGTCCGATCCGGGCAGTCTCCAGATCAGCGCCCAGGACAGGAAAGACCACTACCTGATCAACGGGACCAAGGTGTTCATCACCCATGGCGCATACGCTGACGTGATCAACCTCATCGCACGGACCGGCCCGGAAAAGGGCAACAAGGGCCTCTCGGCCTTTATCATCGAACGGGGTACCCCGGGGTTCTCCGTGGGATCGCGGGAAGACAAGATGGGACTGCGCGCCTCCAACACGGTCGAGCTCATCTTCGAGGACTGCCGCGTCGCGAAGGAGAACCTCATCGGCAGGCCGGGGCTCGGGTTCAAGGTCGCCATGAGCGCCCTGGACAGCGGCCGCATCGGCATCGCATCCCAGGCCATCGGCATCTCCAGGGCATGCCTGGACGAGGCCGTCCGGTATGCGAGGCAACGCAGGCAGTTCGGCCGTTCCATCAGCTCCTTCCAGGCCATCCAGTGGATGATCGCGGACATGGCCACCGGCATCGAGGCCGCGCATCTTCTCTCCATGTCGGCCGCGCTGAAGAAGGACCAGGGAGTCCCCTTCACCAAGGAGGCATCCATGGCCAAGCTCTTCTCGTCAGAGGCTGCCAACCGGACCGCCTACCTCGCCCTCCAGATCCACGGCGGCTACGGGTACACCAAGGACTTCAAGGTGGAGCGCCTCTACCGCGATGCCCGGGCCACCACGATCTACGAGGGGACTTCGGAGATCCAGCGCCTGGTCATCGCACGGGAGCTCCTGAGAGAGTGATCCCTGCCTGTACCATCCGGACGGCCAGCCCAATGGCCTGCAGGGCTGCAGGGGTCATGCCCTCGACGAGAGATGCCTGCCCCAGGGTTGCGGGCCTTATGCCGTCGAGCCTGCACCTGAGCTCGGTGGACAGCCCATGAACGGTCGAGTAGTCCATGGCAGCAGGTATATCCATCCGCTCGAGCTCCTTGAGCCTCCCGATCTCCCTGAGCTGGCGGTCGATGTACCCTTCGTACTTGATCTGCACCTCGGCCTCGGCCTCGACCAGCGGACGTGCTGGAGGAATCAGTCCATGGCTCCTGAACATGGCGAGTGTGGCCTCGGGGCGCTTGAGGAGGCGCTCCAGGGTGGTCCGCTCCTGCTCGTTCCCGCGGGTGGCAAAGAGCTCGGGGAGATCACCGGGCAGGACGACCGTGGTGGATTCCAGGTACCTGAGGAGCGATGCGACCTCGTCTGCCACGGCCTGTACCCGCTCGTGGCGCTCCTTACCGATGAGCCCGAGCCTGAGGGCATCGCCGCTCAGCCGGAACAGGGCATTGGTCTCGCGAAGCATGAGCCGGTACTCGGCCCGGGAGGTGAACATCCGGTAGGGTTCAGAGGTACCCCTGGTCACCAGGTCGTCGATCATGACCGCGATGTAGGCCTGGGAACGGTTTAGGATGAACGGCGCCCCACCCCTGATCTTCAGCGCCGCGTTGACGCCTGCCACGATGCCCTGCCCCGCCGCCTCCTCGTATCCCGAGGTACCGTTGACCTGGCCGGCCAGGTAGAGCCCCTGCACCCGCTTCGCCTCCAGGGTACGCAGGAGCTGGGTGGGGTGCACGAACTCGTACTCGATGGCATATGCCGGCCTTATGATCTCGGCACGTTCGAGCCCGGGGACCGATCGCACGAGCTCCCACTGGAGCTCCACGGGCAGGCTGTTGCCCAGGCCCGATGCATAGACCTCCCTGGTGTCGATACCCTCGGGTTCGATGATGACCGGATGGCCGCCGCGATCGCCGAACCGCATCACCTTGTCCTCCAGGGACGGGCAGTAGCGGGCCGGGGTCCCGGTGATGGCACCCGAGTAGAGGGGGCTCAGGCCGATGTTGCCCCTGACGATATCGTGGGTCTTCGGTGAGGTTCGCGTGAGATAGCAGGGCACCTGAGGAAGCCGGCTTCCCTGGGAGGCGAACCCGAAGGTCATGCACCCCTCCTGGGGATCCTGCCTTTCGAGGGCTGACAGGTCGATGGTGTCCCGGTGGAGGCGCGGTGGCGTGCCCGTCTTGAGCCTTCCCATGGTGAAGCCCAGTGACCTGAGGCATTCAGCCAGCTCGTAGGATGCCTCCTCCCCCGCCCTGCCGGCCCTCAGCCTCGCCTGCCCGATGTGGATGAGGCCCGCGAGGAAGGTACCTGCCGTGATGATGACCGCCCGTGCCCCATGGACCCCGCCGTAGCAGTCCCTGACACCCGTGACGCACCCGTCTTCGACCTCGATGCCGTCGATGCGTCTCTGCCGGACGTGGATGCCCGATTCCTCGACCCTCCTCCTGACGGCCGCCTCGTAGAGCCTCCGGTCGTTCTGGGTCCTGGTGGCGCGGACGGCTGGCCCCTTCTTGGTATTGAGGAGCCGGTAGGCGATGGCGGTCTCGTCGGCCACCTCGGCCATGATCCCGCCCAAGGCGTCAATCTCCTTGACCAGGTGGCTCTTGGCCAGCCCCCCTATGGAGGGGCTGCAGGGCATCCTGCCCAGGGTATCCATGTTGAGGGTGAACAGCGCCGTGTCCATGCCGAGCCGGTACGCGGCAAGGGCCGCCTCCACGCCCGCATGGCCGCCCCCCACCACGATGATGTCGAAGGATTCCATGGATTCTCATCTAGGTCAATGAGCAGGAGAATTCAACTGGAATAGAGGGGGGGGTCCAGACGGGATCGTGGTCGTAAATCTGTGCCGTTCAGGGGAGCTTTTCTATGAGGCGCTCGATTTCAAGAATGCATCGGGTTCTGACGAAACGTATCAGCAGTGACGAAATCCATTGAACGGTGCGCAGATGAACGGGAAAGAGAGAAGGCAACTCCATAGAAAACCGCTGAGGATCGAAGCCATCTACCAGGACTCACAGAGAAAATATCACAGGGGCATGGCGAGAGACATCAACGTGAGTGGAGCCTACATTGAGACCTCTCACATTATGGAACGCGGTTCGATCATACACATATCCCTGATAGAGAGTTACCGAGAGAGAATCATAGACGTTGATGGTGAGGTGGTCCACAGTGAGCCCGGAAAGGGTATGGGCATCAAGTTCACGGATCAGGACAACAAGGAGATAAGGCAGCTCATCAGTATCATCAAGATGCAAGACCAGACATCACTGCTATCCTTGAGTACATCGTCTTTCTGATGCCGTATCGTACCCTCCCTTTGCCTGCCTGCACGCCAGACCCCGCACGACCATGGTCCTGGCCCCGATACGTGTTCCGATTCATTGAATGAACAAAGATGTTCGTCAACCATGAGGCTTGGCGGGGTCTCTGATGTTTTACAGATCCCGTGAGGCCGAACGGGCACCATGGCACTCAACATGGTGCCGCCCCAGAAAGACGGACGATATTCCATAGAGTTATGAAATATAAATGCCCATAAGGTTGACACCCTCGATTGACGGTTTATAATTGTCTCACATGGACCGTTACGTCATCAATCACAAGGAGGGCCACTATGGTGTAGCGTACTCAAGCTGTGAAGTGGTTAATCTGTGTAGATGTTAGTTCCATGCGTCTAATGCTCAAGTAGTCATTGTCTTTGTAAATATTCGGTGTCGCTCCAAAGAAGCAACCTCAAAGAAACCCTTTCATTGTAACCCAAGCAGCGACAACACTTTCAAGAAGTCTGTGGGGTTACTTCAAGTACGGGGAAGATCGTTTTCGACAAGGAGGGAGCACTGGGTTATGGCAAAGATCTACAGAAAGATAGACATTCATGCCCCGGTCGAAAAGGTTTATCGCTACCTTGATGACCCGGAAAATCTACATTCGTGGATGCAGAATGTTGTGGTCGTAAAGAATGTCAGGGGAACCGGTGAGAGCACACGGTACACCGTGTTGGAAAACATGGCCGGGGTCCCTGTCAGAGGAGAGTTCGAGGTCATCGAGGACCTGCCCGACGATCAGATTGTCCTCAAGAGCAGGGGCGATATCGAGAGCCTCTGGTCCTTCAGGTTTGAACACCACCCTGGTGATGTAACCACCCTGGACCTCGATGTCGATTACAGGGTACCCGCCCTTGTCCTCGAAAAGGTACCCGAGCAGGACATAATCAGGCGGAATGAGCGGGATCTGGATGCATCGCTTCACTATCTCAGAGAGAGGCTAGAGCTCATGCCTTGATGGTTCCTCGAAGAATACGGCAACAACGTCTTCAGTTTCAAGGGACTTTACTTTACCAAATCCAGATTCTGTGGAACAGAGCACAAAACATTCTGCGCCCACAGGAGCCACGTTCCACTGAGATCGATCATCACCCTGTTCAAGCTGTCACATATTATGTAATGGTGCAATGCAGCAACCTGTTGCGGGCACATCGGGTCAGCGGAAGGCCCTGTGCGCAACGTTCATGACCAGGATTGATGAGGAGGTCTCTTGCATGAATTCAATGAACGAGTTCCATTTCTTCAGGGAAGATCTGTGTGACCGCTGCGGTCTCTGTCTCGAACGCTGCCCCGTGCTCGAGCTCCCGGCAGACGAGGCGAAGCGGGAACTGAAGAAACTCATTCAGGGAGACACGGATGCATCCCTCGTGCTCCAGCGCTGTGTCACGTGCAATGCCTGCGACTTTGTCTGCCCCCGGCATGCCAACCCGTACGGTCTCATTCTCGAGCATCATAACAGGACGGGCAGGGCACAGGGCCTCCCCTCCATAGCCAAGTTCATCTTTCCCAACGAGCCCGAGAACATGTGGACCACGACAAGGGTGCTGATGGGGGACGACGAGCTCTCGCTGCTGCGTTCCTGGGAGGAGAACCTCCAACATCCCAGAAAGGAAGTGCTCCTCACCGGCTTCTACAATAACCTCATGCCGTACATCGCCCAGACCTCGCTCCTCGACGAGCTGAAGCCCGCCATAGCCGGCAGTGACTGCATGTTCGGGATCGGGGAAGACGCGTACCGGATCGGGCTCCTTGAAGAAACGGAACGCCTCGGGCGGCTCGCGAAACAGAAGTTCTCCGAGATGGGCATAGAGAAGATGTACTGCTTCATGGTGGTCGAGGCATCGATGTTCACCGATGTCCTGCCGAAGAAGTTCGGCATCGACTTCGACTTCGACGTGGAACTCCTCGACAGCTGGATCCTCGACAGGCTGAAGAACGGAAAGATACAGGTCAAGGACAGACTGAACATGAAGGTCACCGTCCACGACAACTGCTGCGGGAGATACATGGACGGGATCCTGCAGGACACCTCCCGGGAGATAGTGCAGCGCATAGGGTGCACCGTGGTCGAGATGCAGCATACGAGGGAAAACGCGCTCTGCTGCGGCTGGGCAGGTACCGTGCCCACGCTGTTCGGGCCGGCCTCGAGCAACCCCTTCCACACCCTGCTCAACCTCCTGCAGAGCCTGTATCTCAGGCTGCAGGAAGCCGAGGCGACAGGCGCCGATGCACTGGTCGTACCCTGCCCCGGCTGCTGCACGTTCCTCTCGCTGATCAAGGTGTTGACCAACAGCAGGGTGGATATATTCCTTCCGCTCGAACTGGTGCAGCTCGCAGCCGGCGAGAAGCCCGTTCACAGGCACGAAGAGCGGGCATGGGATATCCTCGCCGTCACCACCAACCTCGTGCTCACGTGGCCCTTTTCCCCCAGGAGATTCTTCCCCAGACCCGTGGACATAGGCGGACCGCTCCCGGAAGCCGGTCGGGGTGACGCGATGCGGATTAGGCTGTTCGGCAGGCTCTATCACAGTGCCCTGGTGCAGAACCGCGTCTCGAGGGGGCTCCTCGCATTCACCGTCAAGGCCCTCATGACCAGGTATAGAGGTTATCTCGAGACTCAACGGCGCACCATGACCGGCGCGAGGGTGCCCTGCAGATGAGGATCTAGACCCTGCCCCTCAGCGGGCACTCTCCGCATCGGGGGGTGCGGGATCTGCAGTAGTCCTTGCCGATGAACACGAGGTGCGCGTGGAGATCCCTGTACACGTCAAGGTCAGGACTCAGGGCGTTCTCGAAGAGATCCTGGATGTCATCGTAGCCCGCATCCCCGCTGATGATGCCGTGACGGGAGAGGATCCTCCTCGTGTAGGCATCCACCACGAAGACGAGCTTGCCGGCGGCGTAACAGCAGATGCTGTCCGCGGTTTCCTTGCCTACCCCGTTCACCGCCAGGAGCGTGGCCCTGAGATCATCGGCATCGAGCGCGAAGAGCCTGTCCAGCGAACCATCGAAGGAGGCGGCGATCATGTCCACGAGGTTTCTCAACCGCCTCGCTTTGATGTTGTAGTAGCCCGACGGCCTGAGATGCCCTGCGAGCGTATCGAGAGGTGTCTTGTGGAGGGCGTCCATATCGAGGAGGGATGCGGTTTTGAGGTTGGCGATGGCCTTTTCCACGTTGGTCCAGGCGGTGTTCTGGGTGAGAACCGCGCCTACCATCACCTCGAGGGGGGTCTCGCCGGGCCACCAGCCCGAGGGGCCGTAATGTCCGGAGAGCACGGCGTACAGGTGTGCGGGATCGAGGGATGGCTCAGTCTTCGCAGGTTGTCTCTTCATGCCCCTTGGTCTTGATGACGCCCTTCATCTTGTCCCGGATGTCGCCCCTGATGTTGAAAAGCATGGCCGTCATCTCCAGCTCGTACTCGAGCGCCGCCTTGGCATCGAGCCGACTGACCACGTCGAGGCTCCTCTTGACGGCCTTGACCACCTCGGGGGACCTCCCCACGAGCTGCTTCGCACAGGTCATGACCTCGTCGCGGAACCGCTCGGGTTCCACCACCCTGTTCACCAGCCCGAAGTCGTAGGCCTCGCGGGCCCCGATGGGGTCGCCCCTGAGGGCAAGCTCCCTGGTCCTGGCCAGGCCGATGCGGGAGACCAGCGGTGTGAGCAGGGGATTGAACCCGTACTTGATCTCCGGATGCGCGAAGATGGCGCTCTCTGACGCGATGATCATGTCGCCCATGAGCGCCAGGTTGAACCCGCCACCGAAGGCGATGCCGCTCACCGCGCTGATGAGGATCTTGTCCTGGTCCAGCAGCATGCTGTAGACATCCACAGCGAGGTGGAAGTACCTGGCAGCGTCCTCGCTGGAGAAATACGGCGCCTCCTTGAGGTCGATCCCGGCCGAAAAGCACTCGTCGCCGCCGGTGAGGATGAGCACCCTGACGTCGGAGGAGTCCTGGAGGAACTGCCCGAAGACCTGGTGGATCTCCTTCATCATCCCGAAGGACAGCGCATTGAGCTCGTGCTTTCGGTTCATCTCGATGACCGCGATCTGTCCCCTCACGTCTGTCCGAATGAACTGGTTGCCCATGGGCAAATCCTCCGTATGTACTGTACGTCATCTACCCTCAGGGTAAAATCATGTCAATTGAGGAATGCTTGATCAGCCTCCCCTGTTTCTGTTATCCCATGAATCTGTGAGCTGTCTGCGCGTCAGCGAGTTGAACGATCGTGCCCGGGAGGCCCTTTTCGACTGCTTCGGGCCGGAGGTCTGGGTGGTGGGTGAAGTCCATGGGCTCAAGGCACACGCCAAGTCCGGCCACGTCTACTTCGATCTCGTGGAAAAGGCGACCTCGGGGCAGGATCAGTACATCGCCAAGGTCGGCTGTGCATTCTTTCAGGGGTCCTACAGGACCTGGCAGCGCTCCCTGGCTGCCATGGGCATCTCTGGGTTCGAACTGGCCAGCGGCATCGAGGTAAAGCTGCGTGCCCGGGTGGACCTCTTCACCAGGGAGGGCAGGTACCAGCTCATCGTCAGCGAGGTCGACCCGAGCTACACTTACGGGGCCATCGCCCGGCGAAGGGCCCAGACCATCGAGACCCTCAAGGCCTCCGGCCTCATGGAACTCAACAAGGGGCTCGCACTGCCCGCGATCCCCCTGAACATAGGGCTGATAACCTCGCTGGGCTCTGCTGCGTACCGGGACTTCACGAGCATCGTTGGAGGCAGCGGGTTTTCTTTCCGGATCAACCTCTACGATGCGCACATGCAGGGCGACAGGACGATACAGGAGGTAATCCGCGGCATCAGGGCCCTCGAGAGGATTCCCGGCCTCGATGCCATCGTGATAACAAGGGGCGGCGGTGCCAAGACCGACCTGCTCGTGTTCGACGACATCGGTATCTGTACTGCCATCGCGGCTTGCCCGAAGCCCGTCATCACCGGCATCGGCCACGAGACAGACCTGACCGTGGCGGACCTCGTCGCTCACAGGTCCCTTGTCACCCCCACCGATACGGCCCGGTTTCTGGTCGCCCGGGCGGAAGCGGTCTGGTCGCTGCTCGAGGAGGCGCACGATCGTGTAGGCAGGTCGGCCAGGAGTTCTCTGGAGGCCTCGGCGAGGCGACTGGACCTGGCCGCCACACGGCTTGCCCTCCTGTCTGGGACATTCACCTCACGGGCCCGCTCCACCATCGAGACGGCCTCATCCGCCCTCACGACCAGGGTTCTGGCCCTCACCGCGATCCATGGCAGGCGCCTCGCGGTGGTAGGCTCGGCACTCCTCCGCCAGGGTGCATCGTGCATCCTTGCCAAAAGGTCAGCACTGGACCGGGCCGTCATGGGACTGGTCCTGAATTCATCCTCGCTGCTCAGGCACATGAACCATGAGCTGGCACACCGCCAGGCCATCGTGCTGAAGGAGCTGTCCGGCAATGTCGCCGCGGCACTCGAGAAACTGGACAGATACGAGGACGCCCTTAGGACCATGAGCCCGAAAACCACCCTACTCAGGGGCTACTCCATAACGCTGGGAAGGGACAGGAAGGTCCTGCGAGACGCGCACGATGCGGCTCAGGAAGACCGCATAACGACCATTCTCGCACAAGGCACGTTACACTCTGTGGTGTATGACAAGGAGCCATGATGAAGACGAAGAAGCCCAAGGGGTATTCCGAGGTACTGCGGGAGCTCGAGGAAACCCTCGAGAAGATGAACCGGGGGGACATACCCATCGACGAGCTGGAAGAGACCATAAAGTCAGCTGCCGGCAAGATCCGCTACCTCAAGGAAAGGCTCAAGGCCACCGAGGCCGAGATCACCAAGGTGCTCAGGGAGATCGAAGACGGAGATGAAAAGCTTCCCGAAGAGCGGTAACTGTTCCGGAGCCTTTCATTGACCCGCATCGCACAGGTCTGTTATAGGATCACCATGGATCCGTCACGCACCGCGCAGGCCGTTCAGCCCTTTCTCGTCATGGACGTCATGGAGAAGGCCAACACCTTGGCGGCCTGCGGCCGCGACATCATCCACCTGGAGGTGGGCGAACCGGATTTCGACACCCCGGAGTGCGTCCGCGAAGCCTCCATTGCCGCCATGCAGCGGGGGAGGACGCACTACACCGACTCCCTGGGCATACCCGAACTCAGGCAGGCCATCGCGGAGCACTATGCACGGACCTACGGCGTCGGCGTTGACGAGGACTGCATCGTGGTCACGGCAGGGTCTTCGCCCGCCCTGCTCATGGCCATCGCCTGCCTGGTGGATGCCGGGGATGAGGTCATGATGACCGACCCGTACTATGCCTGCTACCCGAACTTCGTCAAGGTCCTGGGTGCGCGGCCCCTCCTCATTCCTACGGGAAGTGCCGACGGGTTTCAGCTCGATCCGTCAAAGGTCTCCGGGAGGATCTCGAAAACCACCAGGGCCCTGATCATCAACTCACCGGCAAACCCCACCGGGGTCTGCCTCGACGTCTCTCACATGAAGGCCTTGGCCGATCTTTCCGTACCCATCATATCCGACGAGATCTACCATGGCCTGGTATATGAATCGGGCCAGCACACCATGCTTGAATTCACGGACAACGCGATCGTCATCAACGGCTTCTCCAAGGCCTATGCCATGACCGGCTGGAGGCTCGGGTGGGCGATCTTCCCGAAGACCCTGATCCGATCCGCCCAGAAGCTGCAGCAGAACCTCATGATCTGTGCGCCCTCCATCGCTCAGTGGGGCGGCGTGGCGGCGCTGCGTGAGGCAGGCCCGGACGTGGCGGACATGCACCGGACCTTTACCCGCCGCAGGAAGATCATGCTCGCCGAGATGACGCGGCACGGGTACAACGTGGAAGTGGAGCCGACCGGGGCATTCTACGTGCTCGTGAACATGCGCCGATACACCATGGACTCACGGTCCTTCGCCATGGAGATCCTCGATCGCACCGGTGTGGGCGTGACCCCTGGCATCGATTTCGGCCCGGGCGCCGAGGGCTACATCCGGTTCAGCTACGCCAATTCCGAGCAGAACATCGTGGAAGGCATTTCCCGCGTTGCCGGTCACCTGAAGACCTTATGAAGGTGAAGGTCCGCAACGCCTTTTTTGCCGGCGTCTTCCCGCACGACACAACGGATCTCCCGCAGTTTGCGTTTGCGGGCAGGTCGAATGTCGGCAAGTCTTCCCTGATCAACAGGCTCGTGGGCAGGAAGAACCTGGTGCGAACCAGCAAGATGCCCGGCAAGACCAGGGCCGTGAACCTCTTCAGGGTCGACCTCGTCGACCTGCCGTCGCTCTATCTCGTGGACCTTCCCGGCTACGGCTACGCCAGGGCCCCCCAATCCATAAGCAGGGGATGGCAGGACCTCATCGGCACCTACCTGAACGACAACCCTTACCTTCGTCTCGTCATGCTCCTGGTGGACATCCGCAGGGACCTGGGCGACGAGGAGCGCATGCTCATCGACCTCATGGCCGGGTCCGACACCCGGGTGGTGCTCGCCGTCACCAAGGCTGACAAGGTCGGGTTCGGCGAGAGGATGAAGCGCGCCTCCGCATTCACGTGCCAGAGCGGCCTGAAGCCGGTGATCACCTCGGCGGTGACGGGTGGGGGAATGGACGAACTCTGGGCGCTCGTCACGCGGACCCTCCGGGGTGACTGAGCCTGTTTTCGGGCAAAAATATTGTTTACTCCACGTCCTGTTGTGCTATTATTCCCTGGCAATGGATATTCGTGCCCAGGCAAACGATATCAGCACCCTGCTTCCTATCCTCGTCCTCATAGCCTTCCTCATCATCCCCTACGTACTCAAGATGCTGGGGAGATACACCGCTGCAAGTAAACGAGAGGAGTTGCCCGGGGAGCACGGGACCCATGGCGAGCCCCCCCTGTACGAAGACCACCAGGGGCCGGTGATGCGGCAGGATTACGAACAGTTCGACCGAAGCTCTCCATCAAACAGACCCATAACCCCGAAATGGTTCTGAACAGGAAGCCCGACAGACAGGGACTGCGATTCCTCTTCGGTCTCGCTCTCACAACGGTGTCGATCTATGCATTCTACATCGGGATAGCGCGGATCAACTCTCCCGAACTCTTTCTCGTTCCCGAGGCCATCGACATGGAGAGGAACAGGTGCAACGAGATCTCCTCGGGGTCCCTGACCGCATGCATCCCTGAAGGATTTGACACGTCGGTGAAGGATGGCGGTATCGAGATCCATTCGGCACGAGAGAGGGTCAGGGGGTCCATCGAGGTCGTCCCGAGCCTCCCCCGGGAGGGTCAGTGGAGAAAATCCCTGGAGCAGCCCCTCATCAGGGCCTTTCTCGGGGATACGCGCGGCATGGATACATTTGAACTCATGGACGCCATCCTCGGTCACCGGTACAATCCAACGCTCATGGGGGTCAAGGCGGCCCTCATCCCTGACTGGATGAAGCGGGATCCCCGGGCGAGGATCCTGTACGCGGGATCAACCGGGGGGCTTCTGTTCCATACCCCGCGGCAGTCGCTGGGACTGTCTTTTCAGGAGGGGAAGGTGATCGTGATGTCCGTAACGGGAAGAATCCCGGCTGGAACGGCCGCCGGGATTCTTGACGGTGCACGGCTATCTAGACCGGCAGAACCACGAACGGGATCGACGGGCTCTTCATGAACTTCTCCGCGTAGTCGCTCCTGAACCCGGACAGGGCCCCCTTGTTCACCTCATGGCCGATCACGAGGAGTTCGATACCCTTGTCCTTGATCACCTTGTTGATCGCCTCGATGGGAATTCCCCTCATGACGAGCCGGTGCTTCGCATCGACGGCGTCACCGACCACCTGGCTGCAGATGGCATACATCTTGTCCTTCGCGGCCTTGACAACTTCCTCTTCGAGCCTGTCCGTGTTGATGTGGGGGACATAGAACCCTGCGGCATTCTTGATGTCGGTGACGGTATGGAGGACAAAGAGTTCCGCCTCCAGGAGACACGAGAGCTGGTATGCATAGTCCACGACATAGGGACTGGACTTGGCATAATCGATGTAGCACAGGATCTTCTGGGGCTTTTTTACCTTGGACTTCCTCATAATCTACCTCCTCTCGGCTGTGTGCGGTGCTTCTTTGGATACGGCTTCTATCACATTCTTCAGTTCCCTGAGCTTGAAGGGTTTCGCCACAAAGGCATTGGCCCCCCGTTCGAAGGCTACCTTCTTCGCCTCGCTCACGGAGAATCCGGTGATCAGGACCACGGGTACCTGGGGGTACCGCGCCCTGATCTCTCCCATGAGGGTGAGCCCATCCATGCGAGGCATGTGGATATCGCTCACCACGAGGCTGATGGGCTGTCTGCCCATGCATTCCAGTGCGTCATATCCGTCGCTCGCCGTGTGGACCCGGTAGCCGTACATGCTCAGGAAGTCGGCTATCACGTGGGTCAGGTCCTGGGAATCGTCAACGATCAGGATCTCCTTCGAGCTACTCACTGGCCCCCTCGCTTGTCAGGTCTATTATCTCATAATCTCTGAGAACCGGGTATCTCTTTGTCTGCGCATTCGTGAGGCCGGCCAGCTTTTCCATGACCCTCTTGATGGCGAAGATCTGCGTTTCCATGACCTGCAGGGAATCCTGCACCTTCCCGCTGCCTTCCAGTTCCGGGTTGAGCCGGAGCATCTCGATGTTGCCGAGGATGATGTTGAGCGGCGTGTTGATCCGATCGGAAAGGGTTACCGCTGTCTTTGCGATGGCATTGAGCTCCTGGAGGCGTTTCTGCTCCCTGCCGTAGGCCTGCATCTCCAGCGCCCTGCGCACCCTGATGATGAGCTCTTCCTCGTCACAGGGCTTGAGGAGATAATCGTACACACCGAGCCTCAGAGCCTTCACGGCTGTCTTCAGGGAACCGTAGCCGGTGATGACGATGACGAGGGTCCGGGGAGATATGACCTTCACGTTCTCCAGAAGATCGAGTCCGCCCATGCCTTCCAGCACGAGGTCCGTCAGGACGAGATGGTAGCTCCTGACATAGAGCAGCTTGAGCGCATCTTCCGCGCTGGGGACGTCATCCACCTCGAATCCCTGTGCAGCGAGGATATTCTTCAGCGAATAGCGGACGATCTCTTCATCGTCCACCACGAGGATCCTCTTGTCGCTCATTCCGTCACCACCCTGCACTGCAGCTGCCTGCTCACCGTCTCTCTCAGCTCCTTGATCCGGAAGGGCTTGCGCAGGTAGGTGACACCCGTGTTCTCCAGGAACTCCTTCACCTGGAAGTCGTAGGTGTCTCCGGTGATGAACATGAATCGCCTCTTCAGGCCGGGATTCCTCTTGACGGCCTCCGCGTAGAGCTCCATGCCGTTCATCACCGGCATCCTGAGATCCGAGATGATGAGCTCCCACGAATATTCATCGATGTGGTCGTAGGCGGTCTTCCCGTTTTCGTACGTCATGACCGTATAGTACGGACTCAGGGAATCGACCATGAGGTCCAGCAGATCCTCCTCATCCTCCACGACCATGATGAGGCTCTTCCTGTTTTCATCATGGGCTGTCAACGGAATGCTGTCCGGGCTCTCCGGCGATTGAACGGCCTCGGTCTCCCTGACGGCGGGAAGTCTCATGGTGGCCATCGCCCCGTTCACCGTGTTCTCCAGCGAGATCTCACCCTTGTGGTCGGTGATGATCCCGTAGCAGATGGACAGCCCGAGCCCGGTGCCCTTTTCCTTGGGCTTGGTGGTGAAAAACGGATCGAATATCTTCGACATGACGGCCTCGGGGATGCCGGGTCCGGTATCCTCTATGGAGACCTGTACATGGTCGTCCTTCTGGAGCGACCGCACCCATATGGTCCCCTGCTGCTCGTCGATGGCATCGATGGCATTGTTGATGAAGTTCACGAGCACCTGTTCCATGCAGTTCATGTCGGCCCTGATGTTCAGAGGGTCCAGGGGGTCTTCGTGAATGATCGTGATGCCGCGCTTCTTGATGATGGGGGAGTAGAGATTGATCGTCCTGCAGATGACCTCCCGCAGGTCGAAGATATTCTTTTCGGGGGGCTTGTTCCGTGAAAACTTGAGCAGAGACTCGACGATCCCCTTTGCCGCGGATGCCGCGTTGATGATGACCGAAAGCCGCTTCCGGTCGTGGGGGCCGAGGCTCTCCGCATCGATGAGGTCTGCAAAGCCCAGGATCGGGGTGAGCTTGTTGTTGAGCTCGTGCGCTATCCCTGAAGTCAGCAGTCCGAGCGAGGTGAGCTTCTCGGTCTGCATGGTCTTCTGCTCGATGCGTCTCTTGTCCGTGATATCACGCAGGATCATCAGGATCTGATCGTCACCGATGTACTTGATGAAGAACTGGCAGATGATGTCCGCCCGGTCCCCGACCCTTGCGGCGAGATCGAAATCCAGCGAGCAGTCCCGGCCCACGCTCGATATCCTCTGGAGAACACTCGCCGCGGACTGCCCGTCAAATATGTCCGCAACGGTCAGCGGCGGCCTGGTCAGACGCTTCTGGAAGGCACTGTTGAGGAACGAAACCCTTCCTTGAGCGTCGAGGATGCAGATCATCTCCTCGGATGCGTCCACCACCGCCTTGTACCGCTCGGTGATGCTCCGCAGGGATTCGCTCTGTTCCTTGAGCTGCTCGTTGAGGTCCGAGTTCTTCCTCCGGAAGACCTCGTAGAGGTGCACGAGCGTGAGCAGCTGCCCGACGAGGAGCCCCAGGAGCTCGAACACCCTGATGTAGTGGACGCTGAAGAATGCCTTGGACGAATGGGAAAGATTCATGACCCCGAGCGTCCTGTTCCCCTCCTTGATGGGGACGCAGAGCATCGAGCCTATCCGGACCTTGGCGGTGTCCATCTTCATGAAAAACTCACAGTCCTCCACGTCTCTCACCAGGATGGTCCTGCCCTCCCTGGCGCAGGTCCCTGCCACGCCGTCGCCCACGGCCATGCTGACGTGCGGGTTGGTGGGGTTGATCGCCTTCCCCGATGCGGCCTTGAGGACTATGGACCCGCCCTCGACCATGAAGATAGACGCGTTCTCGCAGCGTGATTCGCTGATGAGAACCCCCGTTACATAGGAGAAGAAATCGTCTTCCGGCGAGCCCCTGGATACGAACTCGGTGATCTCGAAAATGGAAGAGAGGATACCGACGGTGTATTCGTAGAAATCAGAGGCCTTGCCCAGGAGATCGAGGAGGATTTTCTCACGAGTCGATGCGGGCTCTGATGAATCGCCCCGTAGAGAGTTCAGGTCGTTCACGGCAGACACAATGCCCCTTAGCCCAAGTTTTCGAATATGGCTGTGTTCGTTCTATACCTTTCCCGGACTGTATTTACAAGCCCTTTATACTCAGCTCCGATGCACTTCCTGATGAGGTCTTCGCCCTCGAGTTCCTCGGAGATGAACCCTCTCTCGTGCTGAGCGATGACCTGGTCGGTGAGACCCACCAGGGCCGAAAGGCGGTCCGAGGGGTCGTGGTGGGAGCTGATGATCCTGATGACATCGGGCGGGAAATGCCATCGAGTGGCCACCATCGCACCTATGGAGCAGTGGTCCAGGCCGAAGATATCCCTCTCGAGGGCAGGATCAGGCCAGTACCCGCTGAAATCGCACAGGGGGACGTACTCGTCTGAGACCTTGGACAGCAGCACCATCCTGCCGAGATCATGGAGGAGGCCGCCCGTGAACAGACATTCCTTCTCCGGCTTGGATACACCGAGCAGGCCCGAGACAAAGGCAACGGCATGGGAATGTTTCCAGAGTCCCTTCATCAGGCAGATCTCGTTGCCGAAGGTCTCCATGACCGCCATGGACAGGGCGATGCACTTCACCATGTCGAGGCCGATGGTCATGAGCGCCTGCTGAATTCCCACATGCCGGTCCGCATGCCGGTAAAATGACGAGTTCGCCAGCTTGAGGACCTTTGCGGTCATGGCGGGGTCGCTCGATACGACCCGCTCGATGCTCTCGATGGACGTCTCTTCGTCCTGAAGCACATGGAATATCCTCATGCGGCTCATCTCGAGGGTCGGGATGCTCTCGACATGATGTTCGATCTTCTCCATGAGGCAGACCGGTTCCATGCTTCGCTTTAACGGACTTTCCCGGAAAATTCTTTAAGGCGTCAAAGGAAAAAATAACTCTCATGATTTGTTTACGGATTTCCGTTAGTATGGAGAGTGTTGTCACGGGAACAAAGCATGTTATTATGTGCGAGTAAAGGAGCAACGAAGGAACCGATGGGCGCCTCCCTGGGGCAGAAGAAGACTCGTGTCCTGATCGTCGACGATGAGCAGGAAACTCTCGATCTCATAGCAGAATACCTGAAGGACCGGGGATTCGACATAACCACGACCATGAGCGGGGAGGAGGCGGTTGCCATCGTCCAGAAGGATCTCTTCCATATCGCCGTCGTGGATCTGCACCTGCCGGGCATGACAGGCGCCGAACTCCTCAGGTCCATGAAAAGTATCCGGCCCGATGTCCAGGTCGTCATGATCACCGGCTACGGGACCATACGGGATGCAGTGGAGTGCATGAAGCTGGGGGCATCGGACTTCATCACCAAACCCATCCTGCTGGACCACCTCCACCTCACCATGCGCAGGATCCTCGAGGAGGCCCGTCTCAAGGAGGAGGCGGAACTGGCGGATTACTACCGGAACCTCTCACGCACCGACGAACTCACCGGGCTGTACAATTTCCGCCATCTCATGACCGTGCTCAAGAGCGAGGTCTCGCGACATCTTCGTTACAGCAGGACGCTGTCTCTTGCCATGATCGACATAGACGACTTCAAGAGATTCAACGACGCAAAGGGTCATGAGGAGGGCAACGAACTCCTCTCCAACCTTTCCCATATATTCAAACACAACACCCGCAACTGCGACATCCTCGCGCGGTATGGCGGCGAGGAGTTCGTCATCATCTTCCCCGAGACCGCCATCGATGAGGCACTGGTGGTGTCGCAGCGAATCTGCAGCACCGTGGTATCGACCCTGGGTGTCAGCGTGACCATAGGGCTCTCGAGCCTGCCACAGAACTCCAGCGATCCTCACGAGATCATCCGTATGGCCGATGCAGCCATGTACTGGGGAAAGACACACGGCAAGAATCAGATCGTGGTCTTCGAGGACGCGATGCTGACGTGCAGGTAGAGATCCCCTGCCCTGCTCAGGGGATTCTTTCTCCCCATGCCCTGGATCCTGAGCACCACCCCGCCGGTCGTGCTCCGGGGTATCTTCACCTTGATGGAGCGCCTGAACAGGCCGGGTCTGTATTCCAGCGTCACGTAGCCGCCGGTCAGCGCAATGGTGTCGGGGACATCGAGGTTCTCGTGCATGTCCATGACCCTATGAAACACCCTGTCCATCCTCTGGACTGCCAGACGCACCATTGAGCGTCTGAGGACCTCCCCGGGCGTCCCTCCCACCACCAGGGCCTCGTAGGCTATGACACGGCTGATGTTCAGTATCCTTTCGATCCATTCCTTCCTGATCGGCAGATCGTCGAAGACATCCCGGAAATCGGACCGCGAGAAGATGTCGTCGAAGACCGTATCACGGTTGAAGGCGAATCCGCGCTCCCTGTCGTAGGTGCGCCGCTTCACGGGGTCGATGAGCACACCGTAGGCCTCGGTGATCTCCTTGAAGGCTTCCGCGGTTGACGGGTCCTCCCGGTTTCGGTCCGGGTGGAACTTCATGGCGAGCATGCGGTAGCTCTTCTTGATCTCCTGGGATGTCGCATCCCTCGATACACCCAGTATACGGTAGTAATCCTTGGACATAGCAGCGTATCCCCGACAGAGGTCGGCCTGCTACCGGAAGGACTGGATGAATGTCTCTTCGGGTAGCGAAACCGCTGTCAAGCACCCGCCATAGACCGCCCCGGTATCGATGCCGATCTTGTCCGGTTTCACCAGAGGCCTGGCAAAGGGCGTGTGCCCGAACACCACTTTCCGGGGTACATTGGTGGGAGAAGAGATGAATTCGTCCCTTATCCAGATGATGTCCTGTCTGTCCTGTCCGTTCATTTCCACCCCCGGCCTGATGCCCGCATGAACATACAGGTAGTGATCGTCCATGTGATACCATTGCAGGCGTGAGAAGAAATCCCGGTGAGAGTCGGGGATGACGCGGGCAACCTGGTCCCGCGAGGTGTACGGCTCGGGCCTGGCATAGGCCTCCACGGTCTTTCTCCCGCCGTTGGCGAAAAAGACCTTCTGGTTTGTTCCGAACTCGAGGAACGAGAGAAACATGTCTTCGTGATTCCCCCTGAGAAAGACACAGGGGAACCTGAGAGCCAGCTCGATGAGGAAGTCGATGACCTCAAAGACGCTCTCTCCACGGTCCACATAGTCTCCGAGGAAAACAAGGCGGTCCCCAGGCCCTGGGTCGATGCGGGAGACGAGATCCTCGAGCTTGTCGAGGCATCCGTGAATGTCTCCGATGGCAAAGGTTCTGTTCATGGGTTGTGATCCGACGTGCCCGAACATCATGTATGGGGCCTGCGCCTATTGAAGGGCCTTCCTGAGTTTGATGGTCTCGATGCTTAGCTCGGGGATCTTCTCGCCGGCGACCTTGGACCGGGGGTCGATGCCCTTGGCCGTCTTGTAGGCCTCGAGGGCCTTAGTCAGGTCGTCGAGCCTTCCCCGGGTATCCCGCGCAGCCGCCCTGGATTCATAGGCATAGGCCAGCGTGATGGCCACATCATGATCCTTGTTCTTGCTCAGGTACATCCTGCAGGCGTCGATGATCCTGTCCTGGTCCTTGAGCCCGACAGCCGCGCTCAGGAGCCCCTTCAGGTTTTCCTTGTCCGAGCTCTTCTTCAGCAGGGCCGTGTAGTGCCCGTGGGCTTCCCGGTACCGCCCGAGCTTGAGGGAGGTTCTCGCGGCTCCCTTGAGGGAGTCGAGATCTCCGGCCTTCGTCTGGAGGACCTTTGCATAGGCATCCAGGGCCCCCTTGAGGTCCCCCTGCTTCTCCCGCGCGACGCCCAGGTTATACCAGAGCACGCTGTTTCCCGGTGAAAGCTCGACGGCCCTCTTGTAATAATCCACCTGAGACTTGGTGTCGCCGAGTCTTCCCATGACCATGGCGAGCTGGGCCACGGCATTCCTGTCCTTGGGGTAGAGCTGGACATACCGTTGCAGGAGATCGCGCGCCTTCGCATAATCCTTTTTCCCGAGCGACTCCTTGATGAGCGGAACCAGGATCTCCCTGTCGCTTGCCGTACCGGACGCCGACTTGTACACGTCCAGGGCCTGCCCACCGAGTCCTGCCTGTTCGTAGGTCTTTGCCAGGTCGACGACTATGTCGTCGTTGCCGGGATCGAGTTCAAGCGCCTTCTTGAGGTATGCAACCCGTCCCTCGAAATCCCCCTTTTCTCCGGCGAGGTATGCCATGCGCCGGTAGAGAGGGGCATCCGCCTCACCGGCCGCCTCGATCCTCCTGCAGGCGTCCATGGCATCTTCGAATCTCCTCAGTTTGATGTAATATCGCGAGAGGTTGGACAGGGCACCCATGTTCGCGGGGTCCGCATCGGAGACGGCCTTGTAGATCGCTATCAGGGAATGGTACTCCTCCTTGGCGCTCAGGAGCTTGTCCAGCATTTCGAGAAACTGTTCATTCTTCGGGAATCTCGCGTGGGCCGACCTCAGGATGGGGATCCTTTCCTCGTCGCTTGCCGCGGCATTGAGTTGGTCCTGGAAATCCTCCTCGGACAGCTCCATCTCGAGGGGGACTTTGGCTATGCTGCGGTCGATGTAGAAAATGTTGATGGGCACGGATCGTATCCCGGCACCCATGAGCTGATCCCTGATCTCTGCCGTATCGATGGGTTCGTTCAGGTCGTTCGGTTTGCCGAACCCCTCCACGTCTGCGCCCAGGTAGGAATCGAAGAAGGTGTTCGCATGAACCCTCCTGATGATGAGGGTCTCTCCCCCTTTTATCTTGAGCGTTTCCCCGGCCTTCACGACCTGGGGGACCCCCTCGACGTCGGCCTCCATGGACATGAAACGAGGGGGTTTCCTGAAAATGAATGATATGGTGGCTTCCCTGAGCAGCCCGATGCGGCCGCCTATGGGCACAATCAGGAACAGTGCCAAGGTGATGGCGATCACCACGATGATAACTATGACAGTGCTTCCCCTGGTCCGCGAGCGTGACATCACCATTGGATGGATGTATTATCAAGTTATCCATAGGTTGTCCATGGACATTTTACACAGTCTCTCCCGGACCGATCCCTGTGTTCCATCATGCCTTGACCGGGATCCCACAACCATGATAGGGAATAGGCATGTAATGGGATTGTTTGTTTCATGGAGGTACCGGCAACACTGCTAGGCTTCAGGGCGGGACGACACGTGTCCGGACGCTGCCCTGATCAGGAAGCTTCTCTCCTTCGACCGTCCCGGCGCCTCCCAGACTTCAGCCCTCCACGCGTGCAGAGATTTTGTGTACCTCGGCAGAAGTGAGGTCTTCATGGACAGGGGTATGAGTCTGGTGGAGCTGATTATTGCACTGGCGTGCTCATCCATACTGGCGCTCGCGTTGTACCATGTGTATCGCGTATCTGCTGTATCACACGGACAGATGAGGGAGGCATGGCACTGCATGCAGTCGCTGCGCCGGGCCGCGACCCAGTTGAACGCCGACCTCGTGCAGAGGGCGTGCCTGCTTCCCAGGGATCTGGGCGTAAGAGTCGAGGGTTCCCACCTCTATATCGCAGGTATTCCAACCACGTCCCAGCACCCGGGCATCTGCGTGTCCACGTCCGCACCGCCGCCCTACTATTCACTTGTCGCCTCATCGAGCGGGTGGGACATCGTGCTCGACACCACCGACATCGACGGGGATACCCGCCCCGACTACTGGGCGGACCTCGGCATGATAACGGACAGCTCTGCCTGCACAATCGGCCACGGGTACATCCGGGGCACCCCGGTCATACCCGTCGCGGCAGGCCTGGCACCCAAACCGGGAGACAGGGCCGTACCCGCCATCCACTACGAGCTCAAGGACGACGGACTCTACCGGAACAACCAGCTCCTCGCCGAAGCCGTCGTAGAATTCAATCCCCGTATCGCAAACCATGAAATAATCATACAGATGAGGTCCCGTTACCATGAAACAGACAAGGTCATCTCCCTGTCCAGCCCCATTGAATGAACAGGGCTGGGTCATCGCCCTGGTGCTCATGATCCTGGCCGTGACCATGGGCCTCGCCATGGCATCGGCATCGCTGGTTCTGTTTCACATGAAGTCGAGCCACGCCTTCTTGCGCATCATGCAGGACACCTTTCTCTCCACCAGAGACGGCGGCACCTTTTCCGGCGGCGCAACTCTCCTCGACGCTCCCGAAGGGTGGGACCACATCCACTTCTCAACCAGGCTCACGGATCAGGGTGTGGACAATGCACGGACGTATTCATGGCGGGTGGCACTGCGCAACCGCTGCATGACCATCCAGGGACAGTCGCTTCTCCCTTCCCTGCGTCCTTATATCATCGTTCTCATCGACGACTCCCTGTCCATGACCATATCCTCGGGGCACGATTACTGCGATGACGCACTCTACCTGAAGCGCCCCGCAGGCGACATCACCCTCGTGTCCGCCTGCTGCGAGATCGCTGACACCCATGCATGCGCCCGAGGGGTCTATTTCAGGGGGAGGTGGGGAAATACCAACGAGAGGGCACCCTCCTCGAACGGCCTGCACGGAGCCATGCCCGTGTGGACCCACGCCTTCTCCCAAGCCCGCGCCCTGATAGACTCGCTGGACCAGTGCGAAGTTGCGGTGGTGAGCACCTCACGCGGCCCGATCCAGCAGTTCACCCACGACGGTCGCGAGATCATGCGGGCAATGAACTCTCTCGCGCCGACCTCGACTGAAGCCCCTCTGGCGGAATCTCTGTATCACGCATGCGGGACCTTCCCTTCCGACTGCATAACCCGCAGACACATCCTGGTCGTGACGGCCGGCCTTCCCGTCAACGACGGTCATCTCCCCGCATGGCTCAGAGACTATGATCACGACGATAACCCTGCTGATGCGGCATTCGATGGAGCGGGATCCCATTGCCTCGACGATGTTGCAACCTATGCCGCGTCTCTGGGGATAACCGTCCACGTCATGGGACCAGACACCGGTTTCCTCAGGGATGTGGCTGCCAGCGGCGGCGGCCGTTTCATGCCGGCCCGGGATGATCTTGCCCCGGCAGACACCACGGTGACCGCCCCGCTCGCCATGCACCAGGGAGCGCATCATGTCCTGTCCAATGCACGCGCATGCTTCTGCCCGGCATGGCTCGAACACGATACGGGCCCTCATGTTCGACAGAACATCACGGACCCCCTGGAGAGTGTTTCCTGCCCGGACATCCCCATTACGGGCATCGTTCTGTCCTGCGTATATGACGAATCGTCCCTGTTCTGCACCACCTCTCGCGACCAGACCATCGGGATCGACATTGCCGGACGAGATCTTTCATGGCTGTACCAAGGGGTGGGAGGGACCGTACTCCCCGCCGGCGGCGACCTCGTGGTGGGTCCGGGCAGGGACGGGTGGGTCTCGAGCCTCACCCGGGACGGGCATCTCCGCTGGCAGCAGCAGGGCACCTGCACGGACGCGTCCGAATCGCATGTCTACATCGGGACAGGGTCCCTTCTCCAGGCCTTCACCCTTGCAGACGGTTTCCCGGTTGCCATGTACGACACCGGCTGCGAGATCTCGGTCATCCGTTTCGATCCCGTCACCGGCACCGTCATTGCAGGCACGGCAGACGGCCTCGTGTTTCTCTTCGATCAGGACCTCGTCCACACAGGATTCCTGTCAACAGGCACGGGAGATGCCGTCATTGAGATCAGGCCATACACCCTGCACAGGACATTTCATGTCCTGGCACTGAGCAGACGCAGACTCATGAGTTTCACGAACTCCGGCCTTCTGTGGTCCGTCTCCCTGGACGAGGGAGCACCTGTCGGCATAACGGTCATGGCTGGGCACATCTTTGTGGTGGTATGGAATGGCGCAGTCCCGTGCCTGGGCCTGGATTCGGGCCTCTCCACCCTGCTGGAGTTCGATGCATCGACCGGTGAGCCTATGAGTTCAGAGACCGTGTGCACCGGTATGGCCTTCGGGCCGAGCCTCGACCTGGAAAACGCATCCATGAAGTTTGTCTCGTCGGGGGGCCAGATCATGGACAGGGATATTTCTTCCCTTCCGGGGATCTTGTCCAGCCCATTGGGGAAAAAACTCATAAGACAATCCGAGTAGGTTCCGGTCCTCCCGGAATTTATTCGCAGAGCCGGTGATCCTGGCCCTGTGAGCCGGGGGATCATGCAGCGAATCCGGCGAGGGCCTCGAGGAACCCTTCGTCGGGTCTCCCGGGGCAGTCGCCTATCCGAATGCCTGGTTTTATGTGCTCGCCATGGAAGTCTGAACCCGCACTCACCCACAGGTCCAGCGACCGCGCATCATCAACAAGGCGCTCGGCCTGCAGGAGATGGTGGTGGGTGCTGTAAGCCTCTATCCCCCTGAGCCCTTCTTCCTTGAGACCCTGGATAAATGCCCTGTCTGCATCACCAGGATGCGCGAGAACGAGTATTCCCCTGCCCCTGAACGAGCGTATCGTCTCCACGAGATCGGGGAGGGCGGACAGGACGGTATCGCCGATGTCGTCTAGGGCGTGGTCCTGGTAGAAGTTCAGATACGGCGACGACGCCTTGGGGCCTTCCAGATATGCCTGAAGCCTCCTGTCACCCCGGTTCCTCCTGAGAAGGGCGTTGAGCAGGGTGACCCCGGTGGGTACAGACGTGCCCCATCCGGTGATATCCTCGCGCCTCACGTCGAAGCCCCTACGGGTGAATATCTTGAGCGTGTCGGTGGCCCGGGCCCATATGGCCCTGCAGGATTCCCGCAGGAATCCTGCCAGCATGGGATCATCAGGGCGAAACCCGTACAGCAGGAGGTGGTATTCACGCCCCCAGGAGGACGTCGAGATCTCCACCCCGGTGAAGAATTGAAGACCGCACTCACGGGAGATCCTCGTTCCCTCGACTGCGGCTTCGATGTCCATGTGGTCCGTGAAGGCAAGGCCGGCCAGGCCCTTGTGTTTCGCCATGACAAGGATCTCACTCGGGCTGTGTTGCCCGTCCGAGGAATGTGTTGTATGGATATGCAGATCGAACACAGCGCCTCAATCGTAGCACCGGAGGTGCCGATAACGCAAACACGTACACGCAGCGTAAAGGAGCGCGTCATGATAAACGACCGGTATATCATCGACCAGATCAAACCCCAGGAATCCTGGAGGGTCTTCCGCGTCATGGCCGAATTCGTGGACGGGATCGAACGGCTCACCCCCCTGGAACCCGCGGTCACCATCTTCGGCTCAGCCCGGACCAAGCCCGGCGAAAAGTACTACACCCAGGCGGAAGAACTGGGCCGTATGCTGGCAGAGGAGGGTTTCTCGGTGATCACCGGGGGAGGCCCGGGCATCATGGAGGCGGCGAACAAGGGGGCCTTCGAGGCGGGCGGGCAAACCGTAGGGCTCAACATCGTGCTCCCTTTCGAGCAGAAGCTCAACCCCTACACCACGATCCACATCAATTTCAGGTACTTCTTCGTACGCAAGGTCATGTTCGTCAAGTATGCCATGAGCTATGTCATCTTCCCCGGGGGGTTCGGCACCATGGACGAACTCTTCGAGGCATTGACCCTGATCCAGACCGACAAGATCAAGCCGTTCCCGGTCATCCTCATCGGCTCCGAATACTGGGCAGGCCTCCTGGAATGGATCAACGACACCATGCTTGCCGAGGACATGATCCTGCCCGAGGACAGGTCCATCTACACGCTGGTGGATACTCCCAAGGACGCGGTGGAGATCATCAAGAACTCGAAAATATAAAGGTTAGAGAATCGTCAGCGAAGTCAGGCCTTGCCCGAGAGTGTCTCGGCTCTCCTGAACGCCGCGCTGACCGCCTCGATGACGGCCGAACGGAATCCTCTCGATTCAAGGGCAGCGATGCCCTCGATGG
Organism: Deltaproteobacteria bacterium; assembly: GCA_017992605.1. Lineage (GTDB taxonomy): Bacteria > Desulfobacterota > Desulfomonilia > UBA1062 > UBA1062 > MWEI01. The sequence continues at coordinate 97,254 of JAGOOG010000003.1, forward strand.
TGGTCCCCGACGGCGATGTCACCATGTCCTTGAGCTGTCCCGGATGCCGCTTCAGGTCGAGCATCATGGTCGCTGCTCCCCGCATGGTCGCTGCAGCGAGCTTCAATGCCACGTCCCTGGGCAGACCGGCCTGAACGGCACCGTCGGAGAGTGCCTCTAGGAACAGGAAACAGAAGGCTGGACCCGACCCGGACAGGGCAGTGACCGCATTGATGTGCCTTTCGTCCATTTCCAGGCACATGCCCACCGCGGAGAAGATTGTCCGCGCTGCATCCCTTTCCTGCTCAGAGCACAATGGCGACGCGGCCATGACGGAGGCACCTTCCAGGACAAGGCTGGGCGTGTTGGGCATGACCCGTATCACCCTGGCATCGCTCCCGAGAATATCCAGCATGCTCCCGAGGGTTATGCCCGCGGCTATGCTGATGACGAGCTTGCCGGTCAGGTCTGTGCCGATCTCGGCGAGAACCTTGAGGATCTGGTCGGGTTTCACGGAAAGAACGATGACGTCCCGGGCCAGGACGAGTTCCCGGGGCGTCCTGGCGACCTCGACTCCGTAGGTGTTTTTCATGTGCTCCATTCGCCCGGGCTTGATATCGAAGACGATGATGTCCCGTGGTGGGAGCAGGGTTTTCCTGAGAAGACCCGAAATGATGGCCTCCGCCATAGTTCCCGCTCCGATGAACCCGATTGGCTGCATGACACCCCCTTTCACACCATGTGCTGTATGTATGGGTTGCCACAGTATGCACCCGTGCGTCAACAACGGGCTCCGAGCCCATGAATTTCCATAAACTTCGGACGCGCCTATTCCGATACCCTCTCTATATGGACGGCTCGCGCTACATCAGAAAGATCCAGGGTGTGTTCTTCGAGGAGACAACGATTACCCTGGGAACCGGCCACACTCAGAAGACCCAGAAGGTCAAGAACTACTGCCAGGCCGGGCAGGTCGACGAGGCAAAGGTGAAGCTCACCTTCCTGGGCAACGAGGGAAAACCCACTGGGATCGTCATCGAACTCCCCCATGACGAGTTTCTCAGGCGATACACCCTGGACCCCAATTACCGGGTCAAGACCAAGGACGAGGCGGAACACGACCGGCATGTGGCCATGGCCGAGAAACACCGGGCGCGGGGTGAACCCTTTTCCGCCGAGTTCGAGTATTTCAATGCCCTGAAGATAGATCCGGACAGCATCAGGGCGAATTTCGGCATAGGTACGCTCTACATGGAGATGGGAGATACTGGCAGGGCCAAGGAGGTCTTCAAGAAGCTCTCCGAGGTCGAGGCCATCTTCGAGGAAGAGAACAAGCATATCTTCAACGAGTTCGGCATCGAGCTGAGAAAGGCCACCATGGTCGATGAGGCTCTGGCCAACTACAAGAAGGCCATAACCATCTCTCCTCACGACGAACACCTCCACTTCAACGTCTCTCGCCTGTATTACGACAGGGGGGACTGGGACAATGCCATGGAGTGGATCAGAAAGGCCCTCCAGATCAATCCTCACTTCACGGAGGCGACGAGGCTGGAGACCCTCATCCTCAGGAGAATGAATGGGCAGGGGATCACGCCAGGGCCAGAAAGATCTCCCGAGGGCGAGGATGCCGGACAGGATCTCGATGCAGGGATCGGGAAGACATCTCTCGACGAAGCCCCATGAACTGAATCGACCCGAAAACAGCCTGAATATACTAGTTAAAATTCATCCCCCCCCCCATGCCTACGGTGTGAACTTAGCCCAGCGTGGCTGGTGCGCTTCCCATTGCCGGTTTTCTTGAAAAAAAAGCAGGCCAGTGTTGACCTGCTAACATATGAGGAGGTTCTACGGGGAATGAATCTTGAAGAACCTACTTGTATATATCGTCAGGTTTCCGTGTGACTTGAGCATGAAACGGGTGGACGGTTTTCATTTTCTCTCCCGGTGCGATTTCATGCTATAGAATATGCCATGCCGAAGCAGCTGCCCCCCCTCGCCTTCAGGGTAAGACCCGTGCGCATTGATGACCTGCTGGGTCAGGACGAGGCGAAAGCGATGCTCCGCGACTTTGCCAGGGGGAATCTTCGCTCGGTCCTTCTCTGGGGCCCACCGGGCTCGGGCAAGACCAGCGTCGCAAGCATCGTCGAACGGCTCTATCCCGATTCTTTCTTCACCATACACGCCGTGACGGGGGGCGTGCAGGAGATCAGGAAGGTCACCGGCAGGGCATCTCAATCCGAAACGAAGCCCATCGTCTTCATCGACGAGATTCACCGTTTCAACAGGGTACAGCAGGATGCACTGCTGCCCTTCGTTGAGAGCGGAGCCATCATCCTCGTCGGGGCCACCACCGAGAATCCATCCTTTGCCATCACCTCGCCCCTGCTGTCCAGAAACCAGGTGATCGTCCTGAAGGCACTGAGTGCCGCTGTCATCGAGGACATCCTCAGGCGGGCCCTGGCCGAAGATGCGTTCATCATTTCCCTGCACAGGACCATGTCCGATACCTGCCTCGCGGCCGTGGCACGCTCTGCCGACGGTGATGCCCGGGCCGCCTTGAACCTGTTGGAACTCATTCTCACGAATATCGACAAGGAAACCATCGAGCTGGACGACCTCAAAGGTCTCATGGAAAGGCCGCTCTACCATGACAGATCCGGAGAGAACCACTACGATCTCATTTCCGCCTTTCACAAGAGCGTGCGGGCGGGAGACGTTGAGGCCAGTATCTACTGGTTGGGCAGGATGCTTGAAGCGGGCGAGGACAGACTCTTTGTCCTGCGCAGGATGATCCGGATAGCTTCCGAGGATGTCGGCATGGCGGACCCCAATGCACTGCGCATGGCAGTGAGCGCCAAGGAAGCGTTCACCTTCGTGGGCAGCCCCGAAGGGGAGATCGCCCTGTACGAAACAGCCATCTACCTCGCCTGTGCGCCGAAAAGCAACGCCGTGTACCTGGCTGAGAAAAGAGTGCAGAAACTCATCCAAACTACCGGATCCCCTGGTGTACCCCTCTACCTGCGCAACGCACCCACCAGACTCATGAGGGAGATCGGCTACGGCGAAGGTTATATCTACGCGCATGATGATCCCGATGGCGCTCTCTCACTGGATTATATGCCGGAGGGTCTGCCGAGAACGGAATTGTACCGGCCCGGGATCGCCGGGGTGGAAAAAAGGATACGGGAGATCCTCGATGCTCGTCGAAAAGCTAAGAGAACTGGGTCAGGAACATATCGCAAGACTCCTAAGCAGTGAGGCCGACCCTGTCTCCAGGCGGCAGATCGCGGGAGACCTGGAAGGAGTCGACCTTGATCTCGCCGGCAGGCTCATCACGGGGAGCGGCATTTACAGCCCCCCCGGCGGGGAGGTGAATCCGGCAGAGGTGATCACCGCCACCTTTGCGTCCTCCGGGGAGGCTTCACGGTACGTCGAACACGGCATCAAGCTGTTGCGCCAGGGCAACGTTGCAGCCCTCGTCGTCGCCGGAGGTCAGGGATCGCGACTGGGGATCGAGGCACCCAAGGGCATGGTGGAGGTGACGCCATCCCAGGGGAAGACTCTGTTCACCCTCTTCGCGGAGAAGATCCTCGCCCTTGAGCGCCGCTATCGGGGCACGATCCCCTGGTTTATCATGACATCCCGGCAGAATGACGGCCCCACCAGGGAGTATTTCCATCGGAACAGATTCTTCGGTCTCGGGGAAAAGAACGTTCACTTCTTTGTCCAGGGGATGTTACCCTCGGTCACCGAGGAGGGGAAGTTCCTCGTGTCGGAAACCGGTGGGCTCTTCATGAATCCCGACGGCCATGGCGGCACCTTCAACGCGCTGAGGAGGTCAGGTTCTCTGAACCGCATGAAGGACCTGGGCGTCGAGGAAATCTTCTACTTCCAGGTCGACAACCCCCTCGTCAGGATCTGCGATCCCCTGTTCATCGGCCTGCACAACCTGAACAATGCACAGATGTCATCAAAGATCGTGAGGAAGGTCTCCTTCGAGGAAAAGGTGGGAGTCATCGTGCGCCAAGCCGGAAGGACCTGCCTCCTCGAATACAGCGACATGGGCGACAAAGTCCGGTATGCCAGGGATGAGGCAGGGAACATGCTTCACTGGGCAGGGAACCTGGCCATTCATATGATCCGGAGAGATTTCGCCGAGGACTTGACGGAACAGGGAACCCGGCTGCCGTATCACCGTGCCCGCAAGAAGATCGTGGCCCGGGGGCCCGACGGAACGGTGGCCGAGGTGCAGGGCATCAAGTTCGAGACCTTTCTCTTCGATGCCCTCCCCCTGGCGGAAAGGAGCATCACCCTCGAGGTGATCCGGGAGGAGGAATTCGCACCGGTCAAGAACCTCACCGGGATGGACTCCCTGGAGAGCTCAAAGCTGTTGCAGACCGGACTTCATCTCTCCTGGCTGAGGAGGCTCGGAATTGAAATCGCAGACGGGGTACGCGTAGAGGTCAGCCCTCTGTTCGCACTGGATTTCGACGAGCTCAGGAGCAAGGCAGACCGGCTTCCCCGGTCCATAACGCAGGATACCTATTTCGGGTGAGGCCATGAGGCGAGTGAAGGTAACGAAGCGTCACACCATCGAGCTCAAGGAAACGAAGTGGGACATCATCATATGGCTGGGCAGCTTCATCGTGCTCGGCTTCGTGATCGTGTTCGCGATGTACTCCTACCGCGGGGTGGAACGGGAGATGGCGGCCCAGTTCAATCGGGAGCAGGGGCTGCTTGCCCAGCAGACCGCCATGGGCATCGAGCAGTACATGCACGACATCACGAACATCCTGAGCCTCACCACCCACATCGACAAGGTCGCCGATGGAGATCCCGAGGCCATAAGAACAGCGATACAGAACGTGTATGCCTCGCTGAAGAACAAGGTCGTGTTTGTCTTCTGGGAGGACAATAGCGGTATCATGCGCATCCACCATCCCCAACAGCTCCTGCCCGGCCTGGAGGGAAGGGACTTCAGCTTCCGCACCTATTTCAGGGTGGCCAAGGAGCTCGGGGTGCCCTTTGTTTCTGACATCATCCTCGTGGGAGGGGAGCAGTACTTCGATATCCCGGGCCGGTTCGAGACCTTTGTCATCTCCTTCCCCCTCAAGGACAAGAACGGAACCTTCCACGGAGTCATCGGATGCGCCATCGACCTCTCCAACATCACGGTCCACCACGTTGCCCCCATAAGGCCATCCAAGACGGGGTACATGTGGATGCTGGACGAAACGGGCATGGTACTCTACCACCCCAATCCCAAGTGGATAGGTTTGAACCTCAACGATCTCATCATCGGGCTCAAGAAACAGGGGTTCAAGATATCGGGCATAGACGAGATCCGGCAGGCCATGGAGCTGAAGAACGACGGGATGCACGAGTTCGTCTTTCCCAACTACCCTGATGTCAAACCGGTGAAGAAACTGCTCGCATTCTCGTCCGTTCACTTCCTGAACCGCAGGTGGGTCGCCATCGCGACCTCTCCCTACAGCGAGGTCATTTCCCTCATGTCCGGGACATTCGGCAACACGCTCGTTCTGGGCTCCGTGAGCATCGGATTCGTGCTCATAGCCACCATAGCCATGCTCAGAATCAACAGGGCACGTGCCGCCGCATCGGAGAGGAACAAGTGGGCAGACAAGGTCCTGGTGGCCCACAAACGGATGGAGACCATCTTCAACGGCGTCCCCCATTACCTGGCCATGATCGACGCGGCCTTCACCATAGCGGATGTCAACCAGCGTCTCTGTGACCTGTACGGCCTGAGGAGGGAGGAGATCATCGACAAGCACTGCTCACTGGATTTTGCCGAGAGTGACCGCATCTGCCACACCAGGCTCGTGGAACAGTGCTTCAAGACAGGAGAGATCGTCACGCAGCTCGATACGCGGGTCGATATCGACAGCAAGCCATACTTCTTCGACATAAGCGCCATTCCTCTCTTCGGGTCTGAGGGCGAGGTGGACTATGTGGTCCAGTACGCGGTGGACATAACCGAGAAGAAGGCGCTCACGGAGAAGCTCATCCAGGCCGAGAAGCTCGCCGCTGTCGGCCAGATGTCGGCCCATGTGGCCCACGAGATCCGCAACCCCCTGACCTCGGTCCTGCTCCATTCCGAGCTTCTCGAGGACGAGATCGAGGAGATACCGGACAACGAGGAGGCCATGGACCTCCTGAACATCATCAAGAACGAAATCGACCGGCTCTCGCAGGTCACGGATGAATACCTTTCCTACGCCCGCCTTCCCCACCCCAAGAAGCAGCTCGTGAATCCGGAGGTGGAGGTGTCGTCCGTGATATCCATGCTCATGCCGGAGCTCAAGCGCAGGAACATCGAGATCGCCGTCACGTGCCCCGAGAAGCTCCCGAACATCATGATAGACCGTGGACAATTCAAGCAGCTTTTGATAAATCTCATCAAGAATGCTGAAGATGCAATGCCCTCAGGAGGCTCTTTGGAGATATCCCTCATGGGAATCAAGGATAACGTGCTGGTGCTCGTGAAGGATACCGGGTACGGTATCCCCCCCGAGATCACCAGGAGGATTTTCGATCCCTACTTCACCACCAAGGACAACGGCACCGGCCTCGGGCTGGCCCTGGTCCAGTACATCGCCAATGCCCACGACGGATGGGTCGACGTGGAGAGCCAGAAGGGAACCGGATCAACCTTCATCATCTCCTTCCCCTGCCACAAGGACGAGGCACAGGTGGAGTCGACATCATGAAGCTGCTGGGGGCGCTCCTATTCCTGCTGCTGTTTCTCCCGTTCGACGCTTCTGCGGCACGCCTCGTCATCGCGACCCCGCCGGGGATTACCGAGGTCAGGCTCCTTTCCCCGGGCACGAGCGCCATGGTAGACTTTCTGAAGGACCGCCTCAATGTGCAGCTCAAGGCCTCAAGAGAGAAGAACCGGGTAGAAAGCATTGAAAAGGAACTGAGCCAGGCGACCACGGCAATAACGGAAGCCGAAAAGGCCTACGCCGAGAGGATCGAGTTCCTCCGGAAGAAGTATATCGAGAATATCCACATTACCATACACTCGTCAAGCACCCAGATCACCCCGGAGTCGGCCCTGGGAGACATCACCTTCTTCTATACGGCGCACAACGCTTCAGACAGAATCATCAGCGACATCACCTACAAACCCGTCATCGGCGATATCGCGCTTCCCATAACCACCTCTTTGGTGCTCGAATTCATCAACCCCAAGACGCTGATCTTCGGTCTCGCTCCCGGTGAGCGTCTTTCGAACCAGGGCAAGGAACCCGAGCATTTCTCCATCTTCCTGAGCGAGATCAAGGACCAGGACATCCAACGCATACAGTCCTCCATGCCGGGCGGGTTTTCCGTTCGGGTCTCGGATGTTCACTTCGTCTCCCAGAAGGGGTACAAGGGACAGTCAAAGGTCATGGAGGTCAAGGAGGCCTTCTCCGGCCTGCTCAGTTCCTACCAGTCCGCGGTACAGCAGGCCCGGAACCACAGCAGGGCAAAGTCCGAGGAACTGGCCCGGGCCAAGACCCTCCATGAAAGGGAGACCTCGGAAAGCGTGAACGAGTTCCGCATGAAGGCATATGATCTGAAGAAGAACTCGGTGCGTTACAAGCGGACCGTTGACCAGAGGCGCAACAGGTCGTCCATGGAACCCGTAGAACCTGGAAAATACATAGTCTATGCGCCTGCGAACGCCGGTGCGGCAGTATTCCAGGAGATTACGGTGGGAGAAGGAACCACTAAACTGAAGATCGAGACATTGAAAAAGGACCCGTTCGAACCGTGAGCAGCCTGATGAAAAAGATCCTGGTGGTGGATGACGAGATCGGCATCCGCCAGTCACTCAAGAAGATCCTGGAGAAAGAGGGCTACGAGGTCTTGACCGCCTCGAACGGGGAGGAGGCGTTCAAGGTCATCCGCTCGGATGCCGTTGACCTGCTCATTTCGGACATCCGCATGGCAGGCATGGACGGCCTCGAACTCCTCAAGGTGTGCAAGTCGGTGTCACCTTACACCGAGGTGATCATGATCACCGGGTACGCCTCGGTGGACACCGCGGTCGATTCCATGAAGCAGGGTGCCTACGACTACATAACCAAGCCATTCAAGAAGGCGGACATCGTCAAGGCCGTCCAGAAGGCCATCGAGAAACAGATCCTCACCATGGACAACGTCAAGATGAAGGAGCGCATCGAGGCCATGGAAGCGGCGCCACTCATAGAAACGGCGAGCCCTGCCATGAAGAAGCTCGTGGAGATCGTGCATCAGGTTGCGCCCAGCAAGGCGACGGTCCTCATCATGGGCGAATCGGGCACGGGCAAGGAAGTCATCGCCGACATGATCCACAAGCTCTCCCCCCGTGCAGGCAGGGCCATGGTCAAGGTCAACTGCGCGGCCATCCCGGAGACTCTCATCGAATCGGAGCTCTTCGGGTACGAGAAAGGCGCCTTCACCGGTGCCGCTGGAAGGAAGGAAGGCCGTTTCGAGGTAGCGGACAGGTCGAGCATCTTCCTCGACGAGGTCGGGGAGGTGCCCCAGGCCGTGCAGGTGAAACTGCTGCGCATCCTGCAGGAAGAGACCTTCGAGAGGCTCGGCAGCAACAAGACCGTCAAGGTGGACACGCGCATCATTGCGGCCACCAACAAGAACCTTGCCGCACTGGTCAAGGACGGCCAGTTCCGTGAAGACCTCTACTGGAGGCTCAACGTCATCACCCTGCAGATCCCTCCGCTGAGGGAGCGCAGGGAGGACATCCCCAACCTGGTTCAGCACTTCATCAACCGCTTCTCCCGCAAAAACGAGAAGGAGATGAAGGGCCTCGAGTCGAAGGCCATGGAGGTCCTGCTGGGCTATGGTTGGCCGGGCAACGTGCGCGAGCTCGAGAACGTCATCGAGCGCAGCGTCGTCCTTGACCGCGACGGCATCATTGGTACCGACGACCTGCCGGCCCAGATCCAGTCGGCCAGCATTCCCGCCATGGAATCGGTCACCATCCCCCTGGGCACGCCCCTGGAAGAGGTCGAGCGCATCCTGATGGAAGAGACCCTGAAGCGCACCAAAGGCGACAAGGGCCTGGCATCCAAGCTGCTGGGCATCTCCACGAGGACGCTGTACCGGAAAATGGACAAGAAGGAATGACTCCCTTGATACAGGACTTCCCGGGACTTCCGCGATGCGTCGCTGGGGACCCTTGTCAGTTCTCTTTTCCGGGCATCAGATTGAACTTCCTGATCTTGTAATGCATGACCCGCCGGGAGATGCCGAGGATCTTTGCGGCATCCTTCTGGACCCAGTTCGACTTCTTGAGGGCATCGATGAGCATGGCTTTCTCGTGGGCCTCGAGCGGGTTGAGTCCTTCATCACTGGGGGGAGCGGCACTCCTGTCGAAGATACCCGACGGCAGGATGTCCTCAGGGGTGATGACGTTTCCCCTGCAGAGCACCACCGCGGACTGGATGATGTTTTTCAGCTCGCGTACGTTGCCGGGCCAGTGGTGTGACAGGAGCAGGTCCATGGCCTCCAGCGTGAACCCGTTCACCTTCTTGCCGGCTTTCTCGCAGAACTCGGACAGGAAGATCTGGGACAAGCCGACGATGTCCTCCCTCCGCTCCCTCAGGGGCGGGATGGTGATGGTGATCACCCTGAGACGATAGAACAGGTCCTCCCGGAACTCTCCGCTGTCCACCTTTGCCCTGAGGTCCACGTTGGTTGCGGCGATCACCCGGATGTCCACGTGCCGCTGCTCCAGTTCACCCAGACGCCTGAATTCGCCGTTCTCGAGCACCCGCAAGAGCCTCGTCTGCAACTCGGGTGATATGTTCCCGATCTCATCCAGGAAGAGGGTCCCGCCGTCGGCCTCCTCTATGATGCCCTTCTTGTCCTTGACCGCTCCGGTATAGGCCCCTCGCTGATATCCGAACAGTTCCGCCTCGATGAGGGTAGGCGGAGTGGCACCGCAGTCCATCACCACGAGCTTACCGTCACGGCGTTTGCTCCCGTAGTGGAGCATGCGCGCGATGAGTTCCTTGCCCGTGCCCGACTCGCCCAGGACAAGGACCGTGGCGTCCGACCCGCTCACCTGGTGGACCAGGGAGATCACTTTCTTCATCTCGGGGCTCTCGGCATACATGTGCTGCCCGATGGAATCATCGATCTCCCGCTCCAGATAGCGTACCCGCTGCTTGAGTCCTCGTTTTTCAAGCGCCTTCTCGATCTTGGCCGCCAGTTCCATCGGCTCGAAGGGCTTCACGAGGTAATCGTGCGCACCCTCCTTGATGGCCTGTACGGCCCCTTCAATCGATCCATAGGCGGTGAAGATGATGACTTCAATGTCAGGGTCGATCTTCTTCGCCTCGGAAAGGACCTCCATGCCGTCCATATCCGGCATCTTGAGGTCCGTGATCAGGACGCTGAAATCTTCCTTCCTGAGCGCATCCAGGGCCTTGGGTGCCCTGGTGAATCCCACGGCATAGAATCCCATGGCCTCGAGCCGCGTCACCATGACTTCGACAATATCGGGTTCATCGTCGACGATGAGGATCTTGTGCTGGAGGCTCATTGCGTTCCTCTGCGCTTAACGGATTCGATGTGTATCTCCTCGAGCTTCTTCAGCTTGAAACTCAGATCCTCGACCTCCTTCTTGAGGCCTTCGCTTTCTTTCCTGGCCTGGTCCAGTTCTTTCCTGGCCTGGTCAAGGTTGCGGTTCAGTTCGTCATTGTCTTTCGCACATTCTTTTGCCCTGGACGCGGTCTTGTCGAGACCTTCCATCTTCTCGACGAGCGTCAGCAGATACCCTGCCTCCACCCTGAGATAGTCAGGCGTGAAGGAGCTGTCCCTGGTCTCTGTCAGCACGGCCTTGACGGTCGCGTAGGAAAAATCGCCCTTGACCATGGATTCCATGACGAGGGCCATCCTGTGCCTGGCTACCAGCGAAGGGGGCAGCATCGGTTTCATTCCCCTGAGGCTCTCTTCCGGTGCCTTGCCCTGCGAAAGCCTGTGTTCCGCGGCATCAAGCTTCGTGGTGACCAGTTCCTTCGCACACCCCTGGAAAATCATCATGCACACGAGCGCAAGGGAGGCTGAAACCAAAGACACTGCCCTTCCCCACGATGCTCTGTGCATACATCTTCCCTCCATGCGCATCCACTATCCCCCTGGAGATCGCAAGACCAAGGCCTATACCGCCATGTCCGCGGGTGTATCTTGACTGGTAGAATTTCTCAAAGATACGGGGAAGATCCTCTTCGGGTATCCCCTTGCCGTGGTCTTCGACCTCTGTGACGACATATCCGTCGGAATTCTTCACCCTGATCTCTACCATGGCTCCTTCGGGTGAGTACTTGATGGCATTGTGCGTGAGGTTTGTCAAGACTTGCAGGATCTTGTTCCTGTCCGCCATGACCTCGCAGCTTTGGACATCATAGTCCACCCTGATATCAACACTCCCGGCGTCAGCTATGGGCCTGATCTCGGATATGAATGAAGCCGTCACCGCATTCATGTCACAGACTTCCTTGTTCAGCCTGACCATGCCGCTCTCGATCCGAGACATGTCGAGCAGTTCGGAAACCGTGTGGAGGAGTCTCCTGATGCCCTGATCCATGATCTCCACGAGCCGTCTCTGCTTGTCGGAAAGTGCGCCGGCAAGACCTTCCAGGAGCAGGCTTGCCGCCTCTTTCATGGAGGTGAGCGGTGTCTTGAGCTCATGGGACACCACCGAGATGAACTCGGACTTCATGTCGTCGAGTTCCTTGAGCCGCAGTGCCATGTTGTTGAATGAATCTGCAAGCATACCGAGCTCATCCCTGGTTTCTAGGTTGATGCGGTAGGAAAAATCACCATCGGCTATGTGCTTGATGCCCCCCTTGATCCGTTTGAGGTCCCGGGTGACACTGCTGTAGATGAGGATGGGCACGATCAGGCCAACGGAGAGCCCGACGGCCAGCGCCCACCAGGTCCATGCCATGATCTGATCTCCCAGGTCCTTCAGGTAGGCTATGTGATTGCGGAGCTGGTCGACTGCTTCCCGGTTGATATAGCGCGCGACACCGACAATGTCGTCGATTTCGGTACTGTTTCTCGCAAAGATCTTTTCCAGCTCCTCGGGCTTGTTCGGGAGCTGCTCCAGCTGGGAGTGAAGCCTGCTCACATAGGCCATCCACAGGCCCTTCCCGTTCTCCACCATGTTCAGCTCGGTTTCGTCGTAATACACGCCCCGGGCGCCAAGATTCTCCCAGGCCTGGGAGATATCGCTCTCCTGCTGTTCGAGTATGGAGCGGTAGGAGTCGGTCTGGAGAAGCATATACTGCTTGCCAGTCTCTTCGATGGAGATGAGGTTGGCCAACAGCTTGTCGGTGATCTCCTTCTTCTTGTAATCCACCAGGTAGATCTTCGTGGAGAGCGTGCTCACCCGGGAGGAAACCACGAAGAGCACCAGCGTTATTCCGAACAGGACCACCACGAACACCACGTAGGTGAGGATCAGCTTCTGGAGAAGGCCTGGTTTTTTCATGCTCAAGATTATAGACACCTCTCCGATAGGTCTTCAAGGGGAGAGATTGCACATGTCATCCATGCTCCTTTCATCACTGAAGGCCCACGAAATCATGCAGGACAACGCGTCTTCGAACATCGCCAACATGAACACCCCCGGCTACAGGGCACTGCGTACCTCCTTCACGCTCTCGCTGGACGGCTCGGTCGATGTCACCACCATCCGGTCAGACGATCCCGCCCCCCTTGAAATGGAGGGAACCGTGCAGTCAAGTGTGGATCCTGCCAGAGAATTTGTCGACATGATACGGGCGAGGTCGGGTTTCGAGGCGGTGCTGAACGCCATCAGCACCCGCGAGAAGATGCTCGACAGCCTCATGGACGTCCTGGACAGGGAATGAACCATCCGACCCTGTGAAGGTCGTACCTTTGACATCAATGTAAAAGTTTTGTAAAACCCTGACCATGTACTGGTCTGTTCGGACAGCGCTCGGGTCATATCTCTCCATCATGGCAGCGATCATCCCTGTGGTGATCATATCCCTGTTCAGCAAGACAGGTGACCTGCCGCATGTCATCGCCAGATACTGGGCGAGGTTTTCCCTCCTCTGTGCGGGATGCAGGGTCGTGCTCCGGGGCGAAGAGAACATACCCGGCGGCCCTGCGGTCTACATGCCCAATCACGTGAGCCACTTCGATGTATTCGCAATCCTCGGCCACCTGAACGTCCAGTTCCGCTGGACGGTCAACGGTACACGCGACATCCTGCAGAAACACGGCTTCCGGGTGAAACCGGGAACCATCACCCTGGTCATCGGGAAGCCCGTATATCCAGAGGGACACGATGCGGCCTCGCTCATGGAAGAGGTGTACAAGTCCATAAAACTTGGCTATAGTTACTAGCCGATGATTGGTGATCTGCTCTACAGGTGTCCCTCGTGCGGTACGTTCGACTGGCTGGAGCATGATCACTGCGTCTCCTGCAAGACACGCTTCCGCATGGTCTCCCGGTCCCTCGCCGAGATGGGTGGCGAGGTACGTCCCCTGTCGGACTGGTACAGGAAGATCCTGCGTTTCCCGATGCCCGTGGCCGAAGACGGGGCCATCATAACGAGCAATCAGGTACGGCTCTCCCGCGAGGCCCAGGAGGGAATGTACAGGGGTTTCGCGGGGATAACAGCCTATCACTACACCAGGGCCCCCGTAGACACCGGCGTCCTGACACTCCACAGGGAGGGGCTGAAGTTCTCAGGCGCCATGGGCAGCATCGACGTGCCCTTTTCCGACCTGAGGGGCGCCACCATCGAATCGAACACCGTCATCATCATCAGCGCCAGGCATGGCCCCCTGTTCTATGACTTCCTCGAGGAGTCGGGCAAGAAATGGGAGGACTTCATAAGGAAATCGCTCCAGAACCGTCATGCCACCGAGGAGATCGTGGAGTTCTATCCACGCATACGGTTTCGCTCCTCGCTGCGCGAGATACCTGCCAGGGCGGCCGGTCACATGAATCTCCGGGTCCCCGACAGAACGTGGTACAGGAGGGACGCAAGTCCGCTCCCGGTGATCCTGAAGCCGCTGGCCAGGTCCATCCTGAAGACACTCCTCACCGTCGAGATCGACGGGCTGGAGAACATTCCCCGGACAGGCCCCGCCGTCCTGCTTCCCAACCACACGTCGTTCCTGGATTCGGTGATCCTGGGGTTCTTCACCCAGCGCAACATCTGGTTCATGGCAAAGAACTCCGAATACCGCCATTCCTTCATGAAGTGGTTTCTCCGCCATGCCAGTTCCTTTCCGGTGAGGAGGTACACCATCGACGTCCTAGCCGTGCGGAATGCCATTCGCGTGGTTCAGCACGGGCACGTCATGGGGATCTTTCCGGAAGGCGAGCGGACCTGGGACGGCGAGCTGCTGCCGCTTCGCATAGGGACCGTCCGCCTCCTCCTGGCCCTGGGCGTGCCGGTCGTTCCTGTCGGCATAACCGGGGCATACGAGCTCATGCCGAGATGGACGTCATCCATCAAGCGTGTGCCCGTCAGGTACGCCATCGGGAAACCCCTCGCCCTGCCCCACAAACCCGCACCGAAACAGACGAGGGCCGACATCGAGGCTGCATCGAACCTGCTTCGTTCAGAGATTGAATGCCTCACCGGGGGGAAGATATGAGCGCTGTCAAGGTCATCCCGCTGGGAGGCGTGAGGGAGTTCGGTCTCAATTCCATGGCAATCGAGACCGGCAGCGGCTCCATCCTTGTGGACACAGGCATCATGTTCCCGAAATACAATCTCACGGGCATCGACCAGATCATCCCGGATTTCTCCCATGTGGTGGAGAACCAGGAGGCCTTCCAGGGCATCATCCTGACCCACGGTCACGAGGACCACATCGGTGCGCTGCCCTACCTCCTGAAAGCCGCTCCCATCCCCGTGTACGGCCATCCCTTCACCCTGGAGCTCGCCAAGCGCAAACTCAGGGAATATGAGATGAACGGTCACCTCAGGCTCGTGCCGGTCCACGCAGGACAGACCATCACGCTTGCAGGCATGGACATCGAGTTCGTAGAGGTGCAGCATTCGACCATCGGGTGCTTTTGCCTCAACATGATGACGCACCAGGGACGCATCGTCCACTCGGGGGACTTCCGTGTCGTCCCTCCGGCATTCCGCACGCTTGCATCCCCGGTCCAGCTCTTCATCTGCGAGAGCACCAATGCCGAGGTGGATCCCCGGTGTGCCGAAGAGGAAAGGGTCATGAAGAGTATCGACGCCATCATCAAGCAGACCGACGGCGCGGTGCTCGTCTCGACCTTCTCGAGTCACGTGAAGCGCATCCAGATGCTCTACGAGCTGGCCGTACAGAACAGCAGAAAAGTCACCATCATCGGGAGAAGCATCAACCAGGTGGTGGACATAGCCTCCGATCTCGGCGTCCTCGAACTCGATCCGCGCGACCTCATCAAGCCGGAAGAGATCACCACCGTCGACCGGAGCAGGCTCATGATCATCTGTACCGGGACCCAGGGCGAGATGTACTCGGTCCTCTCGCTTATAGCGAGGGGTTGGCACAAGTTCAAGGCCAGGGCGGGAGACAGCGTCATCATATCGGCCCGCATCATCCCGGGCAACGAGACAGCCATAGCCCGCTGCATAGACCAGCTCATCGATTTCGGTGCCCGGGTCTACTATCCCGACACGGCGGATGTGCATGCCACCGGACACGCCACCCACAGCGAGATCCTGGAGGCGGTGAGGGTGCTCAACCCGCGGATCATCATGCCGATCCACGGTGAACTGCGCCACATGAAGGCCCTGGCTGACATGGTTCGGAGCTCGCTCGACGTGGATCCCGAGATCGTCCTGGCCAGGCCTGGTCAGATCTGGTCCCTCACGGAGACGGGCATGGAGGTCACCGGAGAAGCCACTCACGGAAAATGCTTCGTGGACGGAGAACTGACCGGCAACATACACGACATTGTCCTGCGTGATCGCAGGCACATCTCCGAGGGAGGACTCGTCATCGTTTTTATCGTGGTCGATTCCGCCCGCTCCGAAGTGGCACTGGGCCCTGACATCATGTGCAAGGGGGTCGTCCCTGCAAGCATGGAGCAGGAAATCGTCGACGACATCAGGAAAAACTCCCTGCAGGTCCTTGACATGTGCCTTGTCAAGGATACGGACACCCAGGTCTTGCAGAACCGCATGCGGGAATCACTGGGGACCGCGCTCAAGTCGAAACTCGGCAAGAAACCGATGATCATCCCTATCATCATGGAGATGTGACTGCCGTATATCATCACCCTGACGGTGTTCTGCTCCTTCGGGGGGGCATCATGCGGCGAGGTACCCGGGCGAGCTCCTGATGGGTTTGATTTCTCCGAGATTTCTGGTATGGACGGTACAAATGACATCATGTTCATATGTCTTGTGTGGTGACGGCCGGCAGGCATCGCCTGAGCGGCCCTGAGACAAGGAAGGTTCATACATGGCGAAGCGGGAAAACACGAGCACGGTGCCTGTTCACATCATGGGGCTCTTCCTCCTGTTTACCGCGACCTTCCTCTTCCTGTCCCTGGTCTCCTTTTCCCCAGAAGACCCGGGCTTCACGTTATCCAGACAGACCGACACCTTCCACAACTGGATGGGTTTCGTGGGCTCCTACATAGCCGACGGCCTCTACATCGTGTTCGGGGTCTGGTCCTTTGCCTTGCCGCTGTTCATGATCGATTACGCATACCGCTACTGCCTCAGGAAGAATCACGTGAACTGGCTCCATATCGCGAGCACCGCCATCATCATGTTCGCCGTGCTGGGAATGCTGCACATCTTCTTTCCCAAGGGTATCTCGCTGTTCTCCACCACCATCAAGGCCGGGGGGGTCGTCGGCAGGATCATCGGCGAGTCGCTCGTCACGTATCTGAACTACTGGGGTTCGCTGGTGCTGCTCATCATGCTCCTGGCTGGAGGGGTCATGATGGGCTACGACCTGGCCGCGTCGATCCGCTCGATCCGTGACCTCTTCGTGCTCGCCCGGGAAAAGGGGCTCCTCCAGAGAAAAAGAAAGGAACCTGTCGAACGGTTGCCGCAGGCCAGGACCTCGAGGTCACCGTCTCCGAAGACCAGAGCCGGCAGGGAAACCGGGGGCGGGAAGGAACCGAGGATCACCATGATGGAGCACGAGGGTCACGACATATCAGAGGTTCCCAGGCAGGCAACCCTGGATTTCGTGGACAACTACCAGTTCCCCCCGCTGTCGCTGCTCAGCAACCCTCCGTCCAAGAGCCGCACCATCACGGAAAAGGAGCTCAAGGCCAACGCATCCCTTATCCTGTCCAAGCTGAGGGACTTCGGTGTGGAGGGGGAGATCCTCGAGATCAAGCCCGGACCGGTGATCACCATGTTCGAGTTCACCCCGGCGCCGGGGATCAAGATCAACAAGATCGTGTCCCTGGCCGACGACCTGGCCATGGCGCTCAAGGCTGCACCGGTACGGGTGGTGGCACCCATCCCCGGGAAGAATGCCGTGGGGATCGAGATCCCCAACCGTTCCCGCGAGATCGTGAGCCTGAGGCGGATCCTGGCCAGCAAGGAATTCACCACCTCGAACGCACCCCTGACCCTCGCCCTGGGCACGGACATCGAGGGGACACCGGTGGTTACGAACCTGTCAAAGATGCCTCACCTGCTCATTGCAGGCGCCACGGGCACCGGCAAGAGCGTGGGGCTCAACACCATGATCCTGTCCCTGCTCTACAAGAACAATCCCTCCGAGCTGAAATTCATCATGATCGATCCCAAACGGATCGAGCTATCACACTACGAGGGCATACCTCACCTGCTCCACCCGGTGGTTATCGATCCCAGGGAGGCGCTGCCTGTCCTCAAGTGGGCGGTGGCGGAAATGGAGCTGCGCTACGCCCTCTTCAAGGACCACGGCGTCAAGGGCATCGACTCCTACAACAAGAAGGTGAAAAAGGACGATCCAGAAGCACGGACCACCCTCGCCTCGATCAAGGGGGACGACTCCGAGCCCGGTCTGCTGCCCAAGGTCGTGGTGGTCATCGACGAGATGGCCGATCTCATGATGGTGAACAGGGAGGTTGAGGTCTTCATCGCGCGTCTGGCACAGATGGCCCGGGCAGCGGGCATCTACATGATCGTTGCCACCCAGAGGCCGTCGGTGGACGTGATCACCGGCCTCATCAAGTCGAACTTCCCGTCCCGTATCTCCTTCAGGGTCTCCTCGAAGATCGACTCACGGACCATCCTCGATTCTTCGGGGGCGGACCAACTCCTCGGCCTGGGCGACATGCTCTTCCTCTCCCCCGGCACGACGCACCTCAAGCGTGTACATGGGGCGTACGTGTCAGAAGAAGAGCTGGACAAGGTCATCGATTTCATCCGCGAGCAGAAAGGACCCGACTATGTGAAGGAGGTGGATACCCAGATCGCCGAGCTTGCGAGGGATGAGAGCGACCAGGAAGGCCTGAACGAAGAATACGACCCGGTCTATGACGAGGCGCTCGAGTTCGTCACCAGCAAGGGATCCGCGTCCATCTCCCTCATCCAGCGCAGATTCAGGATCGGTTACAACCGGGCGGCACGGATCATCGAGCAGATGGAGACCGAGGGGATCCTCGGCCCGGCGGATGCGGCGGGCAAACCACGAAAGGTACTGGTCAAGTCCTATGCACGGGAACTGGAAGAGTAGCCTCATCATCGGCATTCTCATCATCGCATCGACTGGGCTCGCGCAAGCCGTAGAGCTCGGCAGGATTCAGCAGCGCCATGCGAAGCTCCGGGATTTCACCGCGTCATTCAGGCAGGAGACGTTCCAAGTCGTTGCCAACAAGACCGTCCTGTTTGAAGGCAGGGTGTCATATAAACGTGGCTCCGGCGTCAGGATGGATGTGACGAACCCGGAACGGCAGATCCTCATCCTCAGAGGATCGACCGTGCTGGTCATACTGCCGGATCAGGGTACCTCCCAGGTGCAGGAGGTACCGCCGGAGATCGCAGCCCAGAACATCCTGGGCTTCTTCACCGGTCTTGCATCCATTGACGATTTCTATGCAGTATACCAGGCACCCGATCACCTCGTCCTTACGCCGAAGAACGGTACCGGCTCCATCTCGGTGTGGGTTGATGCGGACAGCCTGATCCAGCGCATACTGCTCAAGGACGCCATGGGCAACACGAGCGACATCCGCCTGAGCGAATATCGGTTCAATACGGGCGTCAGCGACGACATCTTCAACGAGAAGACGGGTGACCTGCCGGGCGGGCACCCGAAAGCACCCGGTGAGCATTGACCGCCCCTTCGCTGGTCAGGCGTCCCTGCATGTGCCTTGACCTCGCAGGGATGCTCTGGTAAAGCTTCTCCCATGGATCTGCCCCTCATCGAGAAGGCCGTCGACCTGCTCCTGAGATCGAAGCACACCGTGGTCCTCACCGGTGCAGGCATATCGACCGAGTCCGGTGTTCCCGACTTCAGATCCCCGGGCGGCATCTGGGAACGGTACGACCCCACCCTGTTCTTCTATGCTCGGTTTGTCGCCGAGCCAGACGTGGTGTGGAAATGCCTCATCGAGATGAACACCAACGGAGCACTGTCCCTGTGGGACGCCCAGCCCAACCAGGGACACGTGGCCCTGGCAGAACTCGAGGAGATGGGTCTCGTCAAGGTGGTGATCACCCAGAACATCGACAACCTCCATCAGAAGGCCGGCAGCAGGAACGTCATCGAGTTCCACGGGAACATGCTCTTTTTCAGGTGCCTCACCTGCGGCCGGACATATGGCTACGAACAGCTCCTGGAGATCATCGCGGAAAGCACCTGCCTCCCCCCCCGGTGCGAGTGCGGGGGCATCCTCAAACCCGACGCCGTGTTCTTCGGCGAGGCAATCCCCCAGAACGCCCTGAACGAGTCCTTCAGACACGCCCAGGACTGCGACCTGATGCTCGTCATCGGCACTTCGGCCCAGATCGAGCCTGCTGCTTCGCTGCCCATTGTGGCCAAAGGCATGCGCTCCATGTTCAGGGGCATGGGCGGGTTCTTCACCAAGATCAATTCCCACGTCGTGGAGATCAACCGCGAACCCACCCCGCTCACGGGTGAGGTATCGGACTTTCTCATCCAGGGCGGCGCGGGGGACATCTTGTCGACCATTGTCCGGAATGTCAGGGAAAAAAGGCGTTGAGCGTGGCCATCTCGGGTCGCACACGGGTGTTCACTATCCTTGCTCACCCATCCGTCAATGTCACGGCCCCCCTCATCTACAACCATATCTTCTCAAGGATGGGCCTCGACATGGTCTACATCTCCCATGACGTGCATCCCGGGGCCATCGCGGACACGGTGAGGTCCTTCTCGGGCTGGGTAAACCTCGGCGGGTTCAACGTGACCATCCCCCACAAGGAATCCGTAGCCGCACTGGTCGATGACCTGTGTGGAGTATCGATGAAGACAGGGACGGTCAACACCGTGGTACGCCATGGAAACGGGTCGCTGTCAGGCTACAACACCGACGGCATCGGTGCGCTGGGGGCGCTCGGAGAAACACGGGACGCCGTGTGCCTCGTGATCGGCGCCGGCGGTGCGGCCCGGGCAATCGTCCATGCCCTGCTGGAGGGAGGCGCTCGCAAGGTCTCGATCCTGAACCGATCTCCGTACCGGACACAGCAGCTGTGCGGAATGTTCGGCACAGGCCCGGTGCATGAATACCAGGGCGAACCCCTCGAGGAGATCGACGTTGTCGTGCAGGCCACCCCGGTTTCAGAGAGGGTCCCTTTCGATCTCGAGTTGGAGCGATTCGGAAAGGATACGCGCATCCTGGAGACCGTCATGCGGACCACGGCGCTTTCGGAAAAAGCCGAAAGCCTCGGGCTGCAGATCGTTCCAGGGCACGCCATGCTCTATTACCAGACCAAAAGAAACTTCGAGCTTTTCACCGGCATCGCCCTTCCCCCCAGAGATCTGGACGAGGCCTTCGCATCAGTCGGGTACCACAGGACATGAGGGTGTATCTGGTATGCACCCGCCGCAGGGGGCGGCCCAGGGTCGCCGTTGAAGTATGCATGGCCTGCAGATACAACAGGACATGCAGGCAGTACTACGCATACAGGAATCCCCCGCTCTTCCCGGAGTTCGTAAAACCTTCAGGAAATGCAATTCCTTGACAGCCCCCATGAGAGGCACTATGGTAACCGAAGTATGCCGCGCAAACACATCCTCATCTACCCGGAGCCTGTCCTCAAGACAAGGGCTCAGGAAATCGAGAACATCGATCTCGATGTCGTCACCCTCGTGGACGACATGGAAGAGGCCATGTACCAGGCACCGGGCGTCGGCCTCGCCGCCCCCCAGGTAGGATCGGCCAGGAGACTTGTCCTCGTCGATCCCACGGCCGGGAAGGAATCGGGCAATCTCATGGTCGTCCTCAACCCGGTCATCGTGGAACGAGAAGGCACGGCGGTGGACAGCGAGATGTGTCTGAGCGTCCCTGAAGTCTCGGTGGACGTGCCCCGCTCCGAGAGGATTCTCGTGCAGGGGATCACCATGGACGGCAAAGAGGTCAGGATAGAGGCCGAGGGTTTCCTCGCGAGGATATTCCAGCACGAGATTGACCACCTGGACGGCAAGGTCATCCTCGACTATGCCTCGACGCTCAAGCGGGCCATCTATCTGAAAAAGAAAAAGAAGGGCAAGATATGAGGCTCGCCTTCATGGGCACCCCTGAGTTCGCCGTGCCCTCCCTGTCCGCCCTCATGCAGTCCGGAGGCCACGAGATCCTCCTCGTCGTCACCCAGCCTGACAAACCGCAGGGCCGGGGCATGCACCTCCAGAGCCCGCCCGTCAAGGCAACGGCCGTGCAGAGCGGGCTTGAGGTCCTCCAACCAGCATCCCTCAAAGGTGCGGCCGCCTTGAAGGATATGCTCATCTCCTCCCGGCTTGATGCGGTCATCGTGGTGGCGTACGGGAAGATGATCCCCGAAGACTGGCTTCCCATAACGCGGCTCGGGTTCATAAACATCCATGCCTCGCTGCTGCCGGAACTCAGGGGGGCGGCGCCCATCAACCGGGCCATCATCGAAGGGAAGAGCACGACGGGCATCAGCATCATGCGGATCGAGGCCGCCATGGATGCGGGCCCCGTATTCAGGCAGACGTCAACACCCATCGGCGATGAAGAAGACGCGGTCGGTCTGTCCAGGCGCCTGAGCGTCCTGGGTGCAGAAAAGATCATCGAGGTGCTGCCGCTGATCGAAAAGGGCTCTTTACAGCCCCGGCCGCAGGATCATGCCCGGGCGACGTATGCACCCATGCTCAGGAAAGAGGAGGGCGAGATAGACTGGAACCAGGATGCCAGGACCATCTGCAACAGGGTCCGGGGTCTTGTTCCGTGGCCCTGCGCGTACACGTATCTGCACGGGAGGATGCTGAAGATCCTTCGCGCGTCATCCGAGCGGGCCCATCACGGATATGCCCCTGGGACAATGATCAAGGAGCGCAGGGGAATCCGTATCGCCTGCAGAGACGGGTTCATCGTTCCGCTCGACCTCCAGATGGAGGGGAAGAAGGCTGCCGGTTGCGAGGCCTTTTCCTGCGGCCTCAGGACCGACCGGGATATACTGGGGAGGTAGGGTTATGTCGAACATGATCATTGCACCATCCATACTGTCCGCCGACTTCGCGAACCTCGGCCGCGACGTTCATGCCGTTGTGGAGGCCGGCGCCCAGTGGATCCATGTGGATGTCATGGACGGTGTCTTCGTGCCCAACATCTCCATCGGCCCGCTGGTGGTCCGGTCGCTGAGAAAGGTTACGAGGGCATACCTTGACTGCCACCTCATGATCGTGGAGCCGGATCGGTATGTCGACGATTTCATACGGTCAGGCGCCGACGGTATCACGGTCCATGCGGAGGCAGCCAGACATCTCCAGCGCACCTTGGCATATATACGGGGAAAGGGTCTGAAGGCTGGAGTTTCGCTGAATCCATCCACGCCTGTGGATGTCATAAAGTACTGCCGTGCCGACATGGACCTCCTTCTTGTCATGAGCGTGAATCCAGGATTCGGCGGCCAGACCTTCATCGACGCGGTCTACAACAAGATCGTCGATGCAAAGGCGATGATCGACGGCTATCCCATCCAGCTCCAGGTGGATGGAGGCGTCAACAAGGAGAATATAGCCAAGCTCGCTCGATTGGGTGTAGATAATGTGGTCGCAGGGTCCAGCATTTTTCAGACAGAAGACCCGGGCAGAACGATAAAGGAGATGTTCGACCTTGTATCTTCGGCTTCTCGTTAGGCTCGTCGCCGCTCTCATCCTTGCAGAGGCTATCGTGGGGTGCGCACATGCGCCTGTCGGGAAAGACATACCCTACGAGGCCATCGGGGACCCGAACCTCATCATGATGCTTGGCCGGTATGAGGAAAACAAGGGGAACTGGTCAAAGGCCCTCTACCTGTATTCACGGATCGACTCCCCTTATGCCTGGCTTTCCAAGGCTCGCATCTACTATATCCTCGAGGACAACATCGCGGCCCTGGCATCCCTGCAGAAGGTCATCGACGAAGGCACCTTCACCCAGGAGGCCCTGGAGATGAGGATCAGGATACATGCCAGGGGCGGCAACTGGCAGCAGGCGATACAGGACACCGAGGAACTGGCCAAGAAGTATCCCGAGAATCTCCAGATCAAGATCAACCTCGCCAACCTCAAGATCATAACAGGTGACTACAAGCGGGCGAAGACGATATTGAGAGGCCTGCTGGGAAAGACGGACGACAGCATCATCCACTACACCATAGCCAGGGCTTGCATGGGAGAACGGGATTTCACCGGTGCCAAGGAATCCCTGAGCAGGGCCATCGATGCCAGGGCCGACTTTGTCCCCGCCTACCTTGATCTCGCCCGCATCCACAACATGCTGGGTGAAACGGCCCAGGCGGAGGCCACCTATCTGAGGCTCCTCGATGTGGAACCTTTCTCCAACGAGGCACACCTCGCACTGGTGGACCATTACATAGACCAAAAGCGCTACAGGGAGGCCGTGGATCACCTGAAATCCTTCTACGAACTGAACCCCGACCCCCTGGTGCTGCGCAAGCTCATCATTCTCAATCTTCAGGAAGGGATGTTCGAAGATGCATTGAACCTCATCAAGGGCATCAAAGAGATAACCGACGATGACCGGTATTACCTTTCCCTTGCCTATGCGGGCCTGGAACGTTACGATGAGGCCCTGGACGTGCTCAGGGACATACCGGTGTCGGGAAGGCTGGGATGCGACATCACCATGCTCATCTCGTCGATACTCAAGAACCAGAACCGTCCTGAAGAATCGGTCGCCGTCCTGGAGGCGGCATGGAAGGACTATGCGGACCTCGCAACGTGCAATGAGATCGGCTATCAGCTCGCAACCGAGCTCGATTCCATGGGAAGACGTGACGAGGGGCTGGCCATTGCCCTGAACCTCCTGGAAAAGGATCCCCAGGATCCTATCGCCCTGAACTTCGTGGGGTATGTCTGGGCTGACCGCGGCATGAACCTCGACAAGGCATACGCCATGATCAAGGAGGCCTACGAGTCGAAACCCGATGACCCCTACATCCTCGACTCCATGGCATGGGTCCTGTACAAGATGGGCAGGCCCAAAGAAGCGCTTGCGTACATGGAGAAGGCCTTGAAGACCCTCTCCGATGACGCCACGGTAAACGAGCATATGGGAGATATTCTCAAGGCCCTCGGCCAGACCGGCAAGGCACTGGACTACTATCTGAAGTCATCCATCCTGAACCGGTCTGTGAACAATGACCTCAAGGAAAAGATCAACCGGCTCCTGAGGCATGACAGAGAAGCCTCAGAAGGGCGAGGAGAGAGGCCCGTCCCATGAGTAACGAGGCGCGTGTCGGTATCTTTGTGATCATAATCCTGATCATTTTTGTGGTCCTGTCCATGAAGATCGGCGAGCTGAGCTTCACCAAGAAGAGCACCTATCCCGTCACCATGGTCTTTTCAACCGTGGAAGGGCTCAAGATCTCATCTCCTCTGGAGCTGGCAGGTGTCGAGGTGGGAAAGGTCACGGCCATCTCCCTGAACAAGGACTATTCAGCCGTGGTGAGCGCGGCCCTGAACGAGGACATCAGGTTGCCCGTCGACTCGACGGCATCGATCGCGACCAAGGGCGTGCTCGGAGACAAGATCATCGTGCTCTCGCCCGGGGTATCGTCGTCCTTCATCGATCCTGGCGGCAACCTCGCCAGGACCAAGGTCCCGCCATCACTGGACACCCTCCTCACCCAGGTCGGCGAACTCGCCGAGAACCTCACGGAACTGAGTGCGTCCCTCAACGCCTCCTTCGGAGACGAAGAGGCGCTCAGGGAAATCGTGATGAACCTTCGCACCCTGAGCGCAGACAGCGCATCCCTCGTGGCTGACAACAAGGACGACATAACGGCGGTCGTTTCAAACATGAGGGAGATTACTGAGGAGTTCATTTTCATATCGGAGAACCTCACCACGACGAGCAGGAGCATCGACGACATCGCCTCATCGATCAGCTCCGGTCAGGGATCGCTCGGCAAGCTTGTCAAGGACGATGCCCTCTACGATTCGATGGTTGCCTTCATGGAGTCCGCCGAGAACATCATGGACAGGATGAACGACGACAGCACCCTGGGCATGCTCATGACCGACAGCGCTCTGTATGACGACCTTGCGCAGACGGCCCAGAACCTGCGGGCCATCACCGATGACATGGCCGCCGGCAGGGGAACGCTCGGCCGCCTCATGACGGACGAAGAGCTCTACACGGACATGCGCGAGACCCTGCGGAGCGCCAACAAGGCCATGCAGGGGATCGAGGAGCAGACGCCCATCACGGTCTTCGGGACGGTCCTGGGCGTGATCTGGTAAGGGATGTCCCGCTTCGCGCTCTTCATCACGGGCTTCATGATCGTCATTTCCCCCTCTCTTCCGGGTGACGGCCATGCCCGGGACCTGTACTTCTCCCCGCTCTTTTCCTATGAATCCGGTGACGGCGGACCCGCCTTCGACGGGCTGGGCCCGGTCCTGGACTTCTCCGGCACGCACACGGCCGTCAGGCCCTTGTACTACCGGGACCGGGAAAACGAGACCTCGTGCATAGTGTACCCCCTGGGCAAGACCACCCCCGACCACGCCTACTTCGCGCCGTTCATGCGGTGGAGAACGGAAGGGGACAACTCCTCGTTCGACCTCTTCCCGTACTTCTCCGGCACGCACGAAGGCAGGAATTATTCCGGGCTCTTCCCTCTGTACGGGAAGGCCTATCACCGGTACGGCTACGACGAGGCCAGGTTCGCGCTCTGGCCTCTGTACACGGAGACGCAGAGGGATGGGGGTACGACCTACACCCTCCTCTGGCCTGTCTTCTCGTACCGCAACCACGAGCTGTTCAGGGTCTTCCCCCTCTACGGGACCGAGAACAGCGCCGATTCCGCATACACCTTCGCGCTCTGGCCCGTGTTCCACCACGAACAGCGCACAGACGGGGGCGGCATGGCTGCGGTGCTGCCGCTCTTCCGCACCGAGTACGGCCCGGCCCACTGGAACGCATCTGTGCTGTGGCCCTTCTTCACCTACAACCGGGATGAAGCGGCCAAGCACACAAGCCTGGACCTCCCCTGGCCCGTCATACGGCTGGCGCGGGGCGGCTACGAGGAGACGAGGATCTTTCCACTGTACTGGTTCAAGGACGAGGGACCGAAGTTCCGCCGCCTGGCAGTCCTGTGGCCCCTGTGGGTGAGCGTGTCGAGCTCGGGCCGGTATCCGGGCGAGCACGAGAAGACGACATCGGTGCTCGTCCTGAACCGCCTCACCGAGAAGACCTCCGGAACCACCACCACCAGCAGGAGCCTCACCGTCTGGCCGCTGGTGCACTGCACGCGGGAGCAGGAGAAGCGTACCTGGTCCTTTCCCGCCCTGATCCCCTTCTACGGGGACGAGGGGTTCAACAGGACCTGGGGAGATCTCCTCACCCTGGCCAGGGGATCGAGGGACGGTTCATCATCCTGCACGAACATCCTCTGGAAGTCTTTCTATCAGGAGCAGGAACCGGGCCGCTCACGATGGTCCCTCCTCTTCCTGGTCTCACACAGGGAAACGCCCGAGTATACGGAGTGGGGCTTCCTGGGAAACCTCATCCGCTTCAGGGGCATGCCAGGGCCTGCACAGCAGGCATTGCCCTGAGGGAACGAAAGAAACCTGCGTCCCGGGACAATGATCTTGATTTCGTGATCTTTCCGGTACGGCGCTCCATGCCGTTACGGGTGAATCTGTTAAAAAATCCCTCGACTCATTGTGAAGACTTTGAAACGAGGATCTTGTCTATGCGGTTGCCATCCATATCCATGATCTCGAAACGCATCCCGTCCGACTCGAAGCTTTCTCCAGTAGCGGGAATGCGCCCCATCTTTGAAAGGACATATCCGCCGAGGGTGAGGAATCTTCCGGATTCTTCATCAGAAAGCCTTGCAAGACCGAGGAGTTCCTTGAACTCCTCCATGAGCAGCATCCCGTCAAAAAGCCAGGAGCCGTCCTCGCGCTGAACTGCATAAGGCTCGTCAGGCTCGTCTCGGGACGGCATGTCGCCTACAATGGCCTCCATAATGTCGTTCAGTGTCACCAATCCCTTTACCGTGCCGTATTCGTCAACTACCAGGACGATGTGCGTGCGTTCCTCCTTCATCTTTTCCAGCAGTCTCAGGGCAGGCAGGGTCTCAGGTACAAACATCGGCTCTTGAAGGATGTCTCTGATATCGGGAGTTCCGCAGGTCAGGCACTGGCGCAGAAGATCCTTGGCACGCAAAATACCCTCAACGTGGTCCAGTTCACCCGTGCATACCGGGAACCTTGAATAAATGCTGCCGGACAGTTTGCTCAGATTCATATCCAGTGGATCGTCCAGATCGACCCATACAATGTCGAGCCTGAGGGTCATGAGAGATCCCACGGTTCGGTCACCCAGGCGGAACACACGCTTGACCATCGTGTGCTCCGCAGGTTCGAAGACACCGGCCAGGGTTCCCTGCTCAATCATGACCGCAATCTCTTTCTCCGTCACGGGCGGTTCTTCGGAAGCCCGAAGCCCGATGAGGCGTGTCACTACTTCAGTGGAGAGGGTGAGAAAGGAGACAATGGGTGAAAACAGCTTCGACAGCCACTTCATGGGGAGGGCAATGATGGAGGCAATCCGTTCCGGGCTGTGTAACGCAATGCGCTTGGGCACGAGTTCTCCGATGATGAGCGATAGATACGTTATGACGAGAACCACCATGCCCAGGCCTATGGATTCAGCATATGAGGCCAGCAAGGGAAAGGTCTTAAAATATGCGGTGAGCTTTTCTGCAATGGTGGCTCCACCGAAAGCGCCAGCCAGAATGCCGATGAGCGTGATCCCCGTCTGCACCGTTGAGAGGAAGCGGCTGGGTGATTCGGCAAGTTCAAGGGCTGTCTTCGCCTTGTGATCTCCCTCCCTGGCAAGCTGCTGCAGCCTGGCCTTGCGTGAGGCCACTAAGGCCACCTCGGACAGGGCGAAGATGCCGTTGATCACGATGAGCAGAAGGATTATGAGGGCTTCTTGAGACATGTCTTTCATAAAAGGATCATCATCTTACCATGTTTGCATTCAATAACATAGACTGTACACATGACTTCGATCAGTCATCATGCGTTATGGTTTCCTGACCATTCATCAGGCAACGGGTCAAGACCTGCATCGAGATACTGGCCGCGGCTTATGGTGAAAACACCATACTATGGTGCCGCAACCTCTGGCACAGGGGCATACTACACGCCACGGCATGCACCCGGCACAGGAGGATACAGTAAAAAATCAAAGCAATAGCAGGCCATTACAACATAATTCATGCCAAGGGAATGATGGCATAGTTTTCGCTTTATCATTGGCACATTGCACGGACACAAAGGGAGGAGTTGCCCATGAGCACCTATCAGTATAACCAAGAGGCACTGAAGAATCTCCAGATCGAGGACACGAGCGTTCTTGACCGGCTCGTGGATTCCGAGTCCGCCCGTGAAGCGCACCTGAAGAAGGACCATGCGAAGGTCGACAAGCGTATGACGCTGACGGAGGCCATAGCCAACTACGTGGCCGACGGCGACTGCATGACCGATTCGGGCTTCGCCTACGTCAGGACCCCACACCAGGCCTTCTGGGAGATCATGCGCCAGGGGAAGAAGAACCTCCAGTGCATCGCAGCGCCCAACACCAACCACAGCTTCCTCATCTTCAACAACAACTGCGACTACTCCCACAACTCCTACGTGGGCGTGGAGATGCGGGGCATCGACCGGAACTACGACCGCATGCTCAGGCAGGGCAGGGTGAAGATCCTCTCCGAGTGGAGCCACGGCGCCGTGGCCCTGGGCCTTAAGGCAGCACAGCTGGGCGCTCCGGGCGTGTTCAGCAAGCAGATGCTCGGCTCGGACATGCTCAAGTACAACCCCTATACCAAGGTCATGCAGAATCCCATGCGGGACGACCCGGACCCGGTGGTGTTCATCCCGGCACTCTTCCCGGACGTGACCATCATCCACTGCCAGGTGGCGGACAAGTACGGCAACGGGTACATCTACGGCCCATCGGTAAACGACGTGGCCACCGCGGCAGCGGCCCGCAAGCTCATCATCACGGCCGAGGAGATCGTGCCCGAGTCCGAGATACGCACCCGCCAGGGCACCATCATCCCCTTCTTCTACGCGGACGCCGTGGTGGAACTGCCCTTCGGTGCAGTCCCGGGGAACATGCCCGGCTACTACTACTGGTCCCGCCAGTGGTGGGAGAAGCTCATCCGCTTCGGCTGCGCCAGCGACGAGAACCTCAAGGTGTTCTTCGACGAATGGGTCCACGGCGTGAAGGACCAGTTCGAGTTCGTGGACAAGCTGGGCGGTGCCAAGTGGATCGCCGAGGCCAGGATACAGACCAAGGCCGCCGAGGGCGACCACGAGGACATCGACTTCTCGTATGATGAATTCACCAAGACCCACGACCCTGGGCGCTATTACTAAGGACAGGAGGAACCCATGAGAGACCTGAACGCACCTGCAAACCCCCTGGAGATGCTCGCATACGTCCTTGCGCAGCAGATCCACGACCATAAGATCGTCTACATCGGCACCGGCATCCCCATGATCGCCGGGATCCTCGCGCACAAGACCCACGCCCCGAACATCACCATGGTCTACGAGTCCGGCGGCCAGGACCCGCTGCCCAAGGACCTCCCCTGGTCCGTGGGCTGCCCCTTCACCTGGCGCAAGGCACCGGTCGTCATGGAGATGGCCTACTCCTTCGCCCAGTGCGGCAACGGGTTCGTGGACATCGCCTTTTTGGGCTTCGCCCAAGTCGACATGTACGGCAACGTGAACACGCACCAGATCGGGAAGGATCTCCTGCGCCCCACGGTCCGCATGACCGGCTCGGGCGGCAACAACGACCTGTCCTCC
The DNA here is from genome assembly GCA_017992605.1 of Deltaproteobacteria bacterium. Taxonomy (GTDB): domain Bacteria; phylum Desulfobacterota; class Desulfomonilia; order UBA1062; family UBA1062; genus MWEI01. The sequence continues at coordinate 127,737 of JAGOOG010000003.1, forward strand.
CTGACCGAGGAAGTGGTCCTCGTGGGTGTCCAGACCCCGGACAAGTTCGTGAAGAACGTTGACTTCATCACATCGGTGGGGCACCTCACCGGCGGTAATTCACGCAAGGAGGCCGGTCTCCTCGGCAAGGGCCCCATCGCCGTAATCTCCCAGTGCGGCGAGTTCGACTTCGAGCCGGCCACCAAGCGCATGCGCGTGAAGTCTCTCATGCCCGGCTGGACCTTCGATTTCACCCAGCAGTTCACCGGCTTCGAGCTGTTGAAGCCCGAGGGAGAGATTCCTCAGACGCCGGTGATCCCGGATGACATCCTGAAGCTTCTGAGGACCGAGGTGGATCCGAGGGGCGTGTTCACCACCATGCCCACTGCCTGACAGGTCATGAAAACCTGCTCTTAGCCACCCCATACGAGGGCCGGGCAACCCCGAAGCGGGTTGCCCGGCATATCATCTCATCAGCTATTCGAACGTGACAAACCGGTCCTTCTTGGCCCCGCATATGGGACACTCTTCCGGCAGGATGCCGTCGGAGACGTACCCGCAGACATCACACACGTAATAGGTGGTCTGCCTTTCCTCCAGGACGTGGTCCATGGCTTCCTTGTAGAGCTTTGCGTGGATCTCTTCGGCATCCATGGACTGGCTGAAGTAGAGCGATGTGGCCCGGTCACCCAGTTCTTCGGCCAGCTTGATGAACGAGGCGTAGGCCACACCGGCCACCCTGGTCTCGGACTCGAAACTCTCGGCGAGGTTCTCCTCCGTGCTCCTGATCTCCTTGAGGAGCCTCAATGCCTTCTTCCCGTGGAGCTCCTCCGAGAAGGCGATGACACGGAACAACTTGGCCAGCTGGGGATATCCCTCCTGCTCCGCTTTTTCCGCAAAGACCTTGAGCCTCAGGTGGGCCTTGGCCTCACCGGTGAAAGCCTGGTGAAGAGCGTTCCTGATCCTATCATCCATAAAAAACTCCTCTCTTGGGATTCCTGCTGTTCTGCTCTGTCCTCCCATAATAATGCATGCCGGCCCGAATATCGACACCATTTCTGATGCCTATACGTGTCAGGGAGAAGTCGTATCGGACGGGGTCCTCGGGCGCGATCTTCCTGAACGCCCCGGTTATCTCGAGGGCCGTGCGGAGATCGGCCTGTCTGCGGGTGGTCATGCCGAGGGCCAGACCGACCCTGTGCATGTGTACGTCCACGGGAACGATGAGTTTCGAGGGGGAGATCCCTTCCCATCCACCCGGGTCCACGGCATCTTCCCTCACCATCCATCGCAGGAAGAGGTGCAGCCTCTTGCAGGCGCTCTTTCTTTCCGGGCAGGGCAGAAGGCTGTTCTCGGCAGCGAGCATGTGAACCCGGAGTGCCCGCACGAAGAGCTCCAGCGCCCGAGAGACGTCGGATTCTCCTTCGCTGTGGGCATGGAGAAAACACTCATGGAGCGATCCGTAGAGGGATATGACCTTCCCGGCCGCAAAGAGGAGATCAATCAGATCCTCGCTGCCCGTGAACCTGTGCCTGAATCCGCAGAATCTTTCCCGAAGATCCTCTCTGGATGCCCCTTGAAGAACCTGACAGGGTGACTCCCCCAGGCCATCGAGAACCCTCGCGACGCTTTTGAGTATCTGGCCCACCCTCCCGTAGGCGAGCGTAGAGGCGACGAGGCCGACGACTTCCCTGTCCTGCACGAGGGGGAACCTCCAGAGGAATTCCAACGGGTCGGGGTGGATGTGATCAGCCCTGTGGTATGCCGTGTAGATGTCTTCGAGAAATCTTTTCTTGGAGGATACGGTGAGCCTCATACATTCACGTCTGAAACGGGTTCATCGACAGGCAGAACCATGTCTTGACCTGCCGGGAGATTCTCGTCGCACATCGAAGACGGTCCCGCCCCGAGAAGAAACAGACCCGGGGACAGCACAGGACGTGCCCCCGGGTCACCGGATTGCCTTATTCAGGTGAAAACTCGCTCTTTTCCGCACCGCAGACCGGGCAGACCCAGTCATCGGGAAGCTTGTCGAACGGGGTTCCTGGAGGGATGCTGCCCTCGGGATCACCCTTTTCAGGATCATAAATGTAGCCACATACACCACAAACGTATTTCTGCATTCTACCCTCCACGGATTATATTCTTCTGGCTCGGTCTCAGGGAATGTACCCAACCTTATACCGCTTCACCCAATCGCTCCGCAACGGCTTTCCCCAGGTCGAAGCATTTCTGCAGGGTATCCCTGTCCGGCACGTATTTGGCCTTGAGCGGGTCGCCGATCAGGTCGACCTTCATCTCCAAGAGCAGGTCGTGTACCTGCTTGGGCGCCTCGCCGCTCCATCCATAGGAACCGAAGGCTGCACCGATGAGATTCACCGGCCGGAGTCCCTTCAGGTAGGTCAGCACATCGGCCATGGCGGGCAGCATGTTGTTGTTCAAGGTGGCAGAGCCTGCGATGAGGGCCCCTGCATTGAGAACCTCGTAGGCCACGTCACTGCGGTGGAACGACTCCATGGACATGACCTTGACCTGGGCCCCGCCTGCCGTGAGACCTTCTTCGATGGCCCGTGCCATCTTCTCGGTGCTGTGCCACATGGTATGGAACAGGACCACGGCCTTGTTCGTGGGCTTCTGTTCCGCCCAGATCTTGTACAGCCCCAGGATCCACGGGAGGTCCTTCCTCCACACCGGCCCATGGTCAGGTGCGACGGTCTGTATGTCAAGGCCCGATGCAGCTACCTTTTCCAGGAGTTTCAGGATGAGCGGCGAGTAGGGGAGCAGGATGTTGGCATAGTATGTCGCCGCCTCGAACTCGATGACGTCCCGCTTGATCTCGTCGGCAAAGCGTTCGTCAGTGGCCAGGTGCATACCGAAGGCATCCTGCGAGAACAGGAGCTTGTCTTCATGGAGATAGCTGAACATGCTGTCAGGCCAGTGCAGCATCCGCGTCTCCATGAAGCTGAGCTGCATGTTTCCCAGACCGAGCTTCTCCCCGTCCTTGACCGGGGTGATCTCATCTTCTATGTGAAAATGCTCCTTGAGCGCCTTGACTCCCATCACCGAGGCAAAAACCCTCTCGGGTCTCACCTTCTGTATGACCTCTCGAAGGGAGCCGGAATGGTCCATTTCGGAATGGTTCGAGACGATGTAATCGATCTCCCTGGGATCTATGATGCCTGCGATGCGTTCGAGCATCTCTTCCCTGAAGGGCGCCTTCACGGTGTCCACGAGGGTGACCTTGTCCGCCAGGACGAGATACGCGTTGTAGGTGCTGCCGCGCTTGGTCGTGTAACCGTGAAAATCCCGGATGGTCCAGTCGATGGCCCCGACCCAGTAAACCTTTTCACTTATCCGGATAGGTTTATAGACTCCAGACACAGTATGCTCCTTGCGATTCACATGAGACCCCGTCTTATCACACGAGGCTGCCGCTGTTATGCCTTCCAGAGACCGTGAAGGTTACAATATTCCCGTGCCGTTATTTGGGCGGCTTCGATGCAGAACTCTGCCTCCGGCGCCTCTCCCGGTTTCAGGAACTTCCTGTAGGCAACGCCGTCAGCAATAACCTCGATCCACTCTATGTAATGCTTCTCCTCCATGGGATGGGCGACACCTCCCACCTTGACCCTGTAACCCTTGGCCGTCTTCTCGATGACCGGCACGTGTTTCTCCTTGGCCGCATCAACCGTATTCTCCTTGAAGAGCTTCATGGGCTGACCGCAGCACACGAGTTCTCCCTTGCCCTCATGGAGAACCTCAACGATATTCCCGCATACCTCACACTTGTACACTTCGAGCCTCGAGGTCATCGTACTTCCTCCTTTATTAAGAATCGTTACTATTATTGTTAGCTGTCCGCCTCTCTCCTGTCAAGGGCAACATGCCCGACCGCCGGAGCAGTGACTCCAATCATATATAATAGCGGCATCTTCCAAATGATCAACACAATTTCGCAGGGAGGGCGATAGAGACGCCCGGAGACTCTTGCAGGCTGCGTTCGCGCACAGGTCCATGGGCCCTCGGATGCAACGCTTATACCGGAATTTTCCTTATTGACAGGGTCCCCTCCGGCTGCTATGAACATCTTCCGTCATACTGCCGAAGTGGTGGAATTGGCAGACACGCCATCTTGAGGGGGTGGTGGGTAACTCCCGTCCGGGTTCAAATCCCGGCTTCGGCACCAACTGAACTTATTGTCGCGAGACGAGAACAGAAAGAGAGTTGATCTCCCATGTCAAGACGTTGTGATATTTGTGGAAAAGGCCCTCAGACAGGGCATAATGTCTCCCATGCCCAGAACAAGACCAGCAAGACCTGGCTTCCCAACCTCCAGAAGGTTCGGGTCGACACGGCTGAGGGTGTGAAGAGGATCAGGGTCTGCACCCAGTGCATCAAATCGAACAGGGTCTCCAAGCACACGGCCTGATTACCCCGGGAACATCCGTTCCGAATCATCTTCTTCCGACCACCCCGCAGGTCTGGGGGGCCAGATTCCTTCCCTGTGCAGTCGTTCCTGCGGGAGGATTGCCATATTCACCTTTTTGAGAATACATGCTAATGGAGACCTCCATACCATGGTGAATGACCTTGTATGCGGAGAAGAGCGATGACGAGGAAGATCCTTCCCTGCACAGCCGTCCTTTTCCTTTTCGCCGCGTGCGCAACTCCCCCGCCCCAGGGCCCCATGATCGACGATACGTCATTCTATCTCGGCCGGTTCGACAAGGTGTGGGAGGTCACCATGAAGGTGCTGGAGAGAAAGTCCCTCGAAGTGAAAGATTCCAGCAGGGAGAAGGGCGAGATCACCACCAAGTTCGTCAATTACTCCGTAGGGGCCAAGGCCCATCATGAACTCGAAAAGATCGCAGAGAAGCCCGAGCTGCGCCTGGGTCTCTACACCCAGGTCGGCTATTCGGTGACCATAAGGCTTGCCGCTATTAACGAGATGAGCACCCAGGTGAAGATAACGGCCGATATCGAGGCCTATGACACCAACGTGACCAAGAAGTGGCAACCATGCAAGTCCAAGGGGGTCATCGAACGGGAACTCCTGGAAAAGATCAGGGACTCCCTCTGAATCGTTCCCCGGGCGAAAGCCTTCGGCCGTGTCGAATTACCTTCGCTCGATACGCTCCACGCCCTTGAGCTTCCTGATTTCAGCGGAAAGCTTTTCGAGCTCGCCGAGGTCCTTGACCAGCACGCGAAACACACACATGGAATTGCCATCGGGCATGGATGATGCGTTCAGCTTGGTGATGTTGATGTTCTTCGCCCCGATGATTGCCGTGATGGAGCCCAGCATGCCCGGCTTGTCTTGACAGATGACCGCCAGCTCGATCTCATGGCTCTCGCTCACGCTGGTATCCCACTCTACCGGTATCACCCGCTGGGAGTCGATCTCCGTAGCGTACGGGCACCCATATCGATGAACCGTGATCCCCTTGCCGCGGGTGATGAACCCGACGATATCATCTCCGGGAATCGGCCTGCAGCATCGGGCAAATCGGATCAGCAGGTTGTCGACGCCCTTTACCACCACGCTGGACCCTACCTGTTTCTTGCGAGGGGCGGCCTCCTTGTACTCCTTCTTCTGCTCCTCGGGAAGGACCTTGTGTGCCACCTGATTGACCGAGGTCCTTCCAAATCCGATCGACGCATAGAGGTCATCTGCGGTCTTGAAGGTAAAATCCTTCGCCAGGGCATCGAGATCCACGTCCTTGCCGACATGGAGGCTCTTGAGCTTCTTCTCCAGCATCTCCCTGCCGAGCGCAATGCTCTGCTCCCGTTCCTGGGTCCGCAGCCAGGTCTGGATCTTGTTTCGCGCCCGTGAGGTCTTGGCGATCCTCATCCAGTCCTTGCTCGGGTGCTGTTTGGGCGTCCTGAGGATCTCGACGACATCGCCGCTCTTGAGCTCGTAATTGAGCTTGACGATCTGGCCGTTCACCTTGGCCCCTGTGCACTGATGCCCGAGCTGGGTATGGACGCTGTAGGCGAAATCGAGCGGCGTTGCACCCACGGGAAACTGGAGCACCTCGCCACGGGGGGTGAAGACAAAGACATCTTCGGGATAGAGATCGAGCTTCACGCTCTGGAGGAATTCCCTGGGGTTCTTGAGTTCCTTGTGCGATTCCAGCAGCCGCCTGAGCCATGACAGCTCCTGGCCGTCCTGATCCTTGAGCCTGCTCTGGTCCTGGAGCTTTGAGTAATCCTTATAGAGCCAGTGAGCGGCGATGCCCTCGTTGGCGATGAAGTCCATCTCGTAGGTCCTGATCTGGATCTCGATGCGCTCCCCGCCAGGACCGAACACGGTGGTGTGCAGCGACTGATACTTGTTCGGCTTGGGCATGGCGATGAAATCCTTGATGCGCTGCTGGATGGGCTTCCACATGTTGTGGATGATGCCCAGCGACGCATAGCACTCGCCCACGGTATTGACGATGACCCGCACGCCGAGGACGTCGTAGATGTTTTCCAGGGGGATGTTCTGACGCTTGAGCTTCTGGTACACGCTGTAGATGTGCTTGATCCTGCTCTTGAGCTCCGCCTTGATACCGGCCTCGGTGAGCTTGTCCTGGATCTGGTCCATGACGCCCCTGAGATACTCCTCCTTCTCCCGGGCAATGGTGTCGAGCTTTGTCTTGAGGACCCGGTAGTCGGCGGGCTCGAGGAATTTCAGACTCAACTCCTCGAGTTCCACCTGAAGCCAGTGGATGCCGAGACGGTTGGCCAGGGGGGCGTAGATGTCAAGGGTTTCCCGGGCGATCCTGAGCTGGGACGCCCGGTTGTGATACTCCAGGGTGCGCATGTTGTGGAGCCGGTCCACAAGCTTGATGAGCAGCACCCGCAGGTCCTTGCTCATGGCGAGGATCATCTTGCGGAAATTTTCGGCCTGCTGCTCCTCCAGCGAGCGGAAGTCCATCTTGCTGATCTTGGTGAGCCCGTCCACCACCTGGGCGACCTCGTCGCCGAACTCGGCCTGGATGTCCTCTCTTCTCGTGAGGCTGTCCTCGATGGCGTCGTGAAGGAGTGCCGCAGCGACCGCAGTGACATCGAGGTGCATCTGGGCTACGATGTGGGCCACCTCCAGCGGGTGGTTGAGGTAGGGCTCGCCACTGAGCCTTGTCTGTCCCTGGTGGACCTGGGCGGAATAGACGTATGCCTTCTCTATCAACCGCCTTTCCGAGTCCGGGACGTAAGCGGAGACTTCATCGAGGATGTCATTTATCCGTACGGTCAACGACTACACCCTTTGCCAGAAGGACCTGAGCACACTGGTCAATGGCCTCAGCGACGGGCACCTTCGCCGTCTTTCCACCCGCTCTCTCCTTGATTTCCACGACACCGGCGGCGAGATCCTTCGCACCCACCGTGATCCGGACGGGCACGCCGACGAGATCGGCATCCTTGAACTTGACCCCGGGGCGGACATCGCGGTCATCGAGGATCGGGTCATATCCCCTGGCCTGCAACCCTTCGTAGATGCGCTGGGATGTCTCCATGACCGGTGCCTCGTTGACGTTTATGGGCAGCACCACTGCATGGTAGGGGGCGATGGCGGGGGGGAAGATGATCCCGTTCTCGTCGTGGTTCTGCTCGATGGCTGCCGCCACTGTCCTGCCCACGCCGATGCCGTAGCAGCCCATGACCATGGGTTTCTGCACCCCGTCTTCATCGAGGAAGAGGGCGTTCATGGCCTTGGAATATTTCAGCCCAAGCTTGAAGATGTGTCCCACCTCGATGCCGCGGATGACATCCAGGGTACCCCTGCCGCACCGGGGGCAGCTCTCGCCGCCCGTGGCAGCCCTTATGTCGGCAACGATATCGACCTTGGCGTCCCGCGATATCCAGACGTCTCTGGCATGGTAGTCCTCCCTGTTGCCCCCTGCGACATAGGCGCCCCCGCCAAGCAGGGCACCGTCGGCCACCATCTTCACCTTCAGCCCGACTGGACCGGCAAAACCCCGCGGGGCGCCCGTGCTCTTCTGGATCGTCTCCTCCTCGGCCAGCACCACGGTCTCGCACCCCAGGGCCCTCCTCAGTTTGGCCTCGCTGATCTCGTGGTCTCCCCTGAGAAGGGCGGCAACCGGGCCCTTTTCCGTCATGTAGATGAGGGTCTTTATGAGCTGGGAAGGCTGGATCCCGAGGAACTCGCACACCTCTTCGACGGTCCTGATGTCCGGCGTATGAATGTCTTCGGGTTTCCCTTCAGGTGCCCCGGGGAAGGCCGTGTCAGCGGGCAGTGCGATCTCGGCCCGCTCCTGGTTCGCCGCATAATCACACGCCGAACAGCTCAGGATGAGGTCCTCGCCGGTCTCCGCGAGCACCATGAACTCGTGGGAAAAGTTGCCCCCGATAGGCCCCGAGTCCGCCTCCACGGCCTTGCATTTCAGGCCGCACCGCCTGAAGATGGCCTCGTAGGCCCTGTACATGGCCTCGTAGCTTTTCTCCGCTCCACCGTCGTCCCTGTCGAAGGAATAGGCGTCCTTCATGATGAACTCCCGGGCACGCATGACCCCGAACCGCGGCCTGATCTCGTCCCTGAACTTGGTCTGGATCTGGTAGAGGTTCAGGGGCAGTTCCTTGTACGAGCGAACGTAATCGCGGACGATGTCGGTGATGACTTCCTCGTGGGTGGGGCCCAGGGCGAACTCGGCGCCCTTGCGGTCGGTGAACCTGAGGAGCTCCTTCCCGTACATGTCCCACCTGCCGCTCTCCTTCCAGATCTCCGAAGGCTGGACACCCGGCATGAGGCACTCCTGGGCACCGGCTGCGTTCATCTCCTCGCGGATGATCTGCTCAACCTTCCGTATGGCCTTGAGACCATAGGGCAGGTAGGTATAGATGCCGGACGCGAGCTTTTTCAGCATGCAGGCCCGGAGCATGAGCTTGTGGCTCACCACCTCCGCGTCACGGGGCTCTTCCTTGAGGGTGTGGAGGAACAACGAGGACATCTTCATGAAAGCGTCTCCTTGTGTATTTCGTTCACGATCGTCGTGATGATATCGTTGGTGGCGATGCGCCTTATCTGTTTTCCGCGGGCGAAGAGCACGGCGCCTCTCGTATCGCACGCAACCCCGAGGTCCGCGATCCTGGCCTCTCCGGGCCCGTTCACCACGCACCCCATGACCGCCACGACCATATGCCTGCGGACATGCTTCAGGGCCTCCTCCAGCTCGGAGGATATGGCGGCCACATCCGCGCAGGCCCGTGCGCAGGTGGGGCACGCGATGACCCGGACCCCTTCGGCCCTGAGGCCGAGGCACTCCAGCAGGACCCTGCCGGCAAACACCTCCTGGACAGGGTCGGCTGACAGCGAAACCCTGATCGTGTCGCCGAGGCCCTCCTCGAGGAGCGCCCCGATGCCCACCGAGGAACGGATGAGCCCTGAGAAGAGCGGCCCGGCCTCGGTCACGCCCAGGTGCAGGGGCCAGTCCGATACCTTCGAGAAGCGCCGGTAGGCGTCGATGGTCTCGAGCACGTCCGATGACTTGAGCGACACCTTCAGCGCGCCCACTCCCATGTCCTCGAGCATTTCCACGTATTGCCTGCCGCTCTCGACGATCGCCCCCACGTGGTCGCTGCCGTACCGCGCGAGGAGAGACCTCTTGACAGAACCGAGGTTGACCCCGACCCGTATCGGTATGCCGTGTTCCATGGCGGTCCGGGCAACCGCCTTGAGCTTGTCCCTGCCGCCGATGTTGCCCGGATTGATGCGTATACAGTCCGCCCCCTCGCGTATGGCACCGATGGCCAGCCGGTGATCGAAGTGTATGTCGGCGATGACGGGGATGAGGGAGTGTTTCTTGATCCTCCCGAAGGCCTTCACCGCATCCTCGTCCGGGACGCTGACGCGTACGATGTCGCACCCCGCCTGCACGAATGCCTCTATCTGGGTGACCGTCGCTTCGACATCGGTGGTGGTGGTGTTGGTCATGGACTGGATGCTGATCCGTGAGCCGCCTCCGACGGGACATGCCCCGACAAATATCCTGTGTGTCTGCTCTCGATGGGGGATCATTGAAAATGAGTACCATAGAAGGTGTTTCGACTCAAGATTGGAAGGCGTTCCATCGATAAGAAGAGGGATGGTAAAATTGTCTGCCGAGCAGATCGAATCCCTCCTGAATGACATCGGCGAACTGCCGACATTGCCGTCCATCGCAACGGCAATCATGGAGAAGACCCTGGAGGCCAACGTGAACGCCAGGCAGATCGCCGAACTGGTCGAAAAAGACCAGGCCCTTGCGCTGAAGGTCCTCAAGGTCGCCAACTCCCCCTTCTACCGGAGAATCAAGGAGATTGCCACCATACGGGGCGCCGTGGTCCTGCTGGGATTCAACGTCCTCAAGAGCATCGTGCTCAGCATCAGCGTGATCAACCTGTTCAACCAGAAGGACAGGCGAGCGCTCGACTTCTATACCTTTTGGCAGCACAGCATCGCCTGCGCGGTCTGTGCCAAGTCCATCGCCGGCCAGGTTCTGCCGGAATCTGCGGAAGACGCCTTCGTGGCCGGCCTGCTGCACGACCTGGGCAAGGTCATCGCCGATCAGCTCATCTGCAGACATGGTGAATACGGCGAGGTGCTGGACGCCATGAACAGGGGGGGGCGGGACATCGTCGAGATCGAGCAGGATCTCGTGGGAATCGACCATGCCTCCATAGGCAAGTACCTCATGGAGCGGTGGAACCTGCCCGGCCATCTCGGCAAGGCGGTGGGGTATCACCACAGCCTCGTGGACATCACCGACGATGTCCAGACAAAACGCCTGTGCGCCATCATCCACGTGGCCGACATGGTGGCGAACCACCTGGGGCTCGGCATGAGCCCCGTCCAGACCGGCTTCATCGACCCTCCCCTCCTCAATCAGCTCGGGCTGACCAGCCAGGACATTCAGGACATATCCATCTCCCTGAAGGACAACATCTCGAACATCAGCGATGAACTGGGCATACCCCGGGCCGAGCCGAAGACCTACTTCGAGGTCCTGCAGTCGGCCAACGCCCAGCTCGGCAAGCTGAGCCTCGACCTGGAACAGAAGAAGATGGCCCTGGAGCGCAGAACGCTGGAGCTCTCGAGCCTCAACCAGATGAGCAGCAGCCTCCAGGCATCCATGAAACTCTCGGAGATCACGAACACCATCGCATCGCACACCCTGACCATCCTCGATGCCAGGAAGGCCAGGTGCCTGATCCGGCTCAACAACCTGCGCATCATGGTCATCGAGGCATTCATGCTCGGGGAGTCGCCCCAGACCAAGGCAGGCATGGCCAACGCCACCAAGGAGCTGCTCGAGCGCACGAACGGGATCTTTCCACGAGCCACAGGCATTGTCTTCGCAGCCCTGAAGGTGGACGGCAAGACCATAGGGGCCCTCGAGGTGCTCCTGAAGGACAACATCGGCCCGGACGAGGTCAGCCAGAAAGGCCTGCTCCTGCGCACCATAGCCGAGGTCAGCTCCCAGGCCATCCAGAGGGCCATGCTCATCACCAAGCACATGAAGTCACAGCGGCTGGCCGCCGTCACCAAGACCGCCATAGCGGCGAACCACGAGATCAACTCGCCGCTCACCACGATCCTGCTGAAGCTCGACATGCTCATGGGAGAGATGCAGGTCAGCCCCAACGTCAAGAAGGCCCTCAACGAGGTCAAGGCAGAGGCTCTCTCCATACGGAACGTGGTGAAGAAGATGCTGGAGATCTCGGATGTCGTGGAGACCTCCTACACCCAGCACGAAAAGATGCTCGACCTCAAGCAGGCTTCACGGGCGCAGGACCCCTCGGCCAGACCCCAGCAGGCAATGCCCAACGACGAAGCCGGCTTCGAGGATTTCATCCAGACCGCAGCGAGGCCGTACCCCAAGCCGCAGGGTGCCGGCTCGATATCGGCCGAACAGCTTCCCGGTTTCGAGGACTATCTCGAGGACAAGCCGAAGGCCCCGTCCCTCGTCAAGGGTGTCTCACAGAAATCCGGCACCAACACGGACACACCGGGGTTCGAGGACTACCTCGACAAGTAGCGTACCGTGAGCCTCTTCCCTGAACGCACCCGCGCCCCCTCTGCAGAACCTCATATCCACGGTTGATCTGAACACCCTGTTCAATTATTCTTAAGAGGACACCCTGCAATCATATGAAAGGAGGTTTTTGTGGATAGACTAGTGGACAGGAACGGCCGGATCAGCTGGGGCATCTATGAGGAGCCCGTGGGCGAGGTCAACTTCCTGGATTACGATCTGCGTACAGAGATGGGCAGGAAGATCCCCCTGTTCAGAAAACGTGCCATGGCCAACCAGTTTCACTTCACCGGGCTCATGGGTCCCGAGTTCATCGCGGGTCTTGCGGTGGTCGACCTGAAATACCTTGCCAACGGGTTCATGTACCTCTACAACAGGCAGACCAAGGAGATCATGGAGGCAGGAGACCTTTCCCTGCTGAGCTCCGAGGCCTCCATAGCGGCCTTCCCGGACACCCCCCTGAGCAGGTACACCTCCCGGAAACTCGCCATCGAGATGACCGGTGAGCGCGTCACGGCCACGGCCAAAGACATGCAGCTGTCCCTCAGGCTCGACCTCGGTGGAACCAGGCCGCTGCGCATCTGCACGAGGGCGGGCTACACGGGATGGGTCTACACCCAGAAGACAAGCCCGGTGAAGGTCTCCGGCTCAATCACGTGCAAGGGGCGCTCCCTGGATGTGTCGTCGCCTTCGTTCATGGCGCTCATCGACTGGACCTGCGGTTACATGCGCAGAAAGACATGCTGGAACTGGGCCGCTACGGCCTTCACCCTCCCGGACGGCAGATCCTTGGGGATGAACCTGTCCTGCGGGGTGAACGAAACGAGCTTCACGGAAAACGCGTTCTGGGTCGACGGCTCGATGACCAAGGTGGACACGGTGAATTTCGTCTTCGACAAGGGCGATCTCTACAATCCCTGGCACGTGGCGTCCTTCGACGGGAAGGTCGACCTCGCCTTCATTCCGGAACGGTCCAGAGGAGAGAAGATCAACGCGGGATTCATCGCCTCCCGCTTCACGCAGCTCGTAGGGGTGTTCGACGGTTCCCTCAAAACGGACACGGGTGAAACGATCCAGGTCAAGGGCTGCCCCGGCTTCACCGAGGACCACTATGCCAAGTGGTGAACCCGCTGCCTGATCTGGTTCAGCCAGTCGCGGTACATGACCGAGAGGACCATGAAGTCCTTCTCGTTGTCCACATCCAGCGCGGCCCCGCCGATGGTGGTGTCCACGAGCTTGAACCGGACCGACAGCAAAGACGAGATGAGCTGTTCCAGCTTGAGCCGCGAAACCGGATAGCTCACGAGACGCGCCATCTTCTCAAGCCCCATGGCTGAAAAGGTTGCAGACATCTGCAGGAGCATGTAGAGCCCCAGCGTGGTGCCGATCTTTCCGGGGCCGAGCCTGACGATCTCCAGGACGGCACGGAAGATGTTGATGATCTCCTTCTGGTACCTGCACTCGTAGACCTTCAGGACGAGGTCGATGCTGTTGAGCAGGACAAAAGGTCTGGCCATGTGGAGGTTGTTCTGCCTGAAGTTGCCTTCGCGGGTGTGAAAGGTGGCCATCTTGATGCCGGGTCTGCCCTTGCGGGGGCCGAAGAGCGACAGGATCTCCTCGGAGGTGATGCCTGCTATGTAATCGTAGTTCCCCATGTCACAGCGGGCAATGAACTGCTCGATCTCTTCCTTGCAGACCAGGGGGATGTCTCCGGAGAGGAACAGGATGTGCTTGTCGAAGTATTTCTCGATGAGGAAGCCGGTGATGTCCGGCTTGTTCCGGTATTCGGGGAGCGACTGCAGGAATCCCTCCCAGCCGTTCTCCGCAAGACTTCTCTTCTGGGGCACGATGTGCACGTCGAGATCGCCGATGATCTCCGCGAAGGCCTCTTTCGGCCCCACGACGATGATGTTCTCAATGGGGGCGGAGGCCTTCAGGGTCTCCACGATATGCCTGATCATGGGTCTCCCGCCCACGTCGAGCAGGGCCTTGTTCTTCTTGAATACCCTCCGGGCGGCCCTTCCGTCCCCTGCCACGATCACCGCATCGATACCCATATCCCGTTATGAACTGGAAATGACCACCGTTGTCAAGACTTTCAATGGGTTCTTCCCTGATCAATCACCCTTGCAACCCATCCCGGATTGTCATACCTATACCGTGGGGCCTCCCTGATTCATGAGGGGGCCCGGCGTTCGTGTTCATTTTCTGTCGAGGAAACGTCATGTCCGTGCAGTCAAGGAGTCCGGTCATCCAGGGCCTGGGCGCCGCCTTCCCCATCTGGGTGGGGTACGCGGCCGTGGGCATACCCTTCGGGATCCTGGCAGGACAGGCGGGGCTCACCATACTGCAGATCGTCCTGATGTCGGTCATCGTCTTCGCCGGCAGCTCCCAGTTCATCGCAGTGTCCATGATCGGCTCGGGAGCGGGTGTTCTTCCCGTCATCATCACGACCTTCTTCGTCAACCTGAGGCACCTGCTCATGAGCTCGAGTCTGGCGCTGTATCTCAAGGGGGTTTCAAGGGGGCGACTGAGCCTGCTGGCCTTCGAGGTCACCGACGAGACCTTTGCCGTCAACCTGACGCGGTTCACCCGGGGTGACTGGGATGAAAGAAAGGCCATGATCGTGAACCACACCTCACATCTCGCATGGATCGTCAGTTCCCTGGCAGGCGGCATGCTCGGTCACGTCATACCCCAGGGGGCATTGGGCATCGACTATGCCCTGACCGCCATGTTCCTGGCCCTGCTGGTACTGCAGACAACCAGCTCCCTCATTGGGGTCATGGCACTGGTATCCGGTGTCCTCGCCGTGGTCATCGTCCAGGTTCTGCCCGGAAACTACAACGTAATCCTCGCGACAGTCATCGCTGCGACCATCGGTCTCGTGGTCCAGGACCACTTCCCATGGATCCTGGCCAGAGAGGAAAAATCCCATGATTCCTGAACACTACCTGCTGTGCATCCTGGGCATGGGTCTGGCGACCTTCTTGCCCCGGTGGCTTCCCCTCATGTGGCTCTCCGGCAGGGAGATCTCCCCCCTGTTCGTGCGATGGCTCAGGTTCGTGCCGGCAAGCATCCTGAGCGCCCTGGTTGTCCCCTCCATCCTTCTCGATCCGGCCGGCGATCTCTCCCTCATTCGGCCCGAGTTTCTCGTTGCCCTGCCCACCCTTGCCTTTGCCTGGTGGACCCGATCACTGGGCGGAACCGTAGTCGTCGGCATGGTCCTGTTCTCCTGTGTCGGAAAACTCATGTAACGCACCCGGGCACCGTCCTCATCCGATCGGCACTTGACATGAGGAGAGTCTTCAGTTATATCCGTGCCCTATTTGACGAGCTAAGGAGCAGTGCGCAATGGGTACATTTCAAGCAAAGAAGGGCGAGGTGGACAGGCAGTGGGTGCTGATCGACGCCAAGGACATGGTCCTCGGCAAGCTCGCCGTCAAGGCCGCCTCGATCCTGAGAGGCAAGACCAAGCCCGAATTCACCCCGCATGCCGATGTGGGTGATTTCGTCGTCGTCATCAATGCCGAGAAGGTCCTGCTCACCGGTGACAAGGTCGAGCAGAAGACCTACTACCACCACAGCGGATACATGGGCGGCATCAAGAGTGCAACGGTCCGCGAGGTTCTCAAGAAGAAGCCCGAAGAGGTGATCAAGCATGCGGTCAAGGGCATGCTCCCCAAGAACAGCCTCGGCAGGGCCATGTTCAGGAAGCTCAAGGTCTACGCAGGAGAGAATCATCCGCATGAGGCCCAGAAGCCTCAGGCGATAACTTTGTAAGAGGGAATGAGAATGGCAGAGAAGATTTACGCCACCGGACGCCGCAAGAACGCCACCGCCAGGGTCTGGCTCTCGCCGGGCAAAGGGGAAATGACCATCAACGGCAGGGCCATGGACGAGTATTTCGGCCGCAGCACCCTCGAGCTCTCGGCAAAGAAGCCCTTCGAGATCACGGACACGGTCGGACAGTTCGACGTCTATGCCACGGTGTCGGGCGGCGGCATGGCAGGCCAGGCCGGTGCGCTGCGCCACGGCATTTCCCGGGCGCTGGCGACGTTCGACATCGACAAGTTCAGGTCCAAGCTGAAGACCGCAGGGTTCCTCACCAGGGATCCCCGGATGGTGGAGCGCAAGAAATACGGCCTCCACAAGGCCCGAAAGCGTCCTCAGTTCTCCAAGAGGTAGCCCTTCATTGACCATATCCGTAGGTATCCTGGGAGCCACGGGGTATACCGGTGCGGAGCTCGTCCGGCTTCTGCACCAGCACCCTGATGCCAGGATCACCTATTGTTCCTCCCGCCAGTACAACGGCAGGCCCATCGCCGATGTCCTCGAGTTCCTGAGAGGCTCCACCGAGATCGTACTCGAGGACTTCGACGCCGCCAGCATCGGCAGGCGCTGCGACGTGGTGTTCAGCTGCCTCCCCCACGGCGCCAGCATGGGATTCATCGCCCAGATCATCGAGAAGGTCAAGGTGGTGGACCTGAGCGCGGACTTCAGGATACGCGACCTGGCCGTCTACCGGGAGTGGTACCAGGAGCACAGCAGCCCCGGACTCCTTCCTGACGCGGTCTACGGCCTGTGCGAGGTGTACCGCGATGAGATCAGGGGCGCACGCCTCGTGGCCAATCCGGGCTGCTATCCCACCAGCGTCCTGCTCCCCCTGGTCCCTCTGCTCAAGGCAGGTCTCGTGGACGCACACGACATCATCGTGGACAGCAAGAGCGGCGTCTCGGGCGCAGGCAGGGCGCTGTCCCTGAAGACCCATATCTGCGAGAGCGGAGAGTCGTTCTCGGCCTACAAGGTCGGCCGTGCCCACCGCCACATACCGGAGATCGAACAGGAGCTGAGCAGGGCGGCAGGTTCCGGGGTCACCATCGAGTTCACCCCGCACCTCATCCCCATCAGCAGGGGCATGCTCTCCACCATCTATGTGACCACATCGACGGACGACACTGAGCTCGGGAAATGCCTGAAGAGCTTCTATGCAGGGTCTCCGTTCGTCCATATCATCGACGGCCAGCCTTCCACCAAGGACGTCCGCGGCACCAACCGGTGCCTGATGAACGTCACGAAAAACAGGAACTCCCGCAGGGCCACGCTGGTGAGCGCCATCGACAATCTCACCAAGGGGGCATCCGGCCAGGCCGTGCAGTGCATGAACCTCATGTTCGGACTGGACGAGGCCCGCGGTCTTGACTACGTACCGCTCTTTCCTTAATTCTTCAGAACAGGCGCCGGGGGCTCAGCCCGGTACCTCATGAAGGAGGCACCCCATGGCAGGTCCCGTTCGAAGACCGGTCATTGCAGGAAGCTGGTACCCAGGCAACCCGGAGAACCTCACGAGAGACATCAACAGATACCTGAAGGATGCGGTGGTACCGGAGTTTCCGGCAAAGCCCGTTGCCATAATCGTGCCCCACGCAGGGTACATGTACTCGGGCCCGGTGGCCGCCTATGCATACAAGGCTATCTCCGGCCACGGCTATTCCACCGTGGTGGTCATCAGTCCGTCCCACAGGGCATATTTCCCCTTCGTCTCGGTATGGCCCAGGGGGTCCTACGAGACGCCGCTGGGCCCCATCGAGGTGGATGAAGACCTCTGCACAAGACTCCTCGGATCGCCGGACATCCAGGACGACACCAGACCTCACAGTTCCGAACATGCCCTGGAGATCCAGCTGCCCTTTCTCCAGAACGTTCTTTCCACCTTCAGGCTCTGCCCTCTCATCATGGGCAGGCAGGACCTCCCGACCTGTGAGAACCTGGCCTCGGCGCTTTATGCCCACGTCAAGGACTCTGAAAGCACGCTCATCGTGGCGAGTTCAGACCTCTCCCACTTCCACTCCTCTGCAATGGCCGAGAAGATGGATCGGATCATTGCCGAACACATCGAGGCCGATGATGTAAACGGCCTGAGCACGGATCTCGAACGGTCATCCAGCGAGGCCTGCGGGGGAGGCCCCATCATGACCGCGCTCCTCTACGGCAGGCACCTCGGACGCACCTCGACCAAGGTCCTTCGCTACGCTCACTCGGGTCACATAACGGGAGACAACTCCTCGGTGGTCGGGTACCTTGCCGCGGTCGTGTACTGACTGGACACGTACATCTTCGACCCATGAAGAAGCTGCTCCTTGCCATTCTCGCCGCGATCGTCCTGACAACGGCCAGCGTTCTGGTCTACTTCGTCTACCCGGATGTGTCGTCGCTGAAGAACAACCACCCGGAAAAGAGCGCATTCATGGAATACCGCCAGAGACAGTGGGCTGCCGAGGGAAAGAACCGGAAGATCTTCCACCGGTGGGTACCACTGAAGCGGATCTCTCCCTATCTCATCAAGGCGGTCATCATCGCCGAAGACGACAAGTTCTGGCGGCACGAGGGATTCGACTTCAAGGCCATGGAACAGGCCTTCCAGAAGGACCTCAGGGAACGGAAGTTCAAGGCCGGCGGCTCCACCATAAGCCAGCAGCTGGCCAAGAACCTCTACCTCACTCCATCAAAGAATCCTCTCCGAAAGCTCAGGGAGGCCATCCTCACCTGGCGCATGGAAAAGGCCCTCACCAAGCGCCGCATCGTGGAGCTCTACCTCAACTACGCCGAGTGGGGTGACGGTATCTTCGGCATCGAGGCCGCTGCACGGCACTACTACGGCAAGCGCGCCTCTTCCCTCGGTCCCGAGGAGGCCGCCAGGCTCGCGACGGTCCTGCCCAACCCGATCCGGTTCAATCCCGCCGGAAGGTCGAAGTACGTCGCGTACCGTTCGAAGAGGATCTACCGGATCATGGTGGCCCGGGGCATCGTGATCCCCGAGTTCGAGGAAGTCATGGATACTCCTGAAGAGACCTTCCCTGAGCTGGAAAGCCAGACCGTTGTTGCCACAACTGAGGGCATCGACGCCTCTCCGGAGCAGGTGCAACCATTTGGACAGGATGGGGCAGGGGCCGAAGAGGGAACCGAACAGTCGACATCCGAGGAAGAATCCGAACATAACTCAACCATGCAACAAGACGAGGGCACCGGTCAGGCCATATCATCCGGACCCGATGCATTACTGTGAGATTGTGCATTTCTTGTATGGAGGAGGAATCATGCATTCAGTCAAGAAGAGCCCTCTAGGTGCAGTCCTTGTCATCGTGACCTGCCTCATTGCGGGAACCCCACAGGTGGGCCATGCTGCCGAACCTTCCGGAAAGGACCTTACCCGTCATGACCTCGTGTTCCTCCCGGCCCACATGCTTGCCGGCATGATCAGGGAGGGAAAGATCACCTCCTCAGAGGTGGTAGAGGCATATCTCGAGCAGATTGGCAAGGTCAACCCCCGGCTCAACGCCATCGTCACCCTGGATGCCGACGGCTCACGCAAACGAGCGCGCGAAGCTGACAAAGCCCTGAAGAGAGGTGAACTCTGGGGACCTCTCCACGGTGTCCCGGTGACCATCAAGGATAACTATGCAACCAAAGGTATCAAGACCACCAGCGGCCTTCCGGAGCTTTCCGGTTATGTACCGAAGCACGACGCAACCGTGGTGGACCTCGCGAAGAGGGCGGGGGCAGTGATCCTGGGCAAGACAAACATGCCGCCGCTGGGTATGGACACCCAGACGAGAGGGCAGCTGTTTGGGGTCACGAACAATCCCTGGGATACCAAGAGGACCACAGGTGGGTCTTCCGGCGGTGAGGCCGCAGCTGTGGCTACAGGTATGAGCGCGCTTGGCCTGGGCAACGACATCGGTGGGTCCATCCGTATCCCGTCGCACTTCTGCGGCATCTATGGCATCAAGCCCACGGAAAACTTCGTGTCCAACCAGGGTGTGTCACCGGGTATGAAAGGGTCTGAATTCAGGGCAATACGCCATATGGCGTGCTGCGGTCCCCTAGCCCGCTCCATCAAAGACCTGAAACTGGGCCTGTCTGTCGTCGCAGGACCTGACAGCAAGAACCCTGATGTCCCCTGGGTTGACCTGCAGCCTCAACAATCAAGGAACATGAAGGACCTGCGCATCGCATGGACGGACGGCTTCGGTGATGTGCCCGTTACTGCCGACACGAGGCAGTCCCTCAAGGCCTTCACGGACAAGCTCGCAGGCCTGGGCTGCAGGATAGAGAGGATGAACGAATCCATTTTCGACAGCTACATGAAGGCCATCAGCCCGGAGGCGCAGGACCTCTACGGCATGAAGATGGAGGGATACGGGACCATCGGCTTCAAGGAGGCATGGACCACCTACGGCAAGCTCATGGACATGGAACTCGGTGTGTACCAGCCCTCGTTCTTCAGGTTCATAAGCTATATCTTCGGGGGGTGGTACCGCAGGGATGTGCCCATGCTCACCATGGTCTACCCGTTCAGCTACGAGAAGTACCTGAAGACCCTCACCGAGCGGGACTTCTTTGTGTCCGCCATGGATGCCTACCTGTCGGACAAAGACGTACTCCTCTGCCCGGTAAGCTGCATCCCGGCGTATGAGCACATCACCCCCTGGCGCCATTTGGGTCCATATCCGGTCTACAAGGACCCGGTCATGGTGGACGGCAAGCCGGTCAATTACCTGGTGGCAAACATATCCTATACCAGCATTTTCAACCTCACGGGCAGCCCGGTGGTGGTGATCCCCATCGGGTACACGAAAGAAGGCATGCCCATCGGGGTCCAGATCGTGGGGAAGCGCTGGCGTGACATGGAGCTGCTCACCATGGCCGAACAGCTCGACAAGATTGCTGCCGCGTACCGGAGACCGGAAGGGTACTGATACACCTCGAGATATGGTGAGGATGACAGCTGCCACAACCCCTCCTGGATTCATTGTCCATAGTCCTCCCTTGACTCTGGGCTGCCGAAGGTTATCTTCATACAACATCACTATTTTTCATCCATTCTCTGCTGAATATGTGGAATGATGTTATAATATCAGCATGATATATCTTGGATCTGCATGAGGGTCAGGGTAGATGAAGCGGCATGAGAAAGTCTCGAAGAGTTTGTAACAAAGGAGAAGAGTCATGGAAACCAAGATGGAAGCCAGATCAGTGAAGATGTTCAGGCTTCTTGACAGGACCCTCCAGAAAGGTGCCTGGACAGGTATCATCCTGTCGCGCATGGTCCGGAACATGCTGCCCGATTCCATGAAGAGAGCGCGCGGGCACCACCCGTATTTCATCGACGACCGGAGGGACAGCCGGCGGCTCCGCGTGGACAGGACCGTGGCATGCATGCGCAATGTGCAGGACAAGAGGACGGCACACCTCATCAACATCAGCAGGGACGGGATGTACGTGGAGACGGATGCCCCGGCAGATGTGGGCCAGGAACTGTCCTTCAATCTCTCCGGCACGAACCTGGGGCCCATCATGCGCGTCCGGGGCCGGGTGACCAGAAAGGCCGAACGCGGCATGGCGGTCCGGTTCATCTGAACAGGAGAACCATCGCGTTCCAGGTATAGCAGTGCGTTCCGTACACGAACAGGGATGTTTCAGCATGTATGCAATGGTATCGTGGCTGATCATGTCTGTGTGATTCTCTACAGGGGGTGTACCATGAAGCAGGGCATATTCTTCTCTATCCTCATTTGCGCTTTCCTCCTCTTTTTCATCGGCTGCAGCAGCAGCGGTGGTGGCGGCGGCGATGTCGAGAATGACGACGGCGGGGGCGTGGGCAAAGGCGAAGACAACGTGACGATCTTCTGGCAGGAATTCGGCAGGCCCGATTTCGGCCTGGCGAAGTCTGTCCAGCAGACTGCCGACGGTGGATTCATCATGGCGGGATATATCGGACAGGTGATCGGCGGACCGACAGATGCCTTCCTCATAAAGACAGGCGACTCGGGTGTCCTCGACTGGATGAAGACTTTTGGCGGATCCGGCCATGAAGAAGGAACTTGTGTACTCCAGACCTCCGACGGCGGATACATCGTCGGGGGATACCAGGACGGCACCGAGGGCAGAGTGTTCTATCTCATTCGCACCGATGCGGACGGGGAGGCCCTGGCCGGGTGGCCGAAGACCTATGCGAACAATTCCAGGGACGGCATCTACGACCTCTGCGAGGCAACGGAGGGTGACGGCTTCGTGTTCGTGGGTTCCTCGGTCTCGCAGCACTTCCTTATGGCCAAGGTGGGCCACGACGGGACCCTGCTCTGGGAAAAGACATTCCAGGGTCCCGGCGGTGGCTGGGATGTGGCCTTCTCCATCGATCCGTCTCCGGACGGGGGGTACATCATCGCAGGGTGCGACGGGGGAGGATCTCAAAACGTGTGGGTGGCGAGGACCGATGCCCTGGGCAACCTGAAGGCTGGCTGGCCGAAGGCCTATGGGGAAGGGGTGCCACTCTCGGTGAAGAACACCCCGGACGGGGGGTTCGTGATCGCAGGGAACGCCCCGGATGCCCAGGGCGATATGGATGCCATCCTCATAAAGGCGAACGCGTCGGGGGTCCAGTCCTGGAAGAAGACCTTCACCGGTGCGCGGAACAACGAACTCGACTCGGTGGACTTAACGGCCGACGGGGGCATCATAGCCGTGGGGGGCACCCAGTCCTACAGCACGGTGTACGATCAGGCCCAGCTCTATCTCACCTATGACATCATGATGGTCCGGGTAGACCAGTCCGGGAACACGCTCTGGCAGAAGGTGATCGGACGCACCCCGGACTGTCTGGATGCCGCCAAATTCGTACAGAACCTGTCCGATGGGGGCTTTATCCTGGCCGGCGGATCCAATGCGTATCCCATGATCGCCAAGATGGACCGGAGCGGGAACACGGTGAGCATGGGCAAAAGGGAGATAAAGCTGACCGTCTCCGAGACCTCAGGTACCATCGGGCTCGGCAATGCCTCCCTCATAGCGGGCAGGGGCGCCGGATCTCTCCTGTTCCTCCAGCAGCTGGGGGCCTTCGGGCTGGACCTCCTGCTCGATGTCCTGGATGACCCGAGTTATGAGTACTGCACCACGAGCGGCGATTCATCGATATCGCCATCCCCGGGTACGGTGGCCGAGGGGGATTCCTACACCGTAACCATGACAGCCTGTGTCACGGGCAGCGGTGAAGACCGCGTGGAGTTCGACGGTTCCCTGGGCATGGAGGTGGAGAGCCTCGACGGCACCCTGGCCCTTGACGGGACCTATACGGTTGATCTCACCTACTACCCGATCGATCTGAGCTTTGTGGACGATGTGGGCCTGACCGCCATCGACGGCTCCCTGGCCTTCTCGAGACAGGCCGCTGGGAGCGACATCAGCGAGCTGGCCGAGGTGTCCCCCTCGCAGCCGTTGTACATCGATGAGGACGGCGTGCTCATGACCATCACGTCATGCTCGCTGGGGATCACAGGCGCCGGGGACTATGCGCTGGGTATCGCAGGCGACACGGAGCTCTTCGAGCTTGAGGGCATCTCCGGAACACTCACTTTGAACGTCGTTGCGCCGGTAGTCGGCACCGACCCCATGACCCCAGACAGTGGCGAACTTTTCATAGAAGCAGCTGACGGGAGCTCGGTGACCGTCACGGTCATCCTCGGAGACGTGGAGCTGTCCATCGACACCGATGGCGACGGCAGCAGTGACGGTACCCTTTCCGGCACCTGGGACGACCTCAACTGACCGTTCATGAGAGGCTCACCGCCATGGCCGGTCGCTTCTCCGGCCATGGCGGTGCATACCTGAAAGGATAGGAGTCCTGCAGGTCAGTTGCTCTCGTCCATCTGTACCGTCACATACCGGGCGCCGCCCCTGTCCCTGACCAGGAGCAGCACCGACTTCTTCCCGGAAACGGCCTTCTTGAACTCGCCGATGTCATCCACCCGCGCGCGGTTCACTTCCTGTATCAGCATGCCGGGGCCTATCCCGGCCGTTGCAGCCGCTGACCCCGGTTCGACCGCTGTCACCAGGATCCCCTTCTCCCCCTTGAAGCCATGCCTTTCCGCCAGGTCCCTGGTAAGGGCCACGACGCTCAGACCAAGGGTATCCAGGGTGTCAGGGATACCGGGTCTTGAGGATGCCGCCTGGTCGGACACGGGCATCTTCTCGATCTTCACGGGGAGACTGACCTGCCTGCCGTCACGGATTACGGCGATGACTGCCTGGGTCCCCGGGGCGATGAGCGCCACCTTGTTCCGGAAGGGGACCACCTCGTTCACCTGTTCACCGTTGAGTTTCACGATGACGTCCCCCTGCTTGAGTCCTGCCTTTTCTGCCGGCGTGTCGGGCATGACATCGGAGACGAGCACCCCGTTCGTCTCTTTCAGGCCGAAGGACTTCGCGATCTCCGGGGTCAAATCCTGGATCATGATGCCGAGATATCCCCGGGTCACGTTCCCCTTCTTGACCAGCTGGGTATAGATGTCCCTGGCCATGTTGACCGGTATGGCAAAACCGATGCCCATGTACCCGCCGCTCTGGCTGTAGATGGCCGTATTGATGCCGACGACCTTGCCCTCGAGGTTTACGAGGGGGCCCCCGGAATTCCCCGGGTTTATCGCTGCATCGGTCTGGATGAAGTCTTCATAATCGGAGATGCCCACGTGACTTCTCCCCTTGGCGCTGACGATGCCAGCCGTGAGCGTGTGAGAGAGGCCGAAGGGATTGCCCAGCGCGAGGACCCACTCCCCCACCTCCACCGCGTCGGAATCACCCAGGGGGAGTACGGGAAGGTTCTTCGCGTCGATCTTGATCACCGCGACATCGGTGGGCGGGTCTGTCCCTATGACCTTTGCCGTGAACTCCCGGCCGTCCATGAGTTTTGCCCTGACCTTGTCGGCCTCTCCCACCACGTGGTTGTTCGTCAGGATATAACCGTCCGGGGAAATGATGAACCCGGACCCCTGCCCCTGAACCATGCGCTTCTGCTGGCGGGGGCTCTGGGGCTGGCCTGGCATGGGTTCGCCGAAGAAGCGCCTGAAGAAATCGTTGTTGAAGGGCACCAGCGGCGTTCCGGTCACCGTCTTCTCGACCTTGATGAACACCACTGCGGGGGAGACCTCTTTGGCCACCGACGCGAAGGCCTTGCCGGTTTCCTTCAGGTTTTCCAGTGCCCTTTCCTGAGCATGTCCTGTACCGGTTGTACAGAGGAGCACCAGCACGAGCATGACCCACACAACATCGAATACGGACAAGGGGCGGTCATGGTCTTTTTCATACGATAGTGCCTGCGTCATATATGAACCTCCACGTTCATGGTCTGTGACAGATCACCCGTGCGGACACCGTGATCAGCTCTCGTTCCTTCGCCTGTCGTTTGCTTAGGCTAGGCAAGAACGATGCCACTCGCAACATTTTGATATCTCGTCTCATTGCACACAGGTATCCTCTGCCTGTATCGGAGACGTGTATAGATACTATACAGGTACCGTATACAAACT
Source organism: Deltaproteobacteria bacterium (assembly GCA_017992605.1). Lineage (GTDB taxonomy): Bacteria > Desulfobacterota > Desulfomonilia > UBA1062 > UBA1062 > MWEI01. The sequence goes on from JAGOOG010000003.1 coordinate 153,094, forward strand.
GAACAGGTGTATACATCCCGGCATGCAGGAGATGGGCTGCCGTAGAACCCTCGGATAACAGAAAAGATATGGACCTCCACGCCGTGCCCTGATACACAATGGATTCATGAGCATTCACTTTCCCCTGCGAACCTTCCCGGAGGTGAGCCCCTCGGTCCGCCTTCTCGCCGAGCAGGCCTTCTCCAGGGCCGCGGGGGCGCCGCTGATCCCGGGAAACAGCATCGGGCTCCTGAGGGATGCGGCCCAGAACTACCCGGCCTGGCTCGATGCCATCCGCTCGGCCACCAGAAGCATCCACTTCGAGAACTACTTCATCACCGATGACGATATAGGCCGCCAGTTCGCCGAGGCCATGGCATCCAAGGCTGCCGAAGGGGTAAGGGTCAGGCTTATCTACGACTGGCTGGGCTCCTTCGGCAAGGCTTCGCGGCGGTTCTGGAGAAAGCTCAGGGCTGCAGGGGTTGATGTCCGGTGCTTCAACCCTCCGCGCATCGACCAGCCCCTGGGGCTCCTGATCCGCGATCACCGGAAGATGCTCGCCGTGGACGGGCACGTGGGTTTTGTAACCGGGCTGTGCGTCGGCCGCGTCTGGTTGGGATCTCCTGAGTACGGTATCGAGCCGTGGCGCGACACCGGGGTCATGATAACCGGTCCCGCTGTGGCGGACATCGAACATGCCTTTTCCGAGGTGTGGTCGACCCTGGGGCCTCCCCTGCCCGTCGATGAGGTATCGCCCAGGAGCGCCCTGCACCCATCCGGCGAGGTGACCCTGCAGGTCATCGCCAACGCACCATACACGGCCGGTCTCTACCGGCTCGACCAGCTGATCGCCGCAGTCGCACGGACCTCCCTCTGGCTCACCGACGCCTACTTCGTGGGTCTCCCGACCTACGTCCAGGCCCTCAGGGCCGCTGCCCTGGACGGCGTGGACGTCCGCCTCCTGGTCCCGGGTGCCACGGATATACCGATCATCGGGGCCATCTCCAGGGCGGGGTATCAGCCCCTCCTGGAGGCGGGCGTCCGTGTATTCGAATGGAACGGCCCCATGCTCCATGCCAAGACCGCTGTGGCAGACGGCAGGTGGGCGAGAATCGGGTCATCCAACCTCAACCTGTCGAGCTGGATCGGCAACTACGAGCTCGATGTGGCGGTGGAAGACGAGACCTTCGCGCAATCCATGGAACGGATGTACCTGGAGGACCTGTCCTGTTCCACCGAGGTGGTGCTCAGTGACCGAAAAAGGATCCGCCTGGCCCAGGACCGCCCCAGGTCCCCGCGCCAAGCACGGAGCAAGGGAAAGGGGAGCATCGGGCGCGCGGGGGTGGGCGTGCTCAAGCTCGAAAAGCTCGTGGAGGCCGCCATCGCCTCCCAGCGCACGCTTGGTCCCGCGGAGGCAAGGATAACGCTCAGCGCCGGGGCAATCCTGCTTCTCCTGGCCGTGGTGGCGGTTATCTGGCCGGAGTGGCTGGCCATTCCCTTCGCGATCTTCAGCGGCTGGCTGGCGTTATCGCTTTTTTTACGGGCCTACAAGCTGAGGACTACGCACACCGACGACAGCGCACAACGTTCCGGACAAGGCGGGAAAGACAGATCCTGAAGCTCCCTGTCGCTCGCCGGAGACGATACACGAGTTCGAAAGAGGAGAGCGAGACATGGAATGCATCACGACGCTCAACGAGCATGAAGGGTCATCACTGATCAGAGACTGGGGCATACCCGTCATCGACGGGATGATCGCCGACAACGAGGCTGAAGTCGAGACCGCCGCCCGGGAGCTCGGGTATCCCGTGGCCCTGAAAGTATGTTCCAGCGCTGTCATGCATAAGACAGACCAGGGTGGCGTCACCCTGAATATATGCGATGCCTCTTCCCTGGCCAGGTCCTTCCGGGAGATCCAGAGACGTTTCGTCGGCACCACCCATACATACCTGGTGCAGAAGATGGCCCGCCCGGGTGTCGAACTCATTTTGGGAGCCCGGCGAGACCCTGTGTTCGGCCCCATCGTGCTTGTCGGCATCGGCGGCGTCTTCACCGAGGTCTTCCGCGACACTGCCCTCGATCTCGCCCCGCTCACCACCAAGAATGCCCTGTCCCTGCTGAGAAGCCTGAAGGGGCAGGCCCTGCTCAGGGGGTACCGATCACAGCAGCCGGTCGACCTCGTCGCCGCCGCGGCGGCCCTTGCATCCCTGTCACGGCTCGTTGCCAGGCGCACCGACATCCTCGAGATCGACATCAATCCGCTCATCACATACCCGCAGGGTGTGGTTGCTGTCGACGCCCTCGTGCGTCTCGCGGACCAATGCGTCGTTTCCGCTCGAAGGCGGACCGCGCCCGAGACGGTCGACCCGTTCTTCAACCCGAAGTCATTTGCCCTCGTAGGGGCATCACGGAGCCCCGGCAAGGGGGGAAACATCATACTTCGCAATATAATCAAGGCCGGGTTTAAGGGCGCCGTCTACCCCATCAACCCGACCTGCAGGGAAATCCTCGGCATGCAGGCCTACCCCCGTGTCCAGGACGTACCGGGGCCCGTTGACCTGGCCATGATCGTCATTCCCAAGGCCGCCGTCCCGGATGCTGTTGCAGACTGTGCATCCAAACACGTGCCGGCCATTATCCTCAGCACGGGGGGATACTCGGACATCGGTGACGAGGGAGCACGGGACCAGCGGGCCCTTGTGGAACAGGCCCGCCAGGGAGGGATCAGGCTCATGGGACCGAACAGCATCGGCGTCCTCAATCCATCTGCAGGACTGGGCACCTCCATAGTCGGCATCGAACCGGTGAAGCAGGGTGGGGTGTCGCTCATAGGGCAGTCAGGTGTCTTCCTGTCGGGGTGGGGGCGGTGGATAGCTGATTTCAAGCCTTTCGGGCTGGGCAAGGTTGCCTGCATCGGGAACAAGGGAGACATCAACGAGAGCGACCTCCTGGAGTATCTGGCAGGCGATACCGGGACCACGACCATAGGGATGTACCTGGAAGGGGTGGTCCAGGGAAGACGGTTTGTCAGGGCATCACGCACGGCAAGCAGGAGAAAGCCCGTGGTTGTCATGAAATCGGGCCGCAGCGAGGCGGGGGCCGCGGCCATCGCCTCGCATACGGGCTCCCTCGCGGGGTCGGATGCGGTCTTTGACGCCGTCTGCCGCGGGTCCGGGCTGGTGAGGGTCCATGATCCCGAGTCCTTCTTCGATACGCTGTGCGCCTTCGAAAAGCTCCCCCTTCCGCGAGGGAACCGCCTGGGCGTGCTCTCCATCTCGGGCATGGGCTGCGTGGTCACCACGGACGCGGCAGAGAGGTGCGGGGTGGCACTCCCGAGGCTCAAGAAGGCAACCCTGAAAAGGCTCCGGGAGATCATGCCTGCCTGGGCCCCGGTCCGCAACCCCATCGACATCTGGTCCACCATCGAGCAGCACGGTTCAAGTAAGACCATGAGTCACATGACCGAGTGTCTCCTGGATCAGAAGGATATCGATGCGGTCCTCATCCTCTTCGTGCTCATGCCCGAGAGTATCTTCGACATCCGCGTGGCGTTTGCCGAGGTCATGAAGAGGCACCCCCACAAGCCCATTCTGGCAGCCTACTACGGGGGTACGGCCAAAGAGATCAGCCACGTCCACGAGGGCTTCGGCGAGCTGGGGGTGCCGAACTATCCCACTCCCGAGCGGGCCATGTATGCCTTCAGCCGCATGGTCGAATATGCCCGTTTCCGCGGATTCATCCGCAGGTGACGTTCAACGGCAGCTCGATGCTCCCCGGGATGGTCACCTGTCTTGTCCGCCCCAGAAGATGGCCTCGATGCCGCAGGTCAGGGTGATGGTCCTGGCCCAGTCGTCATCACAGGCCCACTGCACCTCCGGCTCAATGAAATAGTACAGCCAGCGTGCCCTGAGCTGGCCTTTGTGGAGAAGCAGGGCACTGACCGTGTCCCGTGACCAGGGTCCCCCGGAAATGCCGAGGCGAAGCGCTACGCCTCTTGCAAGATCCTTCCCGCCCATGAAACGGACCACCTCAGGTTCACGGAGAAGCTCCCGCGCATAGCCGAAGATCAGGCCGCAGTCCCACTGCCAGCCGTGCTCTCCATTGCCTGCACGGTCATCCGAGTCCATCTTGTCCCTGCTCCATTTCAGGGAACTTATCAGGCGGATATCCCACGGATTGCTCCACCGGTCCGCCACGAAGCTCGTTATCTCACCATCCCCATCCTCAATGTCCCAGAAGAACTTCTGGTTGGGGAAGTACCTCCAGGCCCCCCTCTGCCATACCGTCCCTCCGGCAACCCAGGCGTACACGACGGGTGGGATGCGGGCCTTCACCCCTGCCGATGCGGAGATGTATTCGAGCCATTCTCGGGCCACGCCTACCCGTAAAGACGTGTCGCGCTCCGCCATGGGTGTACCTGCTGTCTCGTTGGGGTCCGTGGTGGTGATGAAGACCTTCAGCCTCTCGGCATCGGGGAGGGTTATCTCGACGTCGGCCTCGACGGGGAATTTACCGGAGACCGAGTCGTCGGGCTCGAGGATGAGCTCGCAGGGGAGACTGATCCGCAGCCGGGTGGGAGGGACTTCCTCCGCCGCCTCGCCCCTGGGCACGAACCACCCGTTCATCCTGACCACCTGCTGGTGAGAAACGACATAGGTCTCGTCGTGCCAGCGGTCCATCCGTTGCCAGAATGACTCCGCATGAGTTTCTTCCTCCACGGAATCACCCTTCTGAGCCTCTCCGGCAAGAACCTCCGTGGAATCAGTCGCATCCTCCGGGCGAGCCTGGATGACAGGCGTTTCTTCATCGACATGTTCGACGGCATCGTGGGCCCGTGAATCGAACAGGGGGAAGATACTCATTCCCAGCACGACCATGGACATCACGAACGGCTTCCACCCGGGTGCCCATCTCATGCTGTTATATCCCCCTGCATGCTGTTGTGGTCTGTCTTGTCCTATCGCTCACTCTACAAGTGCTCACACCATCTGTATAGCACTGAAATGCCGGTACACATCATAAAAGGTTGCATTCAGCATGCCTCACGGTTATGAGTGGGACGCATGAATCCCCCCGAGCTGATCCATTCCCCTGCCCCATGGTCGCTTGTCGGAAAAGGGTACGTCATCCTCGTGAAACTGGACCCGGCTTTCGTGGCGGAACATGTTACTGTGCCCGACGGCCTGAAAGGACGCTTCTCCGGCGGCATCGGCACGGTCATGTTTGTGGACTACCTGTCCTCAGACGTCGGCCCGTACCGGGAACTCCTGTTCGTTCCCGGCATGTTCTCCCTCGGCCTGAACAAGTATTTTTCCATCACGAGGATCTATGTCTCGACCATGGACAGTGTCGTGAACGGGAGGAACAACTGGGGGATCCCCAAAGAGCTCGCGGAGTTCGAGGTGACCAGGGACGGCCACGACGAGATCGTCCGCGTCGGCATGCAGGGCCGTCTCATCACCGAGCTTGTCTTCCACACCTTTCCCGGCTGGTTACCGGTGACTACCGCGCTTGTGCCTCCGAGGTTACGCACCCTTGCCCATCACCACGAGGGGAAAACCTATCTCACCACCCCGTTCGCCAGGGGTGTCGTCTCGCCTGCTCGCCTCATTCATGCCATGGTCGAAGGGTCGGCCTTCCCGGACTTCACCAGGGGCCGGATCCTGGGCACCCTGAGCGTGCCGAAGTTTCTCATGGCCTTTCCGGAGGCCACGATTCTCTGAGGACTCATCGGTTCGAACGGACTGCTCAGGTCACGATCACCCAGATGAACAGCACGGTGAGCGCCAGGCCCAGGAGCAGGCTGGCAAGCCCGATGGTGGCAGAGAGGAGCTTGAGCGGGATGCTCGGGTGCTCCCGCTTGAGATCATCGAGTTTCCCCTCGGCCACGAGGCGCTCATACTCCTCGGGACGGTCCCTTTGCAGCTCTTCCAGGGTGTAGGTGCCCGTGAAGATGAGGCGGTCCATGGGGAACTTGTCCGGCACGAAGTGCGTGTTGAAGAAGTGGACCGTGAAGATGAAGAGCGCTGCCAGCAGCGCCTCCTCCGAGTGTACCAGGGTCGCCACGTTGAGCACCCAGCCGGGTACGATGTATGACGAAAGCTCGGGGTTCCACAGCAGCGCGCCGGAGCCGCCGATGGCGAACATGCCCCAGAACACGGCCCAGAAGTCGAATTTCTCCCAGTACGACCACCGGTCGAACTTCGGCTTCTCCCCCCTGTTGAAGAACCATCTGACCATGCCCTTGATGTCCTCCCAGTCCTTCATCCTCGGGAACAGGGAGTCCGGGCTGAAGAGCCGCTTCGTCCAGCCCTTGAAGCCGACGCCCGGCGGGAACAGGAAGAGCAGGCAGCGCACGGCCACCACCGCGAAGAGCACCATGAGGACCACTGCCGCGATGCGGTGGAAGAGTCCGGCCATGGGGGCGCCGCCCCAGAAGCCCATGAGCAGTTTCGCCCAGGCCGCCTTGGGGTACTTAAGCGGGAACCCTGTGGTGACCAGGGTAAAGAAGGAGAGGATGAGCAGCACGTGCATGGCCCGGTCCATCCGGGAGAAGCGCTGGATGTGCTGGAATCCCTCCTTGTCGGTCATGCAGGTCTCGGGCAGGATGCCGCTCTTTTCCCGTTCGTGGTGCTCCCAGTAGCTCTTGCGCCACCACAGGAGCGTGTGGGACCAGAAGAAGACGAAGGTGAATATCAGGAGCCCGGACATGAAGACGAAGGTCCAGAACAGGGCCGGGTAGTTGTGCCGGTCGTGGTAGTCCGGGTGTGCCTTGTAGTCCACGAATCGCTTGTGGAATCCCGTGTGGCAGCGGCCGCAGTTGGCCACCAGGTTGTCCGGGTGGATGGAGGAGCGCGGGTCGGTCTTGGGCAGGATGTTGTGGGTCTGGTGGCAGTCGGCACAGCCGGCCACCAGCGTGGCGAACCCGACGCCCTGGACCTTGCCGTGGTAGGTCTCCTCGTAGTACTCCACCACCTTGTCCGAGAGGTTGTTCCGCTGCATCATCGCCGAATCGTCGTGGCAGGAGACGCACTTGTCGTTGTAGAACATGCGGGCCTCTTCGGGGTATGTCGAAAGAGAGGTGTGGAACACGCGGGTGTCGTGGAGGCCGTGGCAGTCTCCGCAGGCCGCGGCGTCGTGGTTGCCCTTGAGCACGGCCTCGGCGTGTCCCGAGGTGACGTACTCGTCATTGCCGTGGCACTGGGTGCACACCTCGATGGTGCGGATCTTGATGTCCTTGGTGGCTGCCGTGCGCGTGTGCACGTCCCGGTGGCAGTCCACGCAGCGGAAGTCCTCCTGGAGGTAGTGAAAGTTTTTCCGATACTTCTCGGCTATTCCGGCGTGGCACTTTCCGCAGGTAACCGGTGCCGGCCGCAGGTGGCCAGTCATGTGGGCGTTCAAATCCGTTACGTCACTGTGGCAGCTCAGGCAGCCGTTCTTCGCGTGCACCGAGGCATCGAAGCCGGCGGTGTACATGGCCCCGTAGTGGCAGTCCTGGCAGGTTCTCGCAGAGGCGAAGACGGGAACCATGCACAGGACCCACGCCACGAAGAGTGTGCAAAAGAATGCCGAGAGATGGTTTCTCCTCATTTCACCTGCCTCGTGCCTTCGGAAAATGAATTCCACGCCGCCATGCCACCGAAGAGCCGTGTGACCTTGAACCCCTTGCGGGCGAGGTAGCTGGCAGCCAGGAAGGAGCGGAATCCCTGGTCATCGACCAGCATCAGGGCGCGGTCGTGGGGCAGTTCATGGTACCGTTCGTGGAGCTGGTGCAAAGGGATGTTGAAGGCCCCTTCCAGGTGCCCCTTGACGAACCTGTCCCCTGATCGGATATCGAGCACCATGAACTCGGGGTGGCGGGCCATCCAGGCCGTGAACTCGCTGGCCTTCACCGAGGACACCGGCATGCGCAGCACGCGCTGAACGGATTCGAGCCTGTACCCCGCCGCTTTCCACGCGGGCATGCCCGCCTCGAGCACATATACATCCTTTATCCCGGCAGCCACCGCCTCGTCGGCGGCCAGGCAGCTACGGGTGCACACCTCGCTCTCGCAGTAAATCACGAGCTTCCTGTCACGGGGGATGCGGGGAAGGCTGCCCTTGAACTCCTCGCAGGCGATGCACAGCGAGCCCGCGATCCGGTGGTCCAGGCACTCGATGCGGCTCATGACGTTGACCAGGGTGAGCTGCTCGGTCCTCATCCAGGCATCGAGGGTCTCGGGTTTCACTGTCTTCCATCCCCCTGCGGACACGGGAGAGGCAACGAGCATGAAAGCAAGGGTCACCAGTGTCATAAGGCCTGTGCGATTCAAAGGACGAACGGGTATGTTATTCATGGCTCGGCACTTCCTCGTATCCCCAGTCCAGCATCTGGGGGGATGCGTTGGGAGCCTTGGGCGTCGGGTAATCCTCCTTGAGGAACCGCCCTACTGACTTCACCTTCATCTTGGTGAAGAACGGGGACTTCTCATCATGGCAGTCGGTGCAGCCTTTGGCCCCATATGTCCGCTTCTTCGCAACCCCCTGCACATTGTGCCAGATCGGCAGGCTTATCGTGTTTCCGAAGGGCAGCTCCGCCGAGGCGACCTTGCCTCCCTTGAGCTCATAGACCTTGTCCGCAACAAAGACCGCCTTCGTTCTGCCGAGCCGGTTCATGGCCCTGAGCATCTTGGCGATGTCTGCCTCGGTGGCCACGGTGTGACGCCTGAGCCTTTTCCCAGACACGTCCCTGACCTCCACCGCAGTTATGCCCGAGCACAGGCGGAAGGCCTCGCTCACCACCCGGGAATTCAGGGGTATGATCTGTCCCTGGGTCCCCTTCTCCCCGAACCACTGGGCCGTGTGCAGGGCCACAGGCATGTACCGCTCGCCCTGTGAACCCTTCATGCCCACAATGGCAAGCCAGGGCGTCCACGGTTCCCGGGCCGTCTTGGCTGCATCGAGCTGCGAAATGATCGCTTCCGCGCCCTGTGATGTGTACCTGAAATTCCTCCCGGTGGAGAGATCCAGCAGGTACGCCCCCAGGGCGGGCAGGCCCGTCACATGGCATGCCGTGCAGGACAGCAGGCGCAGGTGGAACGTGGCGTTGGGGAGCATGTCCACGTGGGTCTGCACCGGGTTCGGGGCCCTCCCGCCCTGGGCCAGATGGCAGGCGACACAGGTCTTCATGCCGGTCTGCCTGTAATCGCCGGAGGCGGAGGCTCCGCCGATGCGATGGCCGAGCCTTCCTCCCGGCCCCGCCTCGGCCAGGGTGTGACAGTCCACACACCGGAGTCCCGCCTTTGCATGGACATCGTCACCCGCGCGGTACTGGGTCCCGGTACGGAGCGCCTGCATGGTCCCATGGCACTGGAGGCAAGAGCCCGACGTGACCTTTGTGCGGATGAGTCGGCCCGAAAGCCTGCCATCACCGGTGAACATGCCGTTTTTCCAGGAATATGTCACCGCCGGCCTGCTCGAGAATTCCCAGACACCTTTGCCCTCGCCGGGGGACCACACGCGGCCGGCAACCTCGCCGAGTCCTGCACCGGCAGTGGGAGCCCACCGGTAATTCCGGGAGGCGACCTGCGCGTTACGCCTGTCCAGACGGTACCCGTTCAGGTGACACATGAGACAGTCACCCTCCAGGACGCCGCTGGCCCTGAAACGGCTGTGGCCGTCCGGCGTGACGCGGGACTGGAAATGGGGGTTCCTCGGTGAAGAAACGATGCGCTCAGCCTCCACGAGGTTCGACTGCGTACCTGTGGCCCTGTCCAGACTGAGACACTCCATGGGGCCGCCCCCCGGATGGACCCGGGCGTTGGCGGCGATCCAGTCGTAGACGGCAACGCCGGCATAGGGTGTGGGGCCGAAATCGTCAGGGATGAGGTCGGGGGGGAGATTCACGGGCCTGGGGTCGGTCTTCTTCTTCGAGAAGCCCATCAGGAAATGCTCCCCCTGCGTGATCGTGGGATAGTGGTGGCAGGCCCCGCAGGTCTTTTTCGGGCTGTAGGGGTCCGCAGCATTGTCCGAAGGGGTGATGCGCTCCCCTGCCTCATTGCGCAGCCACACATCGACATGCACGGCAGACACCTGGCCGATGGCCGGGCGCACCATGAACAGGCACAGCGTTCCTGCCGTGAGGAGGACCACGATGCAGAGAGCCTTTCTCGGCGCCATTATATGCCCACTCTCATCAATGGAGCGGGGCGAGAACCAACGGGACGGTCCTCACCCCGCCCGTATTTTACGGTTCCATGGGGAGATTCTGATCTGCTGACCACTCCTCGCTGGATCCATCGTACACCTTGACGTCGGTGTAGCCGAAGGCCTGGGTCAGGGGGAACCACCATCCCGTGGCCACTTTTCCGGTATCGCAGTACAGGACGATTTCCTTGCCAAGGTCTTCTCCAACCACTTTCACGGCCAGGGCCTTCAGTTCGTCCATGGGTTTGTAGGTACCATCTTCCTTGAAGAGCTGTGAACCTGCGGGCAGATTGACCGCCCCCTTGACATGGCCTGCCCTGGCGACGAAGTCGAGCTTCTTCTCTCCGCTGAAGAAGGCAGGCTCCCGTACGTCCACGATCAGGGCGCTTCCCACCTTGCCGGCAAAGGCGTCCTTCGTGAGGAAGATGTCCTTGTTGAACTTGCCCTTATGCTCTTTTTCTTTGGGCTTGGCAGCATCTGTCGAGAGCGCCTTGCCGTCTGCGGCCCACTTGGTGGTCCCGCCGTCCAGTACAGCCACGCTGGGCACCCCGGCATAGATGAAGGTCATGGCCGCCCGGGTCATGCTGAACCGGTCCGAGGGGGTGTCGTTGATACCCGCCACCACCACCAGGGAATCGGCCCCGATGCCATTGGAGGACAGGATGTCCCTGAGGTCGTCGTCAGCCGGGAGCTCGTTCCTCATGTTGTTCTTGCCCGGTGCCACTATATTGTAGAAGATGTTGATCGCCCCGGGGATGTGGCCGGCTTTGTATTCTTCCACCTTCCGGATATCCACGACCACCAGGTTCGGGGTCGTCAGGTTCTTCTCCAGCCACTCCACCGATACTACGGGGTCTATCCCGCGGGCCATGACAGCAGCAGGAACAAGGAGCGCAAACGCCACCACCATGATTGTGAACGCCTTGAGATGCTTCATACTTCCTCCTTCTTTCTTCTTTAATGAGTTATGGGTTTCGGGACATGAATCAGTCCCTGATTGGCCCTGGATCCGTCCTTGAGAAGGGTTCCCCTGGTGAGAAAGTCCTTCCGTTCCGTGTGACATATGTCGCAGGACCGGGTCCGGTCCGTCCGTTTCTTTATCGTGTGGGCAGGGGTGTCCCAGTAGTTGGGTAGGCGGTCGAAGTGCTCCTGCTTGATGCCTGCATGGACAAAGGTATCACGCACGGTGGGTATGAGCCGCAGCGTGGTGACCTCTTTGGGGTTTCGCGGATTCTTGCCGAGGATAAAGCCCGGCTTGGCCTCCTTTGCTTCTCCCTTGTGGCAGGTGTAACAATTCCGGTACTGGCCTGCTGCATGGCACCCGTAGCAGCTCACCTTGCCCTTGTGGGCGTCGTGCGCCAGACGGGTGCGGAGCGTGTCCGACTTGATGGCCTTGTGACAGTTCGTGCACTTGGGCCGGTCCTTCACGTCCTGCTTGGTCAGGTATCTCGTGCCGTCCCCGTGCATCTCCTCCTTCTTGTGACAGTCCACGCACATCATACCCTTCTGGTAGTGAATATCCGTGGAGCCGCCGTATTCACCGGTATATTCAGGGTATACGCGGCCCCCGTGGCAGAAGGCGCAGGTCTTTCCCTCGTTCTTCTTGATGAACTTATGACCCTGGATAAGCCCGAGGCTGATGCCCGATACCGCAGGGGATTTCACGTGACAGGATCCGCAGGAGGCATGGCAGCTCCGGCAGGACTGCTCGAAGACCTTGCTGTCGAAGGTCTTCACCTCCTCCTTGGAGAACCTGGGAAGGACCCCGTGCCGCTGGCCCAAGGAGGTGTAGTGGAGGGCCTTGCCATAGTTCGCTGCGGCCTTCTTGTGGCAGGCTGCACACATCTTCAGATCGTCGGAGGGCCGCTTGACCATGCCGGCATGGGCCTCTTCCTTGGTGGCCCCGGCCTCGTCACCCTTGTGACATGAACGGCATCCCTTGGAGAGATGTGGATCCTTTTCCAGGAGCCCGGCATCCACGAGGTAGCCCTTGTAGTAGTCCTCCGCCCGGACCGGCGGGGGTGCACCCGCTCACCCCGCCCCCTCGACATGAATCTTGGGGGGTATGACCAGGGTTTTCATCTTCTCACCGTCCGTGTGACAGACCACACAGGAGCTGGTCGTCGCAGATGGAGTGAAAGAGGGAATCGAGACAAAGAATGCAACCAACAAGGAGATGACGTAGAGGTATCTCATTTCAGATAACCAGCCCCGCTCCCCATGATGGACACTCGTTCCTCCCCGGGAACCACGCACTCATCGTCACCCCCTCTCCGGAGTACCCACAGATCATGAGGACCCCTCCCCGCACGTACAATCTATACCTCTTATCAGTACCTTTTACTAAAAATAGTATGACACGAAAAAAAATCAATGTGAAGACTGAGAAAAATAGTATACAGCCGAGTCTGTGCCCGGTTTCGTATTTCAAGATCTTTTCGTTCGAAATTCATGTTCTTTACCCTGCAGACCGCCCTGGCCACATCGAACATGGCCTTCTATCTTTCTCATATAACTGGCCTTTTCGTATAGTTCTCATCCTTCTCCCCGTACTGCGCCATGCCCGCTCCCCCCTTCCGTGGGCTTTCTCACGATTTCCACGTCCCCGGGAGGGATACAATGAATAATACTCTGGGTTCTATGGAATTCAATGACCCCTCGGCCGGGCACGATGGGAGGGTGCCATGGCATGAGCGTGACCCTTCTCACGCCAGAAAATTCCTCGCCCCGACAAATACCATCTGGGAAGCCAGCGCAGAAAGGACCAGGCCGGTGATCTTGCTCAGGATACGAAGGCCTGTCTGGCCGATGATTCTCTCGACGGTGGTCGCCAGGACGAGCAGAATGCCCACACACAGGACTGCCCCGACCAGGGCCGCGCACCCGATCAGTTTCTCCCAGGGGGTGGTAACCTCGGCCCCCATGACGAGCAGCGCACCGGTGGTGGCAGGTCCGACGGTTATGGGGATGGCGAGAGGCACCACGATGAAGCTGCCTGGTTCTTCACGCTGCAGGGGATTTTCGGCGCCCCTCACGAGGTCCACTGCAGAGAGGAACAGCAGCGCCCCTGCGCCGATGCGGAACGCATCCAGCGTTATGCCGAACACGGAGAAGATGGCGTTGCCGAGAAAGTACAGGACGAGGCAGATGATCACGACGTCTATGGTGAGCCACAGGGCCGATCTCCTGCGTTGACCGGAAGACAGGTCCTGGGTGAGGGAGAGGAAGATCGACAGCACGAAGAACGGCGTCAGCAGAAAGAACAGCTTGATCCATATACTCACGAGAAGGTGCAACGAATTGTCCATGCGTGCCCCCAGACACCGAGATGTTCTCCGGCGAACCCTTCTATTATGCAATACATGACATGGGAGAGAAGTCAATGGAATCCCCGCAGGGACAGCTGTCCGATCCATTACGAAAACTCTGTCATCGACACGCAGAAAAGGTTATACAGATTACCGACCACTCCCCCGCCTCTCGGGAGAAAGGAGCCGCTGCATGGAAAAGACAGTCCTGTTCGAAAGCGAAGGCCCCACGGCGCTCATCACCCTGAACCGCCCCGAGCGCCACAACTCCATCTGCCAGGATCTCCTCGTGAACCTCTACAATGCCCTCGACGAGGTGGCACGCAACGATGGGCTCAAGGTGGCCATCATAACGGGAAACGGCAAGTCGTTCTGCTCGGGCATTGACCTCTCGGTCATCGGCAAGGACGACCTTCTCGACCCGAGGGGGGACGGCAAGGACATGCCCGATGTCTTCGCCTCGTGCAGGAAACCCATCATCGGTGCCATCAACGGCGCTACCATCACGGGTGGCTTCGAACTCGCCATGCACTGCGACTTCCTCATCGCCTCGGAGAACGCCAGGTTCATCGACTCCCATGCCAAGGTGGGCATTCACCCGGGCTGGGGCATGACCCAGCTCCTCCAGCGTTCCGTGGGCCAGAGGATGGCCAAACAGCTCTCGTTCACGTGCAGACCCCTGTCCGCTGCCGACGCACTGCGCTGCGGGCTGGTCAATGAGGTCGTGCCCCCCGCGGAGCTGATTCCCAGGGCCCGGCAGATCGCCCAGGACATCTGCGGGGTCAACTACGAGATCCTCATGCAGATGAAGACCCTCATCGAGAAGCAGGACGAGATGTCTTTCAACGAAGCCTTCCGGTGCGAACGGGCAGGTTTCCGGGCGTTCATCGAGAGGGTGAAGCTGTTCTGAATCAGCGGGTGTGATAGAGCGCGGAGAGGGCCGAGGCAGGCCTCGATACCGTATCCGGCGGCTGAGCCATGCATGCGGATGCGTGCAGCAGTGAACAGACACGGGCCTTGTATCGTATAATGTCTTATGGTATTACAATAAGCCTCATTCACATTCCATCAGGAGGTTTCCGCATGAATAAAGACGTATTCGTGGTCAGCGCGGTCAGGACCGCCGTGGGCAAGCAGAGAGGCTATTTCAGGGAGTACATGGCCCCCGAACTCCTGGCCCTTGCCCTGAACGAGGCCGTGGACCGCATCAACCTCGACGTGAACGAGGTGGACGACGTCATCACCGGGTGCGTCTACCAGATCGGCGAGCAGGGTTTCAACCTGGCCCGCATGGCCGTCCTCGCGTCCAAGCTCCCGGTCACCCTGGGAGGCATCTCGGTGAACCGCCAGTGCGGCAGCAGCCTCTCGGCGATCCAGCTCGGCGCCGGCATGATAGCCTCCGGCACCCACGACGTGATCATCGCGAGCGGCTGCGAGATCATGTCGAAGTACAGCATCGCCTCCGACATGAACTGCACTCTGGCCAACGGGCAGAACGCGGGCCACCCCATCGGCACCTACTACCTGGAGAAGTACGGCATCCCCAGCCAGACGGGAGGCGCCCAGGCCATCGCGAACCAGTGGGGCATCACCAAGGAGGAGTGCCAGGACTTCGCCATTGCGAGCCACGCCAGGGCACACCGGGCGACCGAGGAAGGGCATTTCAAGAACGAGCTGTTCCCGGTCAAGGGACTCGACAAGGAAGGCAACGCCGTCCTCTGCATAAAGGACGAGACCATCCGGCCGGAAACCAGCAGGGAGATCCTCGATGGCCTCAAGGTCATCGCCGGCACCGAGTGGATGACAGCGGGCCTTTCCAGCACCGTCACCGACGGCGCATCCGCCGTGGTCCTCATGAGCGGCGAAAAGGTGAAGCGGCTGGGCCTCACGCCCATGGCCAGGGTGGTGGCCAGCGCCGTGGTGGGGTCGGATCCCGTCCTGATGCTGACCGGCCCCATCACTGCCACACCAAAGGTGCTCGCCAAAGCCGGCCTCACCATGAACGACATCGACCTCTTCGAGGTGAACGAGGCCTTCGCCCCCATACCCCTGGCCTGGGCCAAGGAGCTCAAGGCCGACATGGACAGGCTCAACGTGAACGGCGGGGCGCTGGCCCTGGGTCACCCCGTAGGCAACAGCGGCTCACGCCTGAGCGTCACGGCCATTCATGAGCTGCATCGACGCAAGGGCCGGTATGCGCTGGTGACGCTGTGTACCGGCGGCGGGCAGGCCCCGGCCACCATATTCGAGCGCGCCTGACGCACAGGGAGCACGTACCACCTCACCCAGGATGACAGCGGGGCGGGCCGGACTCTTTCTCCGCGTTCCTGCATTGATCTGCGCCGGCTCTTGCCAAGGACTCCCGCTCTCATGGGCCCTTCCTGAGGACCTTCTTGTCTATCTTTCCGACGGCGGTGAGCGGGAGCTCGTTCCTGAACTCGACGGCCTTGGGAACTTCATAGGGAGCGA
Source organism: Deltaproteobacteria bacterium (assembly GCA_017992605.1). Lineage (GTDB taxonomy): Bacteria > Desulfobacterota > Desulfomonilia > UBA1062 > UBA1062 > MWEI01. Next base: position 169,035 of record JAGOOG010000003.1, read on the forward strand.
GCCTCTTCTTGGCGAACGCAAGTATGTCGTCCTTGATCGCCTCCGGATCTTTCCCGCTCTGATACTCAGGGCTCAGGGCGACAAAGGCCTTGACGACCTCCGATCCGGGACGCTCGGGGTTCGGGGTCCCGATGGTGGCGATCATCTGGACGGCAGGGTGCTCGGAGAGCACCTCCTCCACCTTGCGGGAGAACACCTTGAAGCCGCCGACGATGATCATGTCCTTGGTCCGGTCCACGATGCGCAGGAACCCGTCTTCGTCCATGACCGCCACGTCGCCGGTGTGCAAATAGCCGTCGTCGTCAATGACCTTCCTGGTTTCCTCGGGCCGGTTGTAGTACCCGACCATCACCTGGGGGCCCTTCACGCAGATCTCTCCGGGCTGGCCGATCCCGACCTCCTGGCCCGTGCCCGGATCGACGAGCCGGATCTCGGTGTTCAGCAACGGCACCCCTATGGTTCCCAGCTTCTTTCTTCCCTTGACCGGATTCACCACCGTCAGGGGGGACGTCTCCGTCATGCCGTAGGCCTCGACGATCTTCCCCTGGCCGATGATGGCCTCGAACTGACGCTGGGCATCTTCCGGGAAAGGTGCCGCCGCACAGATGCAGGTCTGGAGATTCGAATGATCCAGCGTACTGAACCTGGGGTTCGCCATGAGGAGCACGTAGAGGGAGGGCACGTTGGCCATGACCGTAGGCCGGTATTTCTTCAGTTCGGCACAGATGTGCTCCGTGTCCCTGGGATTCGGTATGAGGACCTGGGTCCACCCGAGGTAGATGCAGTTCGCATTGGTGAAGAGGCCCGCGATGTGGAAAAAGGGGAACCCTGACAGCCCTATGCTGCTGCCCGGCTTCCACCCGAGCCATTTCTGGAAGATGAGGAGGTCTGCAACGAAGTTCCGGTGACTCAGCATGGCCCCCTTCGGGTCCCCGGTAGTACCCCCGGTGTACTGGATATATGCGATGTCATCAGGTGTCAGGCTGACCCCTGGCGCCCCCTCGGAAAACCTGCCGAAGGCGATGACGTCCTGGAATCGGAATACCGTCCTTCCTTCCAGGGGGGTCACCGCGCCCTTTGGTATCTTCTTCAGGAGGGTCCCCAGGAAACGCTTGACGACCGGGAGGAACCCCCCCACACTCGCCGCGACAACAAGCCTCAGGTCGGGCAGGTCGTCGATGATCTTCACCAGCCTGCCGGCAAAGATTGCATCGAGGGTGACCAGCCCCCTCGCGTTGCAGTCCTTGAGCTGATACGCCATCTCGTCCGTCGAGAGCAGGGGTGAAACCCCTGTCACGATGCACCCCGCCCGCAGGGCCCCGAGCCAGGCTATCACGTATTCCGGGATGTTGGGCAGGTTGATCCCCACCACGTCCCCCTTCTGGAATCCATGGGAGAGCAGCATGTTGGCAAAGCGGTTGGCATAGCGGTCGAGCCGGGAAAAGCTGATATGAACACCCATGAAGGCAAGGGCCGTCTTTTCGGGGAAGTCACGGAACGTCCGTGTGCAGGCAGCGGGAAAGCTCTGTTCCCATTCAACGGGATCCAGGTCAGCGAGCCCCGGGTCATAGGATTTTCTCCAGATCCGATTCGTGTCCATGGAAAACCTCCTCTCCTTCAGAGCCTTCAACAGAATTATACTTCAGTGAATGAGAAACCGCGGAGCGCCCAGGCCACCCCACCTCGCGAGGGAGGCATCTTGGTTCCTCACAGACGCCTCTTCTCGAACCATGAGAACAACCCGACGAACAGCAGGGTGATCACGACGATCGCCACCCAGTGATTGACCCCCAGGGCACCGTGAAGTGTTATCTTTCCCAGGTTCCCCCACGTCAGGACCGTCCCCTTCATCAGGGGATAGGCCTCTGCATACAGGGCGGCGCCCACGAGCATGCCCGCGAGGGCCGCAGCAGCGTCGTACCGACCCTCGCCCAGGGCCCCGACCGCAGTCCCCGGGCAGTACCCCACGAGGGCCCACCCTATGCCGAAGATGAGCCCTCCGAGCACGTTGGCGCCGAGGGCCGCCGTCTTGATGTCAAGCTCCACGAGGCCGAGATCATAGAGAAGGTAGATGCCCACCATGGACACGATCACGGACGAAAGCATGAACTTGACGATGGTGAAGTCCTTCAGACGCAGCGCCCCGAGCTGCTTGTCATACCTGAGCACATGTGCCTTCTGGAGCAGGAACCCGAAGATGATACCGGTTATGAAACCATACAGGAGCAGATTCATGAGCGTCCACCTCCTGAGTACAGGGCACGGGCGATGACGATGCCCGCTGCGAAGAAACATATGAGGGAGATGTATCCGCTGACGGCTATCTGAGCCAGACCGCTCAGACCGTGTCCGCTTGGTCAGCCGCCGGCCAGTCTGGCCCCGAACATGAGAATGACCCCCCCTGCAAAGGCGACGGCCCATCGTTTCGCCCTGTCCGGACCGAATCTGGCCTGCCACATGGGCGGGACCGCTGTCGCCTGGTAATCCTTCGCGATCCGCGAGGCTGCGAGGGAGCCGAAGAAGATCCCGAAGACGAACATCCACTGCCACTCGATCTTCACCTTCTCCTTGACGAAATACTCCATTGCAGCAACCCGCTCGGGCACGAAGACCTGTTCGATCAATCCTGCCGTCCTGACGAAGGTCGTCGAGGCCCCGATGTACTTGCCGGTCACCAGGACGGACAGAACGAGCAGGAGTCCCGCGAGGGCCCCCGCCACATACGGTGACCATCTCTGCATGCGGAAAGGATTCATACTCATGCACCTCCTGTGAGATTCGATTGTGCACCGTGCGGTGCGCGTTCAAAGAGTCCACGGGTCCATGATCACCCGGACTCCCCCCCTGAAGGTCGAGGCCCCCGGTGCGCCCCCGTGCCTTCTCTTACATAATAATGAGAAATAACCGCCCGGCAAGATACGACGGTACCGAAGAGCACGCCGCCGCCAGGATCTGCCTTTGACGCCTCGATCAGCATCTGCTATGATTCGAAACCCCTGGGGCGAGGGGATTACAGCGAGCTTTTTTCGAGAGGAGGAGCACCGTTGAGCAACATCATCAACCGCGACACGATAGGAGACATGGCACGAAGGGCGGCGACAAAATACGGTGACAAGACCGCCATCATATTCCGCGAGGAGAAGCTCTCCTTCTACGACCTCGAGCGGGACGCCCGGCGCTTCGCCAACCTCATGGCACGTTACGGGGTGAAAAAAGGCGACCGGGTAGCGGTTTACGCATACAACTCCCACTATTACCCCATAAGCATGATCGGACTGGCAAAGATCGGCGCCATCCAGGTGCCCATCAACTACATGCTCAACGCCGAGGAAATAGCCTACATCGTCAACCATTCCGGTTCACGTGTCTTCATTGTCGAGGACGCCCTGTATCCCATCATCGCCCGAGCCCAGGCGGCGTTCACTTCGGTGGAGCGGTGGGGATTCATACCCCTGGCCGATTCCATGATACCCGAGGGGTTCTTCGACCTGACATCCGAGATGAGGACCATGCCCTACGACGAACCCCAGGTGGAGGTCAGCGCCGAGGATATCGTGCAGATTCCCTACACGAGCGGCACGGAATCAAAACCCAAGGGCGCCATGCTTTCCCACCGGGCACTCATGTCCCAGTATCACAGCTGCATCTTCGACGGGCAGTATGAAACCTATGACGTGAGCCTGCACGCCCTGCCGCTGTTTCATTGCGCACAGCTCCACTGCTTTCTCATGCCGTACCTCTATGTCGGCGCCACCAACGTGATCATGCACAAGGCGGATGCACTGGACATGATCAAGCTCATAGAGAGATACCAGATCACCCACATGTTCGCCCCTCCGACGGTGTGGATAGGAATACTCAACCACCCGGAATTCAAGAACCACAACCATCGCAGCCTCAGGAAGGCCGCCTACGGGGCCAGCATCATGCCCGTGGAGATAATCAAGCAGCTCTCGGTGACCTTCCGTGGCCTCCAGCTCTGGAACTACTACGGACAGACCGAGATGGGCCCTGTGGCGACCATTCTGAAACCTGAAGATCAGCTGCTCAAGCCCGGATCAGCGGGAAAACCCGTCCTGAACGTCGAAACCAGGCTGATGGACGACGAGGGCAGGTTCGTACCGACCGGCACGGTGGGAGAGATCGTACACCGTTCCGGCCATGTCATGAGCGGATATCTCAACGATCCCGAGAAGACAGCAGAGGCCTTTGCCTTCGGTTGGTTCCACAGCGGTGACCTCGGCAGGTTCGACGAGGATGGGTACCTCTACGTGGTGGACCGCAAGAAGGACATGATCAAGACCGGCGGCGAAAACGTGGCGTCACGGGAGGTCGAGGAGGTCCTGTACCGATATCCGGGCATCGAGGAGGTGGCCGTCATCGGCCTTCCCGACCCCAAGTGGATCGAGATCGTGGCAGCCGTAATCGTGCCGAAGAAAGGATCGTCCCTCACAGAAAAGGAGATCATCGCCCACTGCAAGGAGCACCTGGCCGGGTTCAAGTGTCCCAAAAAGATCGTCATAGCCGAGAATCTCCCCAAGAATCCTTCCGGCAAGATCCTGAAGCGGGAACTCAAGGAAGAGCTGGGGAAATAGAGGTTATCCTGGCACGAAAAAAAGCAGGGCCTGGGAAGGTCCTGCTTATACATGCTTGCCACACCTCCTAGGATCTCAGAGATCTCCTGTAGAAGCTCCCGAAGCTGAACAACCCGACCCCGAGCAGCAGGAGGGTCGACGGTTCGGGGACCGAAGCGGCATTGAGGCTCACCTTATCGCCAGCGACCGGTAACTTCAGAGAAATGCTGGGAGTAAAGGCCAGAGTATCTCTTTGTGAATGAATCACCGCACGTTCATCACTTCTCATCGACGATGGAGCATGCTTGCCTGAGATGTACCCGGTTGTTTCCCATTCACTCAAAGGATCGTTCCTTGAAAGAGCAGAACTATCTGCAGCCAAGGGTGAAACCTTTCCTACCAGAATCAGATTGCCATGGCATGGTTCTGGGACAAGGAGGAGGCTTGCCGTGACGATACCCAGAAAGATCACGTTCTTCATGGCACACAACCTCCCTTGCATAACCATTACCCTCCACACCTTCCGATACCGAGACAGATCGACAAGTCCCTCTGTATCACCCCCTTTCATGCGATAAGCTGGAAATAAAACCTTGAAGGATTCAGCTATTGGCAAATAACAAGATCAGATCAACGGAAAAGAGAAACATTCCTGCACCATGATCCCATACCGCATTTCATAATTAATAAGGCCGGACTCGAGGTTGTCAATGACTCGTGAGAAATGTGTGAGACTCGTTAGAAATGTCCCCCTGCCCTTCACCAATGTCTATTTCGTGCCGTGTGACGTGTACATGTCATCGGTCGTGGGCCTGATGTCCTCATCACGCCCCAGACCCTCCAGCACGAGGCCATCTCTATCGTAGGGGTCCTTCTTGAAATAGATGGTACCGTCCTGCCCAACCTCCACGGTCCAGTACATCAGAAGGATGGTGACGGGTCGCGGCAGCCGGACCTTCTGGTTTCTTCCAGATTCTGCTGCCTCCTCGATACGGCGCATGTTCCATCGCGACGGATCGTCGAGCAACAGCTCTGCAAGCTCCAGAGGCCTCTCCACACGTATGCACCCCGAACTGAAGGTCCGGTCCTCTTCTTCGAACAGGGCCTTGCTCGGGGTATCGTGCAGGTACACGAGGTATTCGTTGGGGAAATAAATCTTGATCCTGCCGAGTGCACTGTTCTCGCCGGGAGTCTGCCTGAGCATGTACGGGAAAGGCCTGTTCACGTAATTATGCCAGTCGATGGTCTTCGGATCCACCGCCTTTCCCCTGTTGTCGATGACCTTCAGGTCCTTTTTCTTCAGGTAGCCGCGATTCTTCAGCAGCTCCGGCAGAATGTCCTTCTGGAAGATTCCGGGAGGCACAACCCATGCCGGGTTGAACTCGACATGCACTATGGCGGATCTGAGCACCGGCGTGTCGCGATAGGGCTGTCCGACCTGGGCCCTGCTTGACCATATCACCATGTTCCCCTGAAGGTAGATGACCCTGAACCCCGCTATGTCGACAAGGACGTATCGCTCATCAAGGTCGATGCCCCGGAGCGCCCACCTGGCACGCTCGAGGTTGACACGGATCTGGTCTATACGATCTTGGACCGTGACATTCATCGCGGCAATGGTGTTTTTCCCTGCCACGCCGTCCGGTTTCAGCCCGTGCCTGCCCTGGAATCTCATGACCGCCCGCTCGAGCGCCAGGTCGAAATTCATGGGTTCGGCAGAAGCTTCCGGAAGATCGTCGGTGAGAGCCAGTCGCCGGCGCAGGGCCTCCACCCTCGGGTCGGCCATGCCTCTTTTCAGTGTCGGTCCTTCGGGGACAGGTTCCCAGCCCCCGCTGGATCTCAGCATGCGGTATTCCGCCAGCGCCCATTTCAGACCCTCGTAGTACGAATGGCTGATCTTCAGTTCCCGAATGGTTTTCGTGATGGACGGGCTGCTGATCCTCTGCTCGATGAATTCCACGGGGTCCGTTTCATCGATCTTGGCGGTCACGTTCCATTGCGGGTGATACGTGACCGGATCTTCCTTGCCGCACATGGAGTGATACGCGAGTCGTACGAATGCATCGGTGAGGAGCAGGTCAAGGGAAGCGGCCGCCATGGGATCACTGGCAATCCCCCCATCTCGTGCCGTGCTTCGCAGTCGTAGAATCTCTCGCAGGTGGTAATCATCCGGGTCGAGCCCTTCCAGATAGATCTCGCCTATGGCCCGGATCATCTGGTCTATGGCATCCGAGTTCGTCCAGAACGGCCGGTAGCTTCTCCGCTCATAGAGCTCCGGTATAACAGAGAAAGTAGAGATCCGGCAGCCGCTGACCTCGATCTCGACGGGGGCCGAAACCTCTTCGAGCATGGCGCGGATGCCGCCTGCAACGCCATCGTCGAGGGGCAGGGCCAAGCCGAATCCTGCAGGTACGAGGAGAAGGCATAGCAGCATGGACAGAACCGTGATCCTTGTCATGTTCCCTTCCTTGAATGGGAATCCCCTCGGTAGCTGAGGGCTCTTGTTTTAGAATAACCGGGACGCTGAAGGATTACCAGTACCTGACGCTACCCACGTCGACGTGCACGAAGCCGGAACGGGGATAATACCCCACCCCGCCGCATTTCAGTGCAACCGCTGTCTCGCGCAGTTCAGAGAGACTCTTGTCCGGCAGGCAGATATCCGCCGCCATACCCTCCATGTGGAGGCTGTTCTTGGCCACCCCTCTTCCGCACTCGCGAAGGTGCCTGTTGGTGACGGGTGACCGGTATCCTGAAATGATCTGCAGCATCTCCTGGGAACCCATTCTGCAATGAATCGCGTGCAGGAGATCGAGCAGGCCGGTGTCCATGGGAATGACCTCGTTGGTGCGGTGGTCACGCATGATTCTGTTGATCTCTGCCAGCGCATCTGGAATGTACCGGCCCCGTGACCAGTACACCTTCTCGAGGCTCTCGCCGGTGTGCTGGTTGAAGATGGAGAGCGACCGTTGGGATGGCACCATGTTCTTTGCCGCACCCAGGGCAGCCTGAGGGAAGAGGCATCCACACAGGGCCAGTGCACCTGCCTTTAAGAAGCTGCGGCGGCAAAGCTGCCAGTCAAATTCATGATCATCAACACTATAAGGTTTGTTCATTATGTACTTGCAGGGGTACATACAGAAACACCCCTTTTCTTGTCAAGTTTTTTGGTCTGCTCTGCGGTAGCCTCTGTACGTGTTAAAATCGTCAACCCCCCGAAGACACTTGAGAGAATTACAGAAACGGCATCTTTCTCAGAGGGCTGTCACCGGGGTCCTCAAGATGGCCAGCCGTGCCGGGCGTCTTTCGGCCTGCATTGACAATCAGGCACGCTTTGCCTATATTCACGGATAATCGGAAGATCACCGAAGATTCGAGCGAGACAACTCGTACCGGGCTCCTGCTTCGGGCCTGACATAGTGGAGGTTCCCATGTTCAAGAGAGTAATGCTCTTCGTCATCACCAACCTGGCAATCGTGTTCGTGCTCAGCATCGTGCTCCACCTGCTCGGGGTGGGAAGAATCCTCGATGAGAAGGGCATAGGGCTCGATATATCCAACCTCGTCGTCTTTGCCGCCGTCTTCGGTTTCGGAGGTTCGCTCATATCCCTTGCCATCTCGAAGTGGACCGCCAAGCGCCTCACCGGTGCCCGGGTGATCACATCCCCTGCAAGCGAGGTTGAAACATGGCTTGTGCAGACTGTTCACAGGCATGCCGACCGTGCAGGCATAGCCATGCCGGAGGTCGCGATCTATGACGCCCCGGACATGAACGCCTTTGCCACGGGAATGCGCCGGAACAGCGCCCTGGTGGCGGTGAGCACCGGCCTGCTGCGCTCCATGAACCGGGACGATGTCGAGGCGGTCCTGGCCCACGAGGTGAGCCACGTGGCCAACGGTGACATGATAACCCTGGCCCTGGTCCAGGGTGTGGTCAACACCTTCGTGATCGTGCTCTCCCGGGTGGCGGGTTTCCTGGTGGACCGCGTCGTGTTCAAGACCGAGCGCGGTCACGGCCCGGCCTTCATCATCACCACGCTCGTCGCCCAGGTGGTATTCGGCATTCTGGCCAGCATCATCGTGTTCTGGTTCAGCCGTCACCGGGAGTTCCGTGCAGATGCAGGCGGAGCGGATCTGGCCGGGAGGGAAAAGATGATTTCCGCCCTCGAACGGCTCAAGCTTTCCGTGAACCAGCCCCACCTGCCTGACCAGATGGCGGCCTTCGGCATCTCCGGGAACATGAAGCGTGGCCTGACCAGGCTCTTCATGACCCATCCGCCCCTCGAAGAGCGTATCGAGGCCCTCAGGGCCGGCCGGTAATCCCCGTGGCACGGTAGTCATGTGAGCACACAGCCACTGCGCCTTCCCCGGATGGTCGAATCGGACCCGCGGTTCTCCGGGATCATCCATATGCTGACCGCGGACACCCGGTTGCTGTGGCCGGGTGGCGAGGTGGCGGTCCCGGTGATCACACTCGACGGTGCGCTTGCAACGGCCCTGCGCCATGCGTGTAGCATCGGCACGATTGTTCGTGGCCTGGAAGACGCCCGGCGTCGTCTCGCCGATGAATCCCGCGGCCTCGTCCTGGCTGACCGCCGGAGCGGCGCGCAGCGCGGCTCGCGCGTTTCACGCCTGCTCCTGGTTACCCAAGACGGGTCCGATCGCTTCTATCGCGCCGTGGAGTCGCTCGTTCGCAAGCATGGTCCCCGTGTCCTCGCAGCGCGTCTCGAGACGGACGCAGCCACCCTGGGAGCGCTCCTTTTCGGCCCCGGCAGGATTGCCCGGCTGGTCATGATCGAACGCAAGGTCGCGCTCGGCGAGGTCCTCCTCGCCCTGGCGGAGCAGGATGGACAGGCAGCGTCCGGTTCTGCCCCGGACACGAACCGTTCGTAGTGCCCTCCATGAATCGCCCCCCCCCCCGCTTCGATGGAGCCATTGACAAATTGCTCGGCATCGAATAGGACAGCCAAGCGGCGGGGTGATCCGGCATCATTCCCGGGAAACACGGTTTCCCCAGCGGGCGGAGACCATGAACCCGCTAGGGGGGATCTCACAGGACCAGTATGGAGAACGTTCGCAACTTCAGCATCATCGCCCATATCGACCACGGGAAATCCACCCTGGCGGACCGCCTGATCCAGCGGACCGGTGTCTGCGACACCCGGACCTTCAAGGACCAGATGCTCGATACCATGGACATCGAGCGGGAACGGGGCATAACCATCAAGAGTCAGGCCATTTCGCTGCCCTACCAGGCGCGGGATGGAAAGGCCTACACCCTCAATCTCATCGACACCCCGGGGCATGTGGATTTCTCCTACGAGGTGTCCCGGTCGCTGGCCTCCTGCGAGGGGGTCCTGCTGCTCATCGATGCGGCACAGGGCGTGCAGGCCCAGACGCTGGCCAACCTCTACCTCGCCCTGGAACACGACCTCGAGGTCGTCCCCGTCATCAACAAGATCGACCTCCCCTCGGCCGACGTGGAGCGTGTTATCGCCCAGATCGACACCGAACTCGGGCTTGACCCGGAAACCCACCTGGCATGCTCCGCCAAGGTCGGCACGGGAATCGATGACATCCTGGAGGCCATTGTGGAGCGGATCCCTCCCCCGAAGGGAGACCCCGACTCCCCACTGGCGGCGCTGATCTTCGATGCACAGTATGACTCCTTCCGGGGTACCGTCATCCACTGCCGTGTCTTCGAGGGCTCCGTCAAGGCGGGTGACACCATCAGATTCATGTTCAACGATGCCGTGTATCGTGTGGAGGAGGTCGGCCTGTTCGGACTGACCAGGATAAAGGGCGACCGCCTCAGCGCGGGTGAGGTTGGTTACATCATAGCCGGCGTGAAGACGGTCTCCAGCGTGAGCATCGGCGACACCATCACCCTGCACGAGAGACCCTGTGGCGGGCCTTTGCCGGGCTTCAAGGAGGTGAAGCCCGTGGTGTTCGCATCCATCTATCCCATCGCGTCCGACGACTACGAAGACGTGGCCGAGGCCTTGGAAAAGTACAAGCTCAACGACGCGGCCTTCATCTACGAGAAGGACTCCTCGGTCGCCCTGGGCCAGGGCTTCCGGTGCGGATTCCTGGGCCTGCTGCACCTGGACATCGTACAGGAGCGCCTTGAACGCGAGTACGACCTGTCCATCATCCTGTCCGTGCCGAGCGTCCGCTACAAATTCATCCTCAAGGACGGGACCGAACTCTTCGTGGACAATCCCGCCCATTACCCCAACCCCATGTCAATCGAGGGCTCGGAGGAACCGTACATCAGGGCATCCATGATGATGCCGGACAGGTACCTGGGCCCGGTCATGAGCCTCTGCATCGAGAAGCGGGGCGTGAACTCCAACATGCACTACACGAGCCCGGGCAGGGTGGAACTTACCTATGAGATGCCGCTGGCCGAGGTGATCTTCGACTTCTACGACCGGTTCAAGTCCATGACCCAGGGATACGGGTCCTTCGACTATGACCTCATCGATTACCGCCCGAGCAACCTGGTACTGCTGGACATACTGGTCAACGGCGAGAAGGTCGACGCCCTGTCCCAGATCGTGCACCGCGACCGGGCCCGTGCCCGCGGAGTCCAGGCATGCGACCGCCTGAAGGACGAGATCCCCCGTCAGATGTACAAGATCGCCATCCAGGGCGCCATCGGCGGAGAGATCATTTCACGCTCCACTGTTTCGGCCTTCCGCAAGGACGTCACGGCCAAGTGCTACGGCGGGGACATCACGCGCAAGCGCAAGCTCTTGGAAAAGCAGAAAAAGGGCAAGAAAAGGATGAAGATGATCGGCTCGGTGAGCATCCCCCAGAGCGCCTTCCTGGCCGTGCTGAAATCCGACACGGACTCATGATGCCGACAGAAAACCCTGCAGCGGGCCTCTATGTCCATGTCCCGTTTTGTGCGTCACGCTGCTCCTACTGTGATTTCTTCTCTTCAACGGATACGGAGTCCATTGATGCCTTCGTCGACGCACTGCTCTGCGAGGCCGGTACATGGACCGATGCGTTCAGGAATTTTGACACGGTCTACATCGGCGGCGGCACCCCGTCCCTGCTCTCTCCAAAACGTCTCGAGACGGTCCTGGACCGGGTATGCCACGTCTTCACCCTCCTGCCCGGCACAGAGATCACCATCGAGATCAATCCGGCAGACTGGGGGAGAGAGGAGCTCACCGTTGCGCGAGACCTGGGCATCAACCGGATCTCCATGGGCGTCCAGTCGTTCAATGATGACGAGCTGTCGTTCATGGGCCGGCGTCACAGCGGCAAGGAGGCCCTTCGCACCATCGAGGATGCCGTGGCGGCAGGCTTCGGCAATCTGAGCATCGACCTCATCTATGCCCTGCCCGGGCAGCGGTACAGCCAATGGCAGGCATCCCTCGAGCGAGCCCTGACCTTCGCGCCATCGCATCTCTCGTGCTACGAGCTGGAGATCAAACGGGGCACCCCGCTCGGAGACCGGTATCACGGGGGAGAGCTGCCGCTCCTCACGGAAGAGTCTCGAAGAGATTTCTTCCTGAGGACGTCCGAGTTCCTGGAAGGTGCAGGGTACGTCCACTACGAGATCTCCAACTTTGCCAGGTCCATGGAGAGGGCTTCGCGACACAACCAGAAATACTGGGACCACTCCCCCTACCTGGGCCTCGGGCCGTCCGCCCACTCATACTCGAACGGGAAAAGATGGTGGAACCATGCCTCGGTCACGGACTACATCCTCGACTGTGGAAAAGGAATCCGTCCTGTCGCTCAATCGGAGACCCTGGACATGGACCAGCTGCGGCTGGAGGCCCTGTTCCTCGGTCTCAGAACCGGGAAGGGGATAGACCTTCACCGGTATCGTCACCGCTATGGCCGCGACCTCCTGGCGGAAAAGGGCCCTCTCCTCGCAGAGTTCCGCAGGGCAGGCCTCATCGAGATGAACGGCACCGTCGTCCGCCCCACCAGGGCCGGCATGGCCGTAGCGGACAGCCTGGCCTTGCTGTAGATGCATGAATGCCCATCCTGGCCGGTGCCCCGGTTGAACGACAGGGGTTTGTCACCCCCGGGAACACCGGGGCACCGGGACGGTGCTACCCCTTCTTGCCGCCGAAAAAGGAACCCAGCACGCCCCGGATGATCTGCCTGCCTACCTGGCTGCCGATGGCATGGGCAGCGCTCTTGGCCATGGCCGAGAAGAGGTCCGTTCCCTGCTGGCGTCCCTTCGGGGCGGCACGTTTTTCAGCCTGGGATTCTTCCTGTTCCCTGGCCATCTGCTCGGCCTTGGCCTTGAGGATCTCGTGGGCGGATTCACGATCGACAACCTTCTCGTAGTGCCCGTAGATGACCGACCCCCTGATGATCTCCTGTCTCTCCTGTGCTTCCAGCGGGGTCAGTCTGCTGTGCGGCGGGCAGATGTAGGCGCGCTGCACCACCGTGGGGGCCCCTTTCCCGTCCAGGACCGACACCAGGGCCTCGCCTACCTCGAGTTCGGTGATAACCTGTGCCACGTCCAGGCCGGGCTCGGATCTGAAGGTTTCAGCCGCCGCCTTCACGTTCTTCTGGTCCCTGGGCGTGAACGCACGCAGGGCGTGCTGGACCCGGTTTCCCAGCTGGCCGAGAACGGTCTCCGGCAGGTCCAGCGGGTTCTGGGTGATGAAATACACACCCACCCCCTTGGAGCGGATAAGCCGCACCACCTGCTCTATCTTATCCACCAGCACCCTGGGGGCATCGTCGAACAGGAGGTGGGCCTCGTCGAAGAAGAAGACGAGCCCGGGCTTGTCCGGGTCACCGACCTCGGGAAGCTGCTCGAAAAGCTCGGAGAGCATCCAGAGCAGCATGGTCGCGTACAGCTTGGGGTTCTGCATCAGCTTGTCGGCGGTGAAGATGTTGATATGCCCCCTGCCCTTCGCGTCGGTCTGCATGAAGTCTTCCAGGCTCAGGGCCGGTTCCCCGAAGAACCTGTCACCTCCCTGCTCCTCCAGGACCAGCAGGCTTCGCTGGATGGCCCCGATGCTGGCCGGTGATATGTTGCCGTATTGGGTCTTGAAGAGGGCGGCCTGGTCGCCGACGTATTGAACCATGGACCGCAGGTCCTTGAGGTCGAGCAGGAGAAGCCCGTTGTCATCGGCGATCCTGAATACCAGGTTGAGGACGCCGCTCTGCACATCGTTGAGCATGAGGATGCGGCTGAGAAGCAGTGGGCCCATCTCGGAGACGGTAGTCCTGACCGGGTGGCCCTGCTCGCCGAAGACATCCCAGAAGACCACGGGGTAACCTTCGAAAGCGAAACCCTTGAGGCCCAGCTGATCGATGCGCTCATTGACCTTGGGGTTTTCTCCTCCCGGGAAAGGCAGCCCCGAGAGGTCGCCCTTCACGTCCGACATGAAGACCGGCACGCCTATGGAACTGAACTGCTCGGCCAGGGTCCTCAGCGTTACGGTCTTGCCCGTTCCCGTTGCCCCTGCAATGAGACCGTGGCGGTTGGCCATCTTCGGTATGATTGCGATGTCGGATTGCCCCTTCGCGATGACGAGGGATGTGCTCTGCATACCTGTCCTGTCTCCTTTCAGTCGGTTTTCTTGAAGAGTTCAGAATAAATGAGCGCCTGGTTGCGGTTCTCGACACCCAAGGCCTGCTCCAGGCCGCCGATGTCCATGTTGATGTTGATGGCCTCCTTGGTCAGGTGCAGTCCTGCCGGGTTCTTGCCGTTCATGGTGCGGGCGAGCTCCAATGCCGCGTTCATGAGATCGTCCCGCTCCACCATGCGGCTGGCGAATCCGAGGTCCATAGCCTCCTTGGCCGACATGAAATTGCCGGTGAGCATGAATTCGTAAGCCCGCCCCGCCCCTATCATGCGGGGAAGGAAGTAGCTGCATGCCATGTCCGCACCCCCGAACCCGATGTTGATGTACGCCGCCGAGAAGCGGGCATCCATGGCGATGATGCGCACATCGGACGACAGCGCGAAGCTGAAACCGATCCCCGCCGCTGCGCCGTGGACCATGCAGACGATGACTTGGGGGACCTGCCTCATCTTCAGCATCAGCCTGCCCATGCGGCACTGGGCGTGGTAGAACTGGTGCGAGTTCATGTGCTCCTGGATCTGCATGGCCTCCTTCATATCAAGGCCTGCGCAGAACCCCTTGTCCCCGCTGCCTCTGAGCAAGATCACGCGGGTGTCCACATCGTTCTCCCTCTCGGACCAGCAGTGCTCCAGCTCCTCCATCATGCGCTGGCTGACCGCATTGTAGGTGTTCGGCCGGTTGAGCGTGAGCATGCCGATCCCGGGCTCCAAAGTCTCGTACACGATGGTTTCATAGCGCATGCGGACACCCCCCCCTGAACCACATCATTCATGCATAGTATACCCTCAGAAGGCATGGAGTAAACATGTATGCTCCTGGGAGGCTTCGGTTCGTGCAAACTTCCCCCTTGCCCGGGTAATGCAAAAGGTATATATTGTCAGCTGGCTATACCACCAGCCATGCAAGCAAGGGGGAACCATTGAAAGACATCCTGAGGCCTCTCAAGGCAGACAGTCTGGTGGAGGTCTTCATCTCCCGGTTCGAAGACCTCATCCTCACCGGAAAAGTGGCCATCGGCGAGAAGCTCCCCTCGGAACGCGAACTCGCCCTCCAGCTCGGAGTGAGCCGCCCTGTGGTGCACGAAGGTCTCATCGACCTGGCTGCCAAGGGGCTTGTCACCATGAAGCCCAGGGTGGGCACCGTGGTGAGCGACTACCGGAGGGAAGGGTCGCTTGCCATCCTGAACTCCATCATCAATTACCAGCAGGGCGGGCTCGACGAACGGCTTCTCTCGAGCCTGCTCGCCATCCGTGAGCTCGTGGAGACCGAGACGACCCGTCTGGCGGCGCAGAACCGCACCACAGAGCACCTCGATGAGCTCCAGGCCATCGCCCAGGCCGAAGAGAAGGCGAGCCCGAGAGACCTCGCGACCGTGACCCGGCTCGATTTCTCTTTTCACCACGCCATCGGCATGGCGTCGGGCAATCTCATCTACCCGCTGCTCATCAACTCGTTCAAGCCTGTATACATGAACTTCACGAGCCTGTTTTTCTCCGACCCGTCCATGCTGCCCGAGACGGTCAGGTTCCACCGGCGGCTTGTTCAAGCTATCCAGGACAGGGATACCCAACAGGCAGGGTCTGTCATGCACGAGACGCTTATGCATGGGGAGCGCCATCTGAGACGGATCCTCGCCGAGGCACAGAGGAGGTAGGCCATGAGCATGGCAGAAGCACTCCGGGTTACGAGGAGGATCAAGGAGCCGAAGAACCTCTCCGCGAGGATTGAATGGCTCCGCTCCTATTATTTCGAAGGCGCGCGGAGGGCCTGGAACAACGAGTTCACCGCATGGACCACGGGAACCGACTGGGACGTCCTCTTCGACGAGATGACCTTCTATATCGTGCCCGAGACGTACCCCTTTCTCCAGACCTTCGGCTCGTCCATCAAACAGGCCGCGAGACCCGTGAGGCTTCACCCGGACTTCTGGACCTGGAGCCTGCCGGAGCGCAAGGCATGGTTCGTCAGGGAGGTCATGGTGAACTACGTGCCCCAGGAGGTCCTGCCGGGGGACCTCATCTGCGGCGCCCGGTTCAACGTCCAGACCTCGACGTGCTGGACCAGGAAGGAAGCGGGAGAGCGCAACAGGCTCGTCCACGGCAAAAACGGTGTCCGCGCCGCCATGAAGTGGTTCCACGACCATGGCTACGGCAACTCGGGGGCCACCTCGGGGCACCTCATACCCGGTTATGAGCGGGTCCTGAAGATCGGCTGGAAGGGCCTTTACGAAGAGATCGAACAGGGCTTCCAGACCCTGAGTCCACGGGAGAAGAGAGGCAGGAAGGGGTCCCAGCTCAAGGCCATGATGACGGCCGCCACCATGCCCCGGGACCTGGCGGCACGCTATGCCGCGCTGTGTGACAAGTTGGCCGCGCAGGAGACCGTCTTCGTCCGCAAGGCCGAGCTGAAGCAGATGGCGGCCAACCTCGTGCGCGTCCCCTGGGAACCGGCCCGGACGTTCTGGGAGGCCGTCCAGGCCCTGTGGCTCACGCACATGCTCATCATGAGCGACGAGAATTACCCAGGCCCGGGAGTCTCCTTCGGCCGCATCGACCAGTACCTCCTGCCCTACTGGCAGCGCTCCATGGATGAGGGCATGGACAGGGAGTTCGGCAAGGAGATCATGAAGTGCTTCTGGGTGCACGCCAACACGGCCTACGACGCCATGATCCGCATCGGCAACAACGGCATCACCGCAGGTTACGGGCAGCTCATAACCCTCTCCGGCATGGGCGCGCTCGGAGCGGACATGACGAACGAGCTCACCTACGCGATGCTCGAGGTCATCGACGAGATGACCCCCATCCTCGAGCCCAAGCCCAATGTCAGGCTCCACCGGAACACCCCGGATGCCCTGCTGGACAAGGTGGTGGACATGATCGCGACCAGCCAGGGGTCGCCCTTCCTCATCAACTTCGACGAGCGTTCCATGGCCGGCATGATGGTCGAGGCGAGAAAGGCCGGGGTGACACACCTGATCAACGAGGAAACCGTGCACGACTACGCCCCGGTGGGATGCCTGGAGAACACCATGCAGGGCAACGACCGCTCCGGTACGGTGGACAACAACCTCAACCTGCTCAAGGCCGTGGAACTCGCGCTGAACGACGGCAGGGACTTCTTCGACTTCACAGACCCCATCACCTTCAAGAAGGAGAAGGTGAAGCAGGCGGGGCCGAAGACCGGCGACCCGAAGCGGTTCACGTCATGGGAGGAGTTCTGGGAGGCGTACGCAGAGCAGACCCGCTACATCATATCGTGCTGCGTGGCGCTCTACGAGCAATCGGAGTCCGTCAGGGCCAGGTTCTGCCCGACGCCGTACCTCTCGTGCCTGGTGAAGGGCTGCGCCGAACAGGGTCTCGACATCACCGAGGGCGGGGCCGAGCTGGGCCTCGCCACCCTGGAGGCCGTGACCTTTGCCACCACGGTGGACAGCCTGCTCGCCGTCAAGCACCTGGTGTTCGACAACCATGAATGCACCATGGAGGAGCTCATCCGGGCATTGAAGGCCAACTGGGAAGGGCACGAGATCCTCCAGGCCAAGGCGCGCTACAAGGCCCCCAAGTACGGCCGGGACGACGACGAGGCCGATGCCATGGCGGCCCGCGTGATGGAGCTGTGGTGCACCGAGACGTGGAAGTACAAGACAATCTCCACGAACCGCCAGTTCAGACCCGGCATGCTGAGCTGGAACTACTGGGTGTCGGACGGATTCATCCTGCCGGCGAGTCCCGACGGCAGACCCAAAGGCAGGTTCCTTTCCAACGCCATCTGCCCGTCCAACGGTGCAGACATCAACGGTCCCACGGCCAACACCAACTCGGTGGGCAAGGTCCTGGGCGGCATGGCGGCCGACGGGGGCGGTGACTACCTGGGTTATCGCAACTGCCTGCCGAACGGCGCCAGCCACACCATCTCCATCAACCCCTCGCTGCTCAAGGACCCCGAGCACCGGGAGAAGTTCAAGGCCTTCCTGCGCGGTTATGCGGAGAACGGCGGCACCTGCCTGCAGCTCAACATGATCGACGCCGAGACGCTCAAGGACGCCCAGCAGCGTCCCGAGGACTACCGTTCCCTGCTGGTGCGGATAACGGGCTACAACGCCTACTTCACGAGCGTCGGCAGGGAGCTGCAGAACGAGCTCATCGCACGGATCAGCCACGAGGCGCTGTAGGTAAGAATTCGAAACGGGGGAAAGCCCGAGGCCAGATGTAAGGATGAAAAAAGAAAAGGACACTACCGCCACCATCCTCCGCATCCAGCGAATGTCCACCGAAGACGGGCCGGGTATCAGGAGCACGGTCTTCTTCAAGGGCTGCCCGCTGAACTGCATCTGGTGCCACAATCCGGAGAGCATCTCGCCCGGGGTCCAGCTACACTGGGTGGGCTCGCGCTGCATAGGGTGCCTGAGCTGCGTGGCAGTATGTCCGGAGAATGCCCTTTCTGCAGGGAAGAATGGCATTGCTCTCGACCGGTCCGCCTGTACGGGCTGTCAGAGGTGCCTGGAGGTCTGTCCCTCCACCGCCATGGAGGCCTATGGACAGAGCTACGGCCTGGTCGGGCTCGTCTCAGAGGTCCTCAAGGACCGCATCTACTTCGAAAAATCCGGCGGCGGGGTGACGCTTTCCGGCGGCGAACCCACCCTGCAGGCGGGCTTTGCCGTACCCCTGCTGCGTGCGCTCCAGGAAAAGGGCGTGCACACGGCACTGGATACCTGCGGACAGGCTGCATGGAACACCCTCGAGGCACACCTGCCCCATGCGGACCTGGTGCTCTACGACCTCAAGGAGATCGATCCGGTCAGGCACAAGGAATATACCGGGACGACCAATGCACGGGTGCTCGAGAACCTCGTCAAGCTGGGCTCCTTCATGAGGGAGCGCGGCACTCCCCGGGCGCTGTGGATACGCACCCCGCTCATACCGGGCTGTACGGCTTCAACGGAAAACCTCAGGGGCATCGGTTCGTTTATAAAAGGCAGCCTGGGGTCGCTGGTGAGCAGGTGGGAGCTCTGCAGCTTCAACAACCTGTGCCTGCACAAGTACGAGGGTCTCGGCATGGACTGGCGCTTCAGGGATGCCGGCCTGCTCAAGCCGGAGGAGGCCGAGCACCTTGCCGCCGCAGCCCGGGGTTCGGGGGTGGATGCACGCGTCGTGCACCTGAGCGGCCCCCTGAGACTGGAGTCAGCCATCGATGCCGAACAGGAACGACCTGCGCTGAGTGTCATCAAGGGAGGATCCGCATGAGACAGACCGTAACGCGCTTTGACGAGCACGACCTCAAGGAGTTCGAGCCCGAGGCCAAGGTGGGCCTCATTGCCACCGTGAACCCGGCGGGCCTCCCCCACATCACCCTGATCACGGCCCTGCAGGCCAAGACGCCGACACAGCTCATCTGGGGACAGTTCTCCGAGGGGCAGAGCAAGGCCAACGTGAAGACCAACCCGAAGACGGGTTTTCTCATCATGACCATGGACCGCAGCCTCTGGCGCGGCAAGGCGGTCTGGACCCACCAGATGAGCCACGGCGACGACTACGCCATGTTCAACAACAAGCCCATGTTCCGCTACAATGCCTACACCGGCATCCACACCATTCACTACATGGACCTCAAGGAGACCGGCGGGAGGGAAGGCTTGCCCCTGGCAAGGATCGTCCTGTCATCGCTGCTGACCAAGCTGGCGAAATCGGGTGCTCGGTCAGAGGAGGGCGGGCGCATTCTCAAGCCATGGGCCGAGAAGCTCTTCAACCGGATCGACACGGTCAAGTTCTGCTCCTATGTCGGCAGCGACGGTTTCCCGGTCATCATACCTCTGCTGGCCTGCCAGGCCGCGGACAGCACGCGTCTGGCCTTCTCTGACCTGGCCTACCGGGACGAACTGCGGGGGCTGCAGAGCGGCATGCACGTGGCCGTGTTCGGTCTGACCCTGGAGATGGAGGACGTCCTCGTGCGGGGTGTGTTCCGCGGGTTCTACACCTACCGGAAGATCACCCTGGGGACCGTAGACATCGACTGGGTATACAACTCCATGCCGCCCGTGCACGGGCAGATCTATCCGGAGGTGGCCCTGAAACCCGTGCAAGACTTCCAGTGAGGTGAGGCGATGATCCCGAACAGGTGTGCGGAGAGAGACCCCCTGGCCTTCAGGCCCGAGGGGGGTGCCAACGAGCCCGGGAAGGAGTGCTTCGGCAGGGCAGGGGGACAGCTTTCTTGAAGGCACAGGCAGAAGTTTCCCCCCGCATCGAGAAGACGGAAAGGACACCGGAGCGCTTCGAGCGCATACGACAGGCCCTGCTGTCCCAGGGGGTGCAGCTGTGCACGGAACGGGCCCTGCTCATCACCGGGTTCTTCAGGAAACTCGACAACCCGAACGAGCCCATGGTGATCCGCAAGGCCAAGGCACTGCGCCACCTGCTCCAGAACAAGTCGGTGAAGATCTTCAGCGACGAGCTCATCGTGGGGAACATGGGCAGCCACCGGAAATCCACCATCATCCAGCCCGAGCTCGCCGGCGCGGTCATGAGCGAGGAGATCCTGTGGATGGGGAGGAGGAGGACAAACCCCTACCCCGTACCCTGGAAGGACCGGCTGAAGCTCCTCGTGAAGGTGCTGCCCTACTGGCTCACCCGGAACATGGTGTCCCGGGCCTTCGGGTGGTACAATCCCCGGCTGGGCCGCTATGTGCTGGAACAGCTGGACGCATCCTACTATCTCATCAACGAGAGCGGCGGCATAGGCCACTTCCTGCCCGCCTACGACCGGATGATCACCCGGGGCATCAGGGGCTACATGGAGACCCTCGACGAGACGGTCAGCGATCTCCATGCAGCGGCTCTCATCGCCTGCGAGGGCCTTGCCGACTATGCGGGGAGGCTCTCTGCCGAGGCCCGGCGGATCGCCGCCGGGGAGCCTGATCCGGTCCGGAGGCGTGAGCTCGATGAAATCGCACGCATCTGCGCAAAGGTGCCCCTGAAACCTGCAGAAACACTTCAGGAGGCGCTCCAGTCGCTGTGGATCACCCACATGGCGGTCTGCCTCGAAGGACTGAACTCGGCCGTTTCCTTCGGCAGGATCGACCAGTACCTCTACCCCTTCTACAGGGCGGACATTCAGGCCGGCAGAATAGACCGCGAAAAGGCGCTGGAGCTGCTCCTGTGCTTCTCGGCCAAGACCACCGAGCACATGTTCCTGCTCTCGAGCAGGGTGAGCGAATACCATGGCGGGTACCTGGTGGCCCAGGCGGCAACAGTGGGGGGCGTAGATTCTGGGGGCAACGACGCGGTGAACGATCTGACCTGGCTGTTCCTCGATGTCATGGAGCTCTCCGGGCTGCGCGACCCCAACTACATGGCCCGCATCAGCGAGGTCTCGCCCGAGCCGTACGTGAAGCGCGCGGTGGAGGTGGCCTCTCGAGGGAATGCCGTACCGGGCCTGTTCAATGACGAGGCCACCATTGCCGCGCTGGGGGCCCACGGGTATACCCTGGAGGAGGCCCGCGACTACGGGGTGGTGGGATGCGTGGAGCCCACCATGCCGGGCAGGAGTTTCTGCTCCACCGACGCGGCCCTGTTCAACCTGCCCATGTGCCTCATCCTGGCCCTGAACCGGGGCAGGAGACCCGGCAGGAGATTCAGGGTAGGGTCCAAGACCCCTGACCCGTCCCGCTTCAGGTCCATGGACGATGTCGTCGCGGCCTTCAGGGCGCAGGTTGACCACATGGTGGACCGCCTCGTCAGGGACATCACCATCATCGAGAGGGCGAACCGCGACTTCCACCCGACCCCCTTCTCCTCCATGCTCGTCAAGGGGTGCCTGGAGAGCGGCCGTGACGTCACCGCGGGCGGCGCACAGTACAACTCGAGCGGCATCCAGGGCGTGGGGGTGGCCGATGTAGCCGATTCGCTTGCCGCCATCGACGAGGTGGTCTTCAGGAGACGGACTCACCGTCTCTCCGAGGTGATCGATGCGGCGATGAACGATTTCGAAGGGCAAGACAGGCTCGGGGCAGAGCTGCGTACAGCCCCAAAGTTCGGCAATGACCAGGAACTGCCTGACCGATACGCGGACCAGGTGGCGCGCATCTTCCACGACGCGCTTGCACGGCATGAAAACACCCGTGGAGGCCCGTACATACCCGGCTTCTACTCGTCGACCACCCACGTGGCCTTCGGCAGACGCACGGGCGCCCTGCCGAGCGGGAGAAAGGAGGGCATGCCCTTCGCGGCGAGCCTCGGGTGCTGCAACGGAAGCGACCGGCAGGGCCCCACGGCGCTGCTCAATTCCGTAGCGAGGGTGGACTCCAGCCTTTCGCCCAACGGCTATGCTTTGAACCTGCGCTTCGATGCATCCTCCCTCAAGGGGGAACGGGCCGTGGACACCATGACCGCCCTCACCCGGGGATTCTTCTCCCAAGGCGGCATGGAGATGCAGCTCAACGTGCTCGACCCCGAGATGCTCGAGGATGCGAGGGCCCATCCGGGCAGGTATCCGGGCATCGTGGTGCGAGTGGCCGGCTACTGCGCCTATTTCGACGAGCTGCCGCTCACGGTCAAGGACGAGATCATAGCCAGGACCCGGATCTCACTGGAGTGACCGTCTGAACAAGTGAACCAGGCATTAGAGGAGGCCTTCCATGTCGGAACGGAAACGGCTGTTCCGTGTTGACAGGTGTGACTTCTGCGGCCAGTGCCTGAACCGCTGCCCAGTGATGCAACTGCCCATCGACGAAGCCCGATCAGAGATGAAGCGGCTCGTGGATGGGGCGCCATCAAACCATGCACTGTCCCGGTGCACGTCGTGCATGTCCTGCAACCTCTTCTGCCCCGTCGATGCGCGCCCCTACAGTCTCATCCAGGAACGGTGGAACGACCTGTATCGCCAGCGAGGCGCACCGCCCCTGTATCGGTTCGTCTGCCCAACGGCCGAGCCCAACATCTGGCAGCTCCTGAACGTGTTCCTGTCCAAGCAGGAGAAGACGTGGATTGCAGAATGGATGGACTACAAACCAAGGCGAGGCGATGCGGTGATGCTCGTGGGCAACTACCTCCACCTCTTCCCGTTCATCATCGGAGGCAGTGCCCTTCTGGACCATTTCAGGCCGATCGACCGGCTCGACCATTGGGAGGGCGGCGCCTACCTCTACCAGGGCGGCTACCTCGACCTGGTCCAGAGGATAGCACAGCGAACCAAGGAGGAACTCGACGGCTGGGGGGTGAAACAGGTGGTCCCCATGCTCGATGCGGTGCACTACCTGTTCACCACGGTGCACCCTCAGGAAATGGGGGTAAGCCACAGCCAGGACTTTGTCAACTTCAACGACTGGCTGGACAATGCCCTCGCCTCGGGGACCGTCCCCCTGAAAAAGCGGCTTGATATGACCGTGACCGTCCATGACAACTGCTATTCCAAGGCCTTCGGCGCCCCGTGCTGGGACATGCACCGCCGGATACTCTCCTCCTGCGGGTGCAGCATCGTCGAGATGGAGCACAACCGGCAGGATTCCCTGTGTTGCGGGTTCGGCAAGGGAGCGTCTTGGACGCACAACTTCACCATGCCCTTCGAGATCATCGCCTCAGGGGCAAAGAAGTTCAGGGAGGCGGAAGCCACCGGAGCAGGGGCCATGGTGTCTTACTGCGGGGGCTGCATCTACCTGCTGTGGGCGGCCCGGGAGCTGCTGGGCAGCAAAATCGAGGTGTTCCACAGCCTGGAGGTGGTGCGTATGGCCATGGGCGAGGTGATTCCCTACCCCCATGCACACATCGAGAGGGCCTGGGATATGATAACCATCATCACCTATCAGCTCATGGTCTCCATAGCCCAGAAAAACTTCACCATCGACAGGATCAGCTACGACAAGAAAAAGAGCACCTTTAGCCCCGGCAATGCCCGGGTGCTCAAGACCCTGAGGGGGATGCTCGACATCCCGCTCATGCGCAGGGCCTATGCCGGCATGTTCCGTGCCCTCATGCCGGTTCTAGGCAGACGGGCTATGTGAAAAACCCGGCTCACCCGAGATACTCGCGGAACACCGACGCGAACCGCCTCAGGTCCCTGTAGTCCATGACCGTCGACATGGGCAGGTTGGTCTCCTCTATGCCCGCCTCCCTGACCGCAGCCACGGGGTTCAGCCCGCCGATGAGGATGACCCCCATCTTGTTCACGTCCACCGGTGCCTGGCAGACCGCCTCCCCCATCTTGCCCATGGTTATGACCGGTGTCATGTCCACGTCCTTGAGGTCCCTGATGACCTCCTCGACCCCGTCCCTGCACACGCCGGCGATCTCGGAGAGGTTTGCCAGGATCTTTCCCTCGCCGTGCTGCAGCACGCCGCGAA
>JAGOOG010000033.1 GCA_017992605.1 Deltaproteobacteria bacterium
TGATGCGGCTGTTCCTGAGCTACCCGTGGCCCGGCAACGTGCGGGAGCTGGAGCACGCCATCGAGCACGCGTTCGTGCTGTGCAACGACCGCATCATCCTGCCGGAGCACCTCCCGCCGTACATGCTGGGACCGGTGCAGAAGGTGGCGGGCACGGGGAAGAAGGGGGACGAGGCAGGGCTTATCCTCGACATCCTCACCCAGACCGACTGGAACATCGCCAAGGCGGCGCGCATGCTCTCCATGAGCAGGCCGACCCTGTACCGGAAGATGAGGGAGCACGGGATCGAAAAGCAGGGGGAGCCGGGGTAGATCGCGGCGGTATGGTCGAGAAGCTGATCCCTTCACCACACTCCCGGCAGCAAGCGATATCGCACCTGTCTCGCATAATCGCGGTAGCCGTCCAGTTCGTTCTGCAACGTGTTGTCTTCCAGATGGGTGCGGATCACCAGTGCAACGGTGACCAATGTTGCAGGAAGGAAAGCCCACAGAGAATCCAGGAAGAAGGGCGTTGCCCAGAATGAAGCGAGTGCCCCTGCGTAACCGGGATGTCGGATCCAGCGATACGGACCACTCGACACCACGTGATGACCGCGATCGGTCTGAATCCGTACCATTCCAGAGAAGAAGCGGTTTTCGAGCAATGCATAGGATGCCCAGACAAATCCAGCCAGAATGAAGAACAACGACACGATCTTGGTTGGCAGGCTGAAGGTGAGTGACGAGCCGAACCGTGCATCCAGTCCCGCGACCAGCGGTATCAGGCCGCTGCCGAGACCGACCAGAGGCGACAGGATTCTGTCCCAGGGTTTCGCGTTCTCGTGTTGCATGAAACGGGCGCGTTCGGCAAGCAGGTCCGGGTGGCGTTGTGCCAACAGTGCGCGGCTGACTGCAAAGCCTAATATCCAGATGCACGCATATATCCAGGCCTCCCACCAGCCCCAGCGCCAGGTAATCAACAGCGGCAGAAAGGGAATGATGACAACGACAAATAACAATAGGATTAGAAAACGTGAAGAGAAAGTACTTTGTTGATCGCTCATATTTTACTCAGGTGCCCAACGTGGGGATCAGTCACCCGACTCTTCAGCGTCGGCGTGGATGCCTTTGTTGGGCGGGTATGCTAAATCACAAGAACATAGCGCTGTTCATCTGTAGTAGCTACGATCTGATCTGACAGTTGGCCGCCTTTCTGAGGGTTGATGTCTGATCAGATCTGAGCTGTCAGATGGTCATCCATGTTTCCATCCTTGTTTGACTTTCTAACGCCAGAGCACACCAGCGGCTATGGAGCGCAGCGGAATAGCCGTCCAGTGGAGCGACTTGTTCGACATTCATTTCGTCGGTTCGTCTGGCTTCCCGCTGACGGAAACCATTATCCATCTCCCATCCCGCTTGAGGTAAACCTCGCTCCATCTCCCGGTGACGGTAAGTGTTTGCCCATTTCTCGGCAAGACTTTCGCAAAATAGGAATAGTGGACTATTCCGACTTGTCCCTCATAAATCTGAACGCTTAGGGGGTGGAGATCGTATTCGCATAGAACCGGAGAATCACCCAATACCGACTGTACTGCGTCCTCCCGGTCATGAGGGAGCGCGGCGTTCATATCCCAACCCACATATTGAGAATGGAGAGTCGCTCGGATTTGTCTCTCATCTCGTTCTTTAGACATCGCCCAGAGGTTCCCAACATGTTCCCACAAATCTCTCTGATCCTGCGAGAATTCGATGATTGGCAATTGAACAGTCACTCCAGTATCTCCTTTGCCGAACAATTACTATACCAAAGTCAAATATATTGATAATTGTGCCATCTGTATAAGTGTGCATTGACAGCAAAATACAGAATGACATCATCAGTCAATCCAGCACGATAACCTGACATATTATAGCTTATATCGCATGATATAGAAATGTGAAATTTCAATTGGCGTCCTGGAATGAACCTTACCTCCCCGAGATCTCCTGGCACACATACATTCGTACCGTTCTTCAATCATGATTTTTCATTTAGGTTTTCCAGCATCTTTCTTATCGATCTCTTTCAACGCTCAGATATCCTCCCGGAAACTTCTGGAGTATAATCTGCCCACACAACATCCTCTATGATTGCAATGAATTCAATTAAGCAGGGAGGTGTACTCATGGCCCAAGACAATCCCAGAACACTCCGGGTCGCGGCGATCCAGATGGAATCACAGAACGGGTTCGTCAGGGAAAACCTGGAGCACGCACAGCCGTTCGTAGAGCAGGCGGCAAAACAGGGTGCTCGGCTCATCGTCCTCCCCGAGTTCATGCCCACGGGATACGTCTTCACCACGGCCATATGGGATGCCGGTGAACCTAAGCACGGTCTGACCGTACAGTGGCTCAAGGAAAACTCGAAACGCCTGAACGTCTATCTCGGGACCAGCTTTCTCGAGGCAGACGGCGTGGATTTCTTCAACACTTTCATTATAACAACCCCCGAAGGGACCGAGGCCGGACGCGTCAGGAAGCAGACCCCTGCCGCCTTTGAGGCCTACTTCACCAGGGGAGAATCAGGACCTCACACAATCAATACCGAGTTCGGCACGATCGGGGTCGGCATCTGCTACGAGAACATGCTCTCGTACATCCCGCGCCTCATGTTCGCCCACTCGGTGGACATCATGCTCATGCCGCACTCGGCGCCGTCACCCATGGAGAGCATCCTCACGCCCCGGTCTGCGGTGGACGCCTTCAATGCAAACCTCAAGGGGTTGGCACAAAACTACGCCGGGCTCCTAGGCATCCCGGCGGTCATGATCAACAAGAGCGGCAGGTGGGAAACGCCCCTGCCGCTCATCCCCTTCCTGACGCAGGTGTCCGCGTTCCCCGGATACACCTCCATCGCCGACTCGGACGGGACGCTCAAGGCACAGCTCGGAGCCGGAGAGGGGGTAATCGTGGAGGATGTCACCCTGGCCGCTTCCCGGAAGAAGAACGTGGTGCCTTCATGCAGGGGCAGGTGGACCGGACGGTTCCCCTGGGGGATCAGGATCTGGAGGCTGGTAGAGGCGATGGGAAGCATGTCGTACCGCCTGAGCTCCGAACGGAAGAGGAGGGCGCGGGCGATCTCCTCCTGACGCTGTAAATTTTACACATGTGTATCTTACACACGTGTAACGCCTTTACAGAAATCAAGGCCAGATTATCCTCGCCTTTTTCTCAACGCTCCTGAATCAAACCAGATATCCCTCCTGGCACGATCTTTTCATTATACACCCCCAGCAGGCCCTTGAGGCTGCCGCATTCAATAGAGTCCAATTCACTGGTGTGGTGAATATGAAAAGAAGAGAGAAACGGGAATACCCGATCAAGCTCATCAAGTTCAACGACTTCGACCACGAGATCGATTCCACGAGCAGACCCGTGCTCATGCTGTGCATACGCAGGGACTACCAGTTCGGCAGCCAGACCGACCTGATCCGGGACGTGCTCGGCAGGGCGGCCGAGGGATGCCCCATCGACCTGAAGGTCTGCCTGGTGGACGACGAATCGAACTTTGCCCTGCGGGACAAGCTCGACATCCAGGGCATCCCCGCATTCCTGCTCTTCGACAAAGGCAAGGAAAAGGACCGCCTGCTGGGGGTCGCGGACGAGGAGCGGCTCAGGGGCTTCCTCAATTGCGCCCTGGGCTGGGAACTCTAACGAACGGGAGGAGACACAGACATGCCGAGCATTGACGACTTCATAAGGCCCAGGGAATGGATATCCGACTTCGTGTCGGACGTGGGCAGGGTGCTCAGGGAATGGGGCAAGGACCGGTACATCCCCATCAGGCAGCAGGTGGACGAAGACTGGAGAGACCACAAGCTCGTCGAGCCACTGCTCAAGGAACTCCTCGTGGACCTTGGCATCAACGCCGCCTTCTTCCCGGCCGAGGTGGGGGGCACCGACATGCCCGACCCCTGCACGCTGGTCTGCATCCTGGCCGAGGAGGGCGGCCGCATCGACTCGGGCTTCACCGTGGCCGCGCTCTGCTCGCTGTGGCCCATGCTGCCCATTATGCTCAAACCCCACCGCAACATGGCGCTCATCAAGGAGTTCGGCCCGAAGTTCTGCGGCGAGACGCTCTACGTGGGCTGCAACGCCATGACCGAGCCGGCCAGCGGTGCGGACATCGAGAACATGGACAGGGTGCGCGGCAAGACCATCCAGACCACGGCAAAGCTCGACGGCGACGAGTGGGTCATCAACGGCCACAAGATATGGCCCACCAACTCGGGCGAGGTGGCGGACCTCTACGGCGTGGTGTGCACCACGAAGAAGGGGTCCACTGACCTCAACGACTTCGCGTTCATCTACGTACCGGCACACACACCCGGCGTTTCCATGGGCGGCCCCTACCAGAAGGCGGGCATGTCGGCGGACATGAACACGGACATCTGGTTCGAGAACGTGCGCGTGCCCAAGTTCTACCGCGCACACGGGCCGGGCGACGACCTGACCTACTTCACCGAGATGATCACCTACGGGAACATGGCGTCCGCCTCCATGTGCCTGGGCGTGATGAAGAACGTCTACGAGATCATCAAGCGCTGGACCACGGAGCGCATCATCGCGGGCAAGCCGCTCAAGGAGCACAGCATGGTGGCGTCGGCCCTGTCCGATATCGCCATCGACATCGAGGCAACCTCTGCCTGGATCCATGCGTACTGCCGGGAGATCGACCACCCGGAGATCTACGGGGTCGACCCGTGGAGCCCCAAGTACGCCCACAAGAGCAGGGGTCTCGCCGTCTTCGCCAGCCGCGCCGTGGAGAGGGTGTGCAGCACGGCCATGGACTACATGGGCTCCTACGGCTATTCCCGCGAGTTCGACGTGGAGAAGCACTGGCGCGACAGCAAGATGATCGGCCTGTGGATGGGCGGACTGGGCCTCAAGCAGCTCGAGAACGCCAGGTACTGGTACGACCTGGAGACGCTGTAGACTTCAGGCGCGCCTCGAGCGTGTCTGCAGACAAAAATAAGGAGGTTACCTATGGCGCTGTATCCCTCTCAGGAATGGTGTGACAAGTGGAAGGACGCCCTGAACAACGACCCGGCGGTCCTTGAGCACGGCAAGAACTGGGGCGTGGGCTTCAAGGGGAGCCTGATCTTCGAGGTCGGTCCGGGAAGCGGGCTGGAAAAGACCCATTACATCTACCTCGACGCCAAGGAAGGAAAGTGCCTCGAGAGCAAGATGATGGACAGTCCCGGCGATCTCGTCCCCGGCTTCTACGTCACGGGCTCCTACGGCGACTTCAAGCTCGTGGTCAAGGGCGAGAAGGACTTCATCGAGATGGTCGTGCGCGGGGCGCTCAAACTCAAGGGAGACATGTCCAAGATCATGCGCAACGCCAAGTTCGTGCGGGCCGTGGCCAATTCCATCAGTTCCTTCCCGAACGAATATCTCGGCGAATAAGGGCCGGGCAAGGGGGTTCCCATGGGGGAGATCCGCATCATCGGCGAGCTCAACGGGCTGGGTGCGACGCTCCTTCCCATCATGGAGCAGAACGTGGACAACCCCGATCGGATGAAGAAGCTCCGCGGGATCACTGGAAGCCTCACGGCTACGGAGAAGAGCACAGGCGTCACCATCACCATCATCTTCGACAAGGGGGCCATCTCACTGAAAGACGGCCCTGTCGAGAAACCGTCGGCCGCCCTGTGGGCTGATTTCGAGACGGTCGCGGCCTACAGCAGCGGCGAGCTCAATCCCGTCGTCGGGGTGATCACGGGCAGGATCAAGGTGAGGGGCAATATCCTCAAGCTCCTGAAGATGGCGACCATCGTGCGGTCCGACTGACACGACAGAGAAGGGGAACGGAACATGTCAGGTTTCATGGGAAAGATCCTCAGGGTGGACCTTGCACACAGGAAGGCTTCCGTCGAGCCCCTTCCCGGAGGGGACGCCGCGCTCCTCCTGGGAGGGTGCGGCCTGGCCACCAAATACCTGTTCGAGGAACTCAGGCCCGGCACCGACCCGCTCGGGCCGGAGAACAAGCTCATCTTCATGTCCGGGCCGCTCACCGGCACGCTCTCGCCCAGTTCCGGCAAGTACAATGCCGTGACCAAGTCCCCGCTGACCGGGCTCTGGGGGCAGTCCGGCTCGGGCGGGAAGTGGGGCAGGGAGCTCAAGCGGAGCGGGTATGACGGCATCATCATCGAGGGTGCTTCCGAGAAGCCCGTCTGCCTGGTCATCAACGACGGGAAGGTGGAATTCAGGGATGCGGCGGAACTCTGGGGCAAAAACGTCTTCGACACCACCACCATGCTCGAACAGGAGCTCGGCAAGGGCTTCTGCATCGCGTGCATCGGCACGGGCGGCGAGAACCTCGTCAGGTATGCCACCATCATGAACGAGCGGCACCGGGCGCTGGGCCGCGGCGGGTTCGGCGCGGTGATGGGCTCCAAGAAACTCAAGGCAGTGGCGGTCAAGGGTGACAGGAAGATCCCGATCTTCGACCAGGACGCCTTCGAGGCGGCGGCCAAGGTCGCCTCGGACTTCATCAGCGAGAGCCTGCTCAAGATGACGCTCGAGGTGTACGGCACGTCCATGGTGCTCGACCTGGTCAACGTCAAGGGCGGGCTGCCCACGCGAAACTGGCAGAGCGGCGTCTGCACGTACGCCGACATGATCAACGCCCCGACGCTCAACGAGAAACTCCTGGTGGGAAGGAAGGCGTGCTACGCCTGTCCCATCGCCTGCGGCAGACTCGTGGACATCAAGGCGGGAAAGTTCGCCATCAAGGGCGAGGGGCCGGAATACGAGAGCATCGGCACCTTCGGGCCCATGTGCGACATCAGCGACATCGAAGCCATCACCTATGCCCACATCCTGTGCAACGACCTGGGACTCGACACGGTATCGGCCGGCAGCACCATCGCCTTTGCCATGGAGTGCTACGAGAAGGGGATACTGAACAAGAAGACCACGGGGGGAAAAGAGATCCTGTTCGGCGATGTGGACATCATGGTGGATCTGGTCCGCTGCACAGCCGCCAGGGAGGGCATAGGCGACCTGCTGGCCGAAGGCACGAGGCTCATGGCCGCGCAGCTGGGGGGCGGCAGCGAACGGTTCGCCATGAACGTCAAGGGCATGGAACTGCCCGCCTACGACTGCCGGGCCACGAAGATCACGGGCCTGGCATACGTCACGGCCAACCGTGGCGGCGACCACATCACCGCCTATGTCCAGGGTCCCACCTTCCTGGACATCCCCTTCCTCATCGTGGAGGAGAACACCATCGAGGACGTCACCAGGGAAAACCCGCTGGAGGCCAAGGTCGTCAAGGACATGGAGGACGCCCTGACCACCTTCGACGCCCTGGGCGCCTGCAAGTTCATGGGCATGGCGCTCATGGCCGACGACATCGTTCCCGTGATCAACGCGGCAACGGGCTGGGGCCTCGATGCAGCGGGGTTCAGGCAGGCCGGCGAGCGGATCTTCAACCTGGCCCGGGCGTTCAACGTGCGGGAGGGGCTGAGGAGGAAGGACGACACCCTGCCGGCCAGGCTGCTCGAGGAACCGCTCCCCGACGGCCCGGCGGCAGGCCTCACCGTGGACCTCGTACCGCTGCTCGATGCCTATTATGACTACCGGGGCTGGGACACGCAGACCGGGATCCCCACGGTAGAGAAGCTCCGTGAGCTCGGATTGGACTTCGTTATCAATCAACTGGGAGACTGAACAATGCGCGATGACAGCAACAGACCGTGGATCAGGAACTACAAGCTGGGGCCCTTCAACCTCGTGGACACGCTGGCGCCGTACCCCGAGGTGTCCCTCACGGGCGTGTTCGACGGGACGGCCTCGAAGTATGCGAAACGAGGTGCATGCGAGTATCTGGGCAGGAAGTTCACGTGGGAGGAGCTCAAGGGGCTGGTGGACCGGCTGGCCGCCGGGCTCGTGAGCCTCGGGGTGGGAAAGGGCGACCGGGTGGCGACCATCCTTCCCACGTCCCCCCAGTTCATCATCAGCGACTACGCCATCCTCAGGGCCGGGGCGGTCCACGTGCCGTGCAGCCCGCTGCACCGGGCCAGGGAGCTCGCCTACGAGATCGGCCAGTCCGGGGCCAAAGTCCTCGTCTGCCTCGAAGAATCCCTTGAACTCGTGCACGCCACACGGGACAAGACCTCGCTGGAGCACATCATTGTCACGAAGGCCCGGGACTTCTCTCCTGAAGAGCCGCCCCTGAGCGAGATCCCCGGGACGGTCCCGCTCAGGAAGGTGATCGGGGAGAACGGGCCGCTGGCCGAGCCCGTGGCGGTGAACCCGAAGGAGGACCTGGCCGAACTCGTGTTCACGGGCGGAGCCACGGGTGTGCCCAAGGGGGTCATGCTTACGCACTACAACCTCGTGACCAACACGATCCAGGCCTTCCCCTGGGTGCTCCAGCCCCTGGAGAAGGGGATCATCGGCAAGGCATCCATGCTCATCGGGATCCCCACGTTCCACTCCTACGGGCACTGGACCATCCGTGCGTCCGTGTACTGGGGCCTCCAGATGCTGCTCCTGCCCGACTCGAGGGACACGGACGCCATCGTCGCGTTCCTGAAGAAGTACCGGCCCTTCATGGCGCCGCTCGTGCCCACGCAGTACATGCGGCTCGTGGAAAAGAAGATCGGCCGGACGAACACGACCTTCGCCTCGGGTGCCGCGCCCCTGCCCGAGAAGGTGCGGGCAGCGTTCAAGAAGGAGACCGGCATGCCCATCACCGAGGCGTACGGCCTCACCGAGACGAGCCCGGTCACCCACTTCAACGTGTCGAGCTTCTCCAAGATAACCGGGTTCATGCCCTTCGAGAAGGTCGGCTCCATCGGCGTCCCGGTGGTGGACACCGAGGCACGGGTCGTGGACGAGGCCACGGGCAGGGACCTCGGCCCCGGCGAGGTCGGGGAACTCTACGTGCGTGGCCCCCAGGTGATGATGGGGTACTGGCCGGATCCCGGCTCGGGCCTCATTGACGGATGGCTCAGGACCGGCGACCTCTGCCGCATGGACGAGGACGGGTATTTCTACCTCGTGGACCGGGACAAGGACATGGTCAATGTCTCGGGCAACAAGGTCTATACCACGCTCGTCGACACGGTGCTCTTCGAGCACGCTTCCGTGGCCTCTGCCGTGGCCATTGGCGTGCCCGACCCGGAGCGGGACGGCAGCGAGCGGATCAAGGCCTTCGTGGTCCTCAAGGAAGGGTGCAGGGGAACGGTCACGGAGGCGGACATCATCGACCACTGCAGGCAGAACCTGGCGCCGTATGCCGTTCCCCGGACCGTCGAGTTCAGGGAAAGCCTCCCCCTGACCGTGACGGAGAAGATCTTCAAGCGGCAGCTCAGGGAGGAGGAGATCATGAAGCAGAACACGGCACAGGCTGTTCCGCCATCAGATTAATCAGTGAAAAGGAGGGATCTATGACGGCCCTGGAAGAACTGAAGGCACTTCCCGAACGCAGTGAGAACCCCTACATTGCGGACTGGAAATCAAAGGGAGGCCGCATCGTCGGGTACACCTGCCACTATGCCCCGGCCGAGATCATCCATGCGGCAGGGATCTTCCCCTACCGGATGGAGGCGAGGGGATGCGCCGAAACCGGTCTTGCGGACGTGTACTACCACCGGTTCAACTGCACCTATTCACGCTGCCTCCTCCAGGAGGGTCTCGCGGGCAGGTACGACTTCCTGGACGGCCTGTGCTTCCTGAACGGGTGCGAGCAGATCAGGCGCATGTACGAGGTGTGGGACAAGCACGTCGCAGCCACCGACTACCAGTACATGGTGACGGTGCCGCACTCCATCTACGACGAGGGTTTCGCGTGGTACCTGGACGAGATCAGGCGGTTCAGCGAGAGCATCCGGAGCGACTTCGCGCCGAGGCTCACCGCGGATGACCTGGCCAGGTCCATAGAGATCTACAACGAATCAAAACGCCTGGTGGCTGAGCTCTACGAGATGCGGAAAGCGGAAGAGGTCCCCATAAGCGGCTCGGATGCCCTCAGGATCGTCCTGGCAGCGGGCATCATGCCCAGGGAGAGGTACAACGAGCTCCTGAGGGAGGCGCTGCCTGAGATCCGGAAGGGCACGGGCATCTCCGACTACAAGGCCCGGATCATGGTGGGCGGCTCCGAGCTGGACGACCCCGCCCTCTTCGAGATGATCGAGGCTCTCGGCGGGATCATCGTGACAGACACCCTGTGCACCGGCTCCCGGAGCTTCCAGGACCAGGTCGCTGCACCCTTAAACGGCAATGCCGTCGAGGCCATCGCCCGGAGCTACTACTACAGCAACCCGTGCCCGCGCATGATGGGACACTTCGAGCAGCGCCTGGATTACACCAGGAAGCAGGCACAGGAGGCATGCGTCGACGGGATCATCCTCCAGAAGATCGTGTTCTGCGACAACCATGCCGTGGATTCCACCATGCTGGCGGACGAGCTCGAACCGGGTGGGATACCGGTGCTGAACCTGGACCGGGACCACATGCTTTCCGACACGGGGAGACTCAGGACAAGGATCGAGGCATTCATAGAGAGAATATCCAGGAGGTAGGACCATGGCAGAATACTCAGACCGCAAGGACAGGACCGTGACGACATGGTGGCAGGTCACCGCAGATCTGGCGAAGTATCTCCTGGGCCAGGACATCACCCATCTCGACGACTGGGGCGGCAAGGAGGTGGTCCGCGACATCCTGCCCGAGGTGTTCCAGAAGAACTTCGACATGATCCAGACCGACCTCATCAACTGCATCCTCGAGGAAAAAAACCGGGAGACCGCGCTCAACTTCGTGGAGAACATATCGCGCTATGTGGACGAGATGCACAGGGGCCTCGATGCCGGGAACAAGGTGTGCTACCACTACTTCATCCACAGCATCGAGCCCATGCTGGCCCTGGACATCGTGCCCATCTGCTACGAGGTGCTCTCGGGACTCACCGCGGCGCTCTATACCGACGGCTGCGAGGAGGGGATCGACGCCATCGAGGCCGAGGGCTACCCGGACCACCTGTGCTCGTCCAACAAGGGCGCGTCCGGGTTCCTGCTCAAGGGGTACCTGCCGAAGCCGGACTTCTTCCTGAAGGGGGCTAATCCGTGCGATGCGAGCAACAGGCTCTACGAGTGGGCTTCCCACAAGTGCAAGGTGCCTCTCCTGATAACGGAGACGCCCTACTACTTCAACGAGCGGGCCCACCGGTTCATGATGGGAGAGACGAAGAGGTTGATGGAAAACCTCGAAAGGATCGCCGGGAAGAAGATCGACGAGGGCAGGCTCAGGGAATACGTGGAGTACGGCAACGAGGCCGTGGACTACATCGTCAAGCTCCAGGATCTCAAGAAGAAGGTCCCCTGCCCGGACACGGGCTGGCACAGGCCGGCGGACACCATCTTCATGTGCCAGATCGGCACACCCCACGGGGCCAAGTACTTCAGGGACCTGTACGGGATCGTCAAGAAGCGTGCGGACAAGGGGGAAGGGGTAATCCCCGAGGGCAAGAAGGAGAAGAGGCTCGCATGGGGCTATACCTGGGAATGCTTCGACCTGCCCTTCTTCAACTGGCTGGAGAACGAGCACGGTGCCGTCTATACCGAGGACACCCTGACCTACTTCCCCGCCGACGTGGGAAAGGTCGACACGACCAATCTGGAGACCATGCTCGAGGGGCTTGCATGGCGGTCCATGCAGATGCCCATGGCCCGTCAGGTCATGAGCTTCTCGGACGTGTGGATCAACGACTTCGTGCACATCTGCAAGGCCTTCAAGGTCGACGCCCTGATCATGGGAGGGCACATGGCGTGCAAGCACTACTGGGCGCTCAACAAGCTCATGTCGGACAAGGTCAGGGAGAAGGCCGGCATTCCCTCGCTGCGGTTCGAGTTCGACATGATGGACAAGCGCTTCACGAATCCCGCCGAGCTCAAGCGGATCATGAACGATTTCTTCGCCACGTTCTGAAGCGGGGTCGAAGAGAAACGAAGGGGGGTACACCGCCATGCTCGCACTCGGATGCGATGTCGGCACCATGTTCACCAAGACCGTGGTCATGGACAACGGGAACGTGAAGGGCCATAACATAACGAGGAACACGGGGGCGCTCAGGGAGATCGTCGATGCCTCCATCCACCATGCGGCAGAAAGGGCGGGGGTGACGCTCGATGATATCCACGTCCGGGGCGGTACGGGCATGGGGGACAAATACATCGGAATCGATCATGTCAACGAGGGTGTCATCAAGTGCATCGCCAGGGGCGCCTGCTGGGCCCTTAAGGAGGTACGCACCGTGGTGGATCTCGGGGGCCTGTCCACCACGATCATTTCACTGGGTGAGACAGGCAGGGTCATCGAGTACCGCACGAGCGACAAGTGCGCATCGGGATCGGGCTTTTTCCTGGAGCTCGCCGCCCAGGCCCTGGAGCTCTCCGTGGAGGAGATGGGCGCAACCGTAGTCGCCCCCGAGGACTGCGCGCACATGAGCACCCAGTGCGCGGTGTTCTGTGAGAGCGAGATCGTCAGCCACGTCAACGACGGCATGGACGTCAGAAGCATCGTCGGGGGCATCAACTACTCGCTGGGCAGCGGGATCGCCACGATGATCAACAGACTCGGCATCAAGCCGGCCATCCTCGTGACCGGGGGGGTGGCCAAGAGCAGGGGTGTCGTCATCGCCCTCGAGAAGCATCTCGGCCGGGAGGTTGTCAAGACGGTCCCTGCCGATCACCAGCTCATCGCCGCCATCGGCGCTGCCCTGTGCGCGCGGGAGAGACGACAATCATGACGCAAAGGAGAGGGATATGATATTCGCCGGATGCGACGTCGGGTCCCTGACCGGAGAAGCGGCCATCCTCGAGGACGAGAAGATCCTCAGCTCGGAGATCATCCGTGTCAGGCCGAGGCCCGAGCAGACAGCTCAGGAGGTCACGGAAAAGGCCCTGAAGAAAATCGGCATGACCTTCGACGACATCGACTACTGTGTGAGCACGGGATACGGCAGGGAGAAGATCCCGTTCGCCCGGAGCAGCATCTCGGAGATCAGCTGCCACGGCAGGGGAGCCCAGTGGGCGAACCCCGGGGTGCGGACCATCATCGACATAGGCGGCCAGGACTGCAAGGTCATCCGGGTGGACAAGTACGGCTACATGGTGGACTTCGTCATGAACGACAAGTGCGCTGCCGGCACGGGGAGATTCCTCGAGAACATGGCCAAGGTGCTGGGCGTGGGTCTCGAGGACCTTGCCCCCTTGTCGATGAACTCCACGAAGCGCGTGGCCATGACCAAGACCTGCACGGTCCTGTCGCAGATCGAGGTGATCTACATGATCAGTGACGGCATCGAGCGGGCGGACATTGCGTCAGGCATCAACTTCGCCATGGCCGAGAGGATCGCCAAGCTGGTCAGGCGTGTCGGCATCAAGGAGGGCGTGGCCATCACCGGGGGTGTGGCCAAGAACTTCGCGGTGGTCGATGCCATCCGCGAGGTTTTGGGCATCGATTTCGTGGACCTCGGCGAGGTGGATCCCCAGATCGTGGGAGCGCTCGGATCGGCGCTGTTCGCCAGGGAACGCTGGCAGAAGGCCCAGCAGAGGGAGACCGGATCCGCCGGCGGGAAGACCGAGAGGAAGAGCGTTCGGGCATGAGGGTGCCCCGCATGCGGGACACGATGAACGGAGGGACGTATGTGTGAAGGCTGTGGCTGCCATCATGAACATGTCAATGAGATAATCGCGGTGACCGGAAAGGGCGGGACGGGCAAGACCACCCTGTCTGCCCTCATGGCGCGGATACTCTCCACAGAGGGGTTCTCGGTGCTCGCCGTGGATGCGGACCCTGCCGTCAGCCTCGCCTATGCCCTCGGCAGCACTCCGGAGAAGACCATCGCCGACCTCAGGAACAAGATGATCGAAGATCCTGACGAGAAGAGGAGGATCAGGGACATCCCCATGGAACAGGTCATCGCCGCCGAAGCGGTCATGAGCCTGAACGGATTCGACCTTCTGGTCATGGGGAGGTCCGAGGGTCCGGGCTGTTTCTGCAAGATCAACGACCTCCTGAGGTACGGGATCACAACGCTCTCGAGACTGTACGATTTCACCCTGGTCGACTGCGAGGCCGGTGTGGAGCAGATCAACCGCCGTGTCCTGGACACCATCACCCGGCTGTTCATGGTGACGGACACCACGGCCAAGGGCATGCGCACCGCAGCCGGCATCCGGGGGATAGCGGATGAGCACGGCATCCGGAGCGACTATCCCAGGGGTGTGATCCTGAACCGGATACGGGGAGGGGAAAAAGAAGAGATGGTGAGCAAGGCGCTGGGCATGGGGATCGACATCCTGGGGTTCATGCCCGAAGATGCCCGGATCTCGGAGTTCGACCTGCAGGACAGGCCATTGACGGACATCCCCGAAGACGACCCCTGCCTGAATGCGGTCCGGGACATTCTGGACAGGCAGGGGTTTTTCGAAGGGAAGCATTCGTGAGATCATGACGACGGAGGAATGCACATGAAGAGATATGCTAGGCGTCTGCTATGCATCTGCGTTTTTTCCATCCTGCCCCTGTCTGTGGGCGCTGCGGATTTCATGGCAGAGGGCAATGCCCTCTTCGACAAGGGCAAGATGAACCTGGGGAGCTACAGGGAGGCGGGAGATGCCTTCGCGAAAGCCCTCGATGCCGATCCGAAGAGCTACGAGGCGGCATGGAAGGCGTCCCGGGCATACCGCTATTACGCCGATGAATCCAAGAAGAAGGGCACTCCCGACTGGAAGACCATCTGCAAGGAGTATGGGAAGGCCGGCATGAAGTACGGCGAAAAGGCCATTGCATTGAATCCGAGCGGTGTCGAGGGAAACGCGTGGTACGGCTTCTCGGTGGCGAGCTACTCCGACAGCGTGAGCGTGCTCACGGCGCTCAAGGAAGGGCTGAAGGACAAGACCCAGAGCAGTTTCGAGAAGGCCTACAAGGCGGACAAGATGTACCATGACGGCGGACCCATCAAGGCCCTCGGTCGCTTCTGGTTCGTGCTCCCCTGGCCGCTCCAGGACAAGAAATTGTCACTGCAGTACCTGCGGGAATACCAGAAACTCTTCCCGAACGATGCCGAGGGGCAGGTGTACCTGGCGGAAGCGCTCATGAAGGCAGGGGAAAAGGATGAGGCAAAGGCGGTCCTCCAGAAGGCGTCCGTGTCCGGCGACAGATATTATGCCGACCAGGCCAAGCGCATGCTCGGCGAAATGTAATTCGAAACCTGACATACCCTCTCTTGAAATTGACCTGAGACATGCCGCACCCTTAAGAGGCCCACGCGGAAGCGTGGGCCTCTTTCTTGCCGGGCGGGAGAGGTCTCTGCCGACGGGTGTGGGAATGTCGCCCTGCCCGGCAGCGTCATTGCCGAGGCGGAAGGTCCCCGTGATGTCGCCACAACGCCCACAGCGATGGAACAGGATGTATTTGCAGTTTAATTCCCATGTATGTAGAATCGTGACGCGCTGGAACCGAAGGGATGGTCCACCCGGAAGCGGCCATCCCTCCGGCGATAATCATACTGGTGGGGAGGTTATTCATGGGCTACAGCGAGAACACCCTGTGCGGCCTGTTCCATGCAAAGGCGCTGGAGCACGGCGATGCAAAGACCTTTCTCATGGGCAGGTTCGATGCGAACGGGGACCCGGCAGAC
>JAGOOG010000058.1 GCA_017992605.1 Deltaproteobacteria bacterium
GCCCACTGGGAGGACCACCCGGTGCGGATCAGGGAGGCCTGGGAGCGCTCGGTGTCCGCAGACGACGTGGTCCTGGTCCCGGGCGACATCTCGTGGGCCATGAAGCTCCACGAGGCCGGGGCCGACCTGTCCTTCGTCCATGCACTTCCGGGCACCAAGGTGATCGTCAAGGGCAACCACGACTACTGGTGGACGACGCTGAGCAAGGTCAGGCAGGCCCTTCCGCCCTCCATCATACCCCTGCAGAACACGGCCGTGAGGTTCAAGGAGGTGGGCATCGCGGGCAGCAGGCTCTGGATCGACCCGGACCTCAGCCTCGAGGACGCCACCGAGGAGGACCGGAAGATCTTCCACCGCGAGCTCGGCCGGTTCTCCCTGTCGCTTGCGGCCATGCCGCACGACGTGAAGGTCAGGATCATCATGACGCACTTCCCGCCCATCGCCCTGGACGGCAGGGTGGGCAGGGCGGTTCAGGCTGCGACGGACTTCGGCTGCCACACGTGGGTCTTCGGCCACATGCACCTGGGCACCATGGACTACGACGGATTCAACCGGACCATCGGGTCGACGCGGTACGAGTTCGTGTCCGCGGACTATCTCGAATTCAGGCCGAAGCTCATCTACGACACGGATAATCCTCGAAGTTGAAGCTTGTCTTTCCGCCGCCACTCGTTATATCTTAAAGCAACAGAAAT
Organism: Deltaproteobacteria bacterium; assembly: GCA_017992605.1. Classification (GTDB taxonomy): domain Bacteria; phylum Desulfobacterota; class Desulfomonilia; order UBA1062; family UBA1062; genus MWEI01. The sequence continues at coordinate 696 of JAGOOG010000058.1, forward strand.
ATAATATCATAGAACGACGCACACTACCCCCGAGGGAGAACCATGGACAAGAAGATGAAGTTGCCCGGCCTGTCACGTATCGAAAAGGCACCCGACATCCCCACACTCGTCATGAACCAGATCATCGAGCTCATTTCCCAGGGCAAACTCAAGATAGGGGACAAGCTGCCCTCCGAACAGGAGATGACCGAGCTCTTCGGCATCAGCAGGATCTCGCTGCGCGAGGCCATGAAGCTCCTCGAGGCCAAGGGATACATCGAGTCGAGGGACCGCAAGGGCAAGTACGTCAAGTCGCTCACGGACAACGTGAAGTCGTCCATCGAGGACCTCATCTCCATCGACCACAACAAGATCTGGGAGCTGCTGGCCGTGCGCCGGCTCATCGATTCGGAGGCCGCGCTGCTGGCCGCGAACAACGTGGGCAAGGAGCAGAAGAGCAGGTTCAAGCGGATCATCGACGTGCTCGAGAAGATCGGCGACGAGCACGTGCTCTCGTCCAAGGAGGGCGGCAGGCTCTACTCGGACTTCTTCGACATCCTGGCCGACGCCACGAAGAACACCATCTTCCTGCACCTGCGCAAGTCCATCACCACCATCCTGACCGGGGCGTTCCCGTACAGCAGGAAGAAGCTCTCCACGGTGCCCGGCAGCTCCATCGAGATAACCAAGCAGCTGCTCAAGATCTACCACGCCATCGAGAACCGGGACCCCGAGGGGGCCAAGGCGGCCACGGTGGAGCACATCGACTACATCGAGAAGTCGCTGAGAAGGGCGCTCAAGGAAGAGCGCTAAGGACTATTCATGTCCCCGAAAATGGGGTCAGAGTCGATTTTCGAAAATGGGGTCAGAGTCGATTTTTTGAGCATTCACGACTCGAAATCCCATGACAGTATGCGTAGTTTACATGAATGACGTATACGGTCCCCGGATGAAAGGGTCCTGGATCTCGAAAATCGACTCTGACCCCATTTTTCAAAAGGGTCCTGGGTCTCGAAAATCGACTCTGACCCCATTTTTCTATTTTTCACATCGTCACTTCAGCATGATGCGGGCGTCCGCTGCCACGCAGCGGCGGGCCGAGCACATGAGCGGATTGATGTCGATGGACTCGATGTCCTCGGCCAGTTCCACCACCAGCTCCGAGAAGGCGGCCACGGCCGCGGCGAGCCGGTCGATGTCCACCGGCTCGGACCCGCGGTAGCCCTCCAGGAGCGCGCGGGCCTTGAGGCCGGCCACCATGCCGGGCACGTCCCGCTCGGTGACGGGGGCCATGCGCAGGCTCACGTCCTTGTAGATCTCCACCCCGGTGCCACCCATGCCGAGCAGGATCATGGGGCCGAACTGGTAGTCGATCTTGGCGCCTGCGATGAGCTCGACGCCGGAGGCCATCTCCTCGACGAGCATGCCGGCGAACCCATCCAGGGCCTCGAACCTGCGGAACACGTCGAGGAGGCGTCCCTCGTCCGGGATGTTCACCACGACCCCGTCGACGTCGGACTTGTGGACGATCTTCGGGGACACGATCTTGGCGACCACGGGGTAGCCGATGTCCCGGCCATGGCGGGACGCCTCGCCGGCTGTCCGGGCCACGGCAAGACGCGGCACGTCGAGCCCTGCCAGGGAGAAGATCCTCTTGGCCTGCGGTTCCATGACCCAGCCCTCGGGCCGGGCCGCCTCCATGATGGTCCGTATCTCGTGCAGGTTCTTCAGCATGGCCTGTTCCCCTTCAGTGCCCTGACCATCTCCACGGCCCCCTCGATGGAGGGCGACACGGGCACGCCGTTGAGCTCGAACCCCTCGATGAGCATGTCGTACTTGTCGACCTGCGGGACATAGGCGACCAGCGGCTTGCCGTGACGGGACGCCACGGTGCTCATCTTGGACCCCAGATCGGAGGTGATGCCCGGGATGTAGGGCAGGAGCAGGGCAACCACGCAGTCGACCTCGCCCATGGCGAACAGGGCGTCGGCGCATGCGGCGAAGTCGTCGTCCACGGCGCTGCCGGTGAGGTCGACGGGGTTGCCCAGCGATGCGATGCCGGCCACGCGTTCGCTCAGCGCCGCACGGATCTTCTCCTGCGCAGGGCCGGACAGGGTCGGCACGGGTATGCCGTAGGAGGAGCAGGCATCCATGGCCATGGCGCCGTGGCCGCCGCTGGCCGTGATGATGGCGACGTTCCCCATGACCGCCGGGCGGGGATAGGCGCTGAGCACTTCGCAGAACGAGACGAGCTCGGACTTGGTGGAGGCCTCCAGGAGCCCGTACTGGGCCAGGGCCGCAGAGAAGCTCGCATAGTCGCCGGCCAGAGAGGCGGTGTGGCTGGAGACGGCCCTGCTGCCCTCCGGACTCCTGCCCGACTTGAGGACCACCACGGGCTTGCCGCACTGCCGGGCCGCCCGGACGAAACGCCGTCCCTCGTCGCGGCCGAACCCCTCGATGTAGAAGGCGATGACCCTGGTCTCGGGGTCCTCCACGAGGAAGGGCAGGAGGTCCGCTTCGCCCAGGACCGCCTTGTTGCCGATGCTGACGGCCCTGGCGAGCCCGACCCCTTCCTGGGCGAACCGTATCATCACGTCCACGAGGATGCCGCCGCTCTGGCTCACGAAGGTGACGTTGCCCCGGCGGGG
>JAGOOG010000059.1 GCA_017992605.1 Deltaproteobacteria bacterium
GGTCACCGTGGAGCTTCTTCTCCCTGAAGATGTCCACGTTGGAGGTGTTCTCGTAGGCGTGGAGGCCGTCCACGCCCCAGGAGATGAAGGTGTCGAAGAGCAGGGTGTTGTCTCCGCAGGAGTGGAGTACGTAGTAGGCGCCCCTGTCGTGGACGGCCTTGATGATGCGCCGGTATGACGGTCCGAAGATCTCGTCGATGAGCCGGGGGTTCATGAGCGGCCCGCTCTTGAAGGCGAAGTCGTCGGTCTGGATGACCACGGGCACCCCAGCATCGAGCAGGGCCATGTTGGTCTTGAGGCAGATCTCCTCGCAGCGGTCGACGTAGCGCTTCACCAGGTCTTTTTCACGCCTGATCCATACGGGCATCTTCTCGAATCCCACGGCCCACAGGAGCGATTCATGGATGCCGTAGGCCGGGCCCTGCCCGAAGAGGCAGGCGCGGTGGCCATACTTCGACATCATCTTTCTGAAGAACCGGTACGTGCTGTGCGCCAGGTCGTCCGCATCGGGCCAGTATGGCCAGTTCTCGAAATCCTCCCTCGTCTTGATGCCCGGGCCGCGGTACATGTAGGTCATGTTCCCGTACCCGTCCGGCTGAAGGTTGAAGATGGATCCACTGAAGCGGACCATGGTGGCGTGGTCGACCACGGTGAAGGTCTCGTCCAGTATGGCCCACACCGAGTCGAAACCAAGCTCCACCTGGGCCCGGATGCGCTTCTCCAGGGCACGGTCCAGTTCGATTCTGAAGGCAGTCTTTGTCAGAACAGGTCCCCATCTATCGAAGAGATAACGGGCCGCAGGGTTTGTCATGAGCCGTTCCTGGGGGAGGAGCGGCTTGCCCAGGACCTCGTTGAAGGTCCGGTCCTCCACCATGGCGCAGAAGGTGGGAACACGATCCGTGGGTTTGCCCTGCAGTGTGTTGAGCACGCGCTCTATGGGATGCATGGTGTCTCCTCGTGTCACAGGTTATTCAGTGCCGTGCCGATGGCGCCGATGAACCGCTCGTCGGTGCCGCAGCAGCCGCCGATGAAGTCCGCACCAGAACGGACAAGCTCGGGAACAAAGGCAGCGAACTCCTCGGGTGTCGTGCGGTACACGGTCTGCCCGTCGATCCGCTCGGGCAGCCCGGCGTTCGCCTTCATCCACAGGGGCAGGCCCGTGGCGGCGCGCATCCGGGAACAGATGGGGATGAAGCCCTCTATGCCCTGCCCGCAGTTGGCGCCGATGCCCTTCACGCCGATCCGCGAGAGCACCTCTGCGGCCTGCTCCGGCGTGTTGCCCATCATGGTGCGGTCCTTCGCCTTGCCGGCGTCGAAGACCAGGCAGGCGATGACCGGAAGCCCGGTCCTGACCGCCGCCTCGGCGGCGATGCGGGCCTCGGTCAGGTCCATCATGGTCTCCACCACGATGGCGTCAGGCCCAGCCTGGGCGATGGCGTGAGCCTGTTCCTCGAAGGCCGCCTTCAGATCGTCTTCCGTGACGCTCCGGGCTGCCAGGAGCTTGCCGCTCGGACCCATGGAGGCGAAGACGCAGGCGCTGGACGCGGAGGCCTTCCTCGAGATCTCAACACCCCTGTTGTTGATCTCCGAGACCTTCTCCGCCAGGCCGAACTTGCCGAGCACGATACGGTTGGCACCGAAGGTGTTGGTCAGGATCACCCGGCTGCCCGCGTCCACGTACGCCCGGGCGACCTCCTCGACCTTGTCGGGGTGGGTGAGGTTCCAGGCATCCGGCGATTCGCCCAGCCTGAGCCCCCTCTTCATGATCTGCGTGCCCCAGGATCCGTCCGTCAGGACCGGCCCGTCCTTGATGAGGTCGGCAATGAGTACCTGCATGGTCGCCCCTTTCAACGGCAGTGGACTCCGCCCGAAGGAGCATGATACACTAGAACCGTTCTGGTTCGAAGGGTTTTTTCGTGGTATCCGCTGAAAGGAGGGAGGCCATGGCAAAGGATCCCGGCATCGGATACAGGGTGACTGCCACGGTTGTTTCGGTCAGGGGGGAGTGCAGCGCCGGTCACGTCGCCGGCGAGACGTTTGAGATCAGCTGCCACGACCCTGCGGGCCTGTGCGGCTATTTTTACCACGACATCTTCCCCTCGCTGCAGTGCTTCCAGTTCGGGGGCAGCATGCCGTGGTGGCAGGGCGACACCATCGAGCTCTCCTGCCCGGACAGCGACAACCTGGTCACCATCAGGCTGACGCGGGAGGAGAGGTAGACAAGATACCGGCAGGCTCGGTTCATCTCTCCACCGGCTGGCGCTGCACGAGGCATGCACGCCGTACCTGACATTCACTGCCCCGGCCTGGTCACCCTCGTTGGACAGGTCGTTCCACCCGCATCACACGGTGTCGTGAAGTCGCAGATGATACACGGCAATGCCTAGGGCCACGGCCGTGTTGAGCGAGGTCTTGACGCCCTGCATGGGGATGCCGATGATCTTCTCGCACAGGGAGAGGATGCCTGGATCCACCCCGCAGACCTCGTTGCCGATGGCCAGCACGATGGGTGTCTCCGCATTGTCCATGTCAAAGGAGAAGATCGACACGGACTGTTTCCCTCCCTCAAGCGCCCATAGCCTCTTTCTCTGGGAGATGAGCGTTTCTGCCATCTTAAATCCGTTGCGGTGGTATGACCAGGGGATGACATCGTCTGCGCCGAGGGCTGTTTTCTTGAGTCGTGGGTTGCCCGGTGTAGGTGTGATGCCGCACAGGTAGAGGTGGGAGATGCCGGCCCCGTCAGAGGTCCGAAATATGGAGCCCACGTTGTAGATGCTCCGGATGTTGTCCACCAGGACCTCGATGCGAGGTCTTGCAGGGCTGGAGGCAGGGCGTGGCGCCTTGTGCTCCTCGTACAGTCCCACCGCGGTGTCAGTGGCAGCCCCGCATCTCGGGCAACAGCGGCCTCTGTCGTCATGTTCCAGAACCGGAAAGCGCAGACCGCATGCCGGGTTCGTGCAGAGCCTTACCCGATGTCGTATGACCTGGCGCATGAGGTGAGGGTATCATATGCGGCAGGTGAGGGAAACAGGGTGAGAATTGACCTGGATGAGAAATATGAGAATGAGGAAAGACTTGTGATTGTGGCAAATACTATTCGGTTTTTCAGGCCCTGTGAGACTAAACATTTACTGTAGGAATCATCACTTTTTGAAAAGTGATGCTCCTGCGATAAAAATGTCGGTTTTGTTGTACCAGAGAAAAGAAGATAATGC
>JAGOOG010000060.1 GCA_017992605.1 Deltaproteobacteria bacterium
ACAATGGATGTGAACAAGTTCACGCAGAAGTCGCAGGAGGCCATCACCAACGCGCAGAACACCGCGGTGCGCTTCGGTCACCCCGAGATCGACGTGGAGCACCTGCTGCTGGCCCTCATGGAGCAGGCCGACGGCCTCGTGCCCAGGCTGTTCGCCAAGATGGACGTGCCGCTGCCCAGCTTTGCCGCAGAAGTCGTCAAGGAACTCGAGCGCAAACCCAGGGTGTCGGGACCGGGTGCAGAGCCCGGCAAGGTCATGGTCACCCAGCGGCTCAGCAAGGTCCTGGTCAAGGCCAAGGACGAGGCGGCCCGCCTCAAGGACGAGTACGTGTCGGTAGAGCACCTGCTCTTTGCCATGATCGACGAGGGCAAGTCCGCCCCTGCGGCGAAGATCCTCTCCCGGTTCAATATCACCAAGGAACGTCTCCTGCAGGCGCTCACAGCCATCCGTGGCAACCAGCGGGTCACCAGCGACAACCCTGAGACCGCCTACGAAGCCCTGGAAAAGTACGGCATCGACCTGGTGGCCCAGGCCCAGCTGGGCAAGCTCGATCCGGTCATCGGTCGCGACGACGAGATCCGGCGCGTGGTGCGCATCCTGTCCCGCAAGACCAAGAACAACCCCGTCCTCATCGGCGAGCCCGGCGTGGGCAAGACCGCCATCGTGGAGGGACTGGCCCAGCGCATCGTGCGCGGCGACGTGCCCGAGGGGCTCAAGGACAAGACGGTCTTCGCCCTGGACATGGGATCGCTCGTGGCCGGCGCCAAGTACCGGGGCGAGTTCGAGGAGCGGCTCAAGGCGGTCCTGAACGAGGTCAAGGCCAGCGAGGGAAGGATCCTGCTCTTCATCGACGAGATGCACAACATCGTGGGTGCGGGCAGGGCGGAAGGTTCCATGGACGCGGGCAACATGCTCAAGCCCATGCTGGCCCGGGGTGAACTCCACTGCATCGGCGCCACCACGCTCGACGAGTACCGCACGTACGTGGAGAAGGACAAGGCCCTGGAGCGGCGGTTCCAGCCCGTGACCGTGGATCCGCCCACGGTGGAGGACACCATCTCCATCCTGCGCGGCCTCAAGGAGCGCTTCGAGGTGCACCACGGGGTCAAGATCCAGGACAGCTCCCTGGTGGCGGCATCCATCCTGTCGAACCGCTACATCTCCGACCGGTTCCTGCCGGACAAGGCCATCGACCTGGTGGACGAGGCCAGCGCCATGATACGCACCGAGATCGACTCCATGCCGAGCGAGCTCGACTCCGTGACCCGCAAGATCATGCAGCTCCAGATCGAGGAGGCGGCCCTCAAGAAGGAGAAGGACAAGGCGAGCCACACCCGCCTGGAGGAGCTCAGGGCCGAGCTGGCCGATCTCGAGGAACAGGCCGACACCATGCGGGCCCGGTGGGAGAGGGAGAAGGAATCCATCCACAGGGTCACCGGTCTCAGGGAGGAGATAGAGGAGACCAAGCGGCTCATCGCTCTCGCCGAGCGCGACTACGACCTGAACAGGGCCGCCGAGCTCCGCCACGGCAGGCTCCCGCAGCTGGAAAAGCAGCTGGCCGACGCCGAGAAGACCGAGGGGACCACGGAGACGAAGCTCCTGAGGGAAAGCGTCACCGAAGACGTCATCGCCGACATCGTGTCGCGCTGGACCGGCATCCCGGTGTCCCGCCTCGTGGAGGGCGAAAAGGAGAAGCTGCTCCGGCTCGATGCCATCCTGCACAGGCGGATCATCGGCCAGGACGAGGCGGTGCAGGCCGTGGCGGACGCGGTCATCCGGGCACGCGCCGGCATCAAGGACCCCAAGCGGCCCATCGGCTCGTTCATCTTCCTGGGGCCCACGGGCGTGGGCAAGACCGAGCTTGCCAAGGCCCTGGCCGAGGCGCTCTTCGACACGGAAGAGAACATGGTCCGCATCGACATGAGCGAGTACATGGAGAAGCACACCGTGAGCCGCCTCATCGGCTCGCCGCCGGGCTACGTGGGATACGAGGAGGGCGGTCAGCTCACCGAGGCGGTCAGACGCAAACCCTACTCGGTAGTGCTCTTCGACGAGATCGAGAAGGCCCACCACGACGTGTTCAACGTGCTGCTCCAGATCCTGGACGACGGCCGGGCCACCGACTCCCACGGGAGGACCGTGAACTTCAAGAACACGGTCATCATCATGACGAGCAACATCGGGTCGGCCGACCTCATCGAGGGCGTCACGAAAGACGGCGAGATCACCGAGAAGGCCCGCGATGCGGTACTGGCCGAGATGCGCATGCACTTCAGGCCCGAGTTCCTGAACCGGGTGGACGACATCGTGCTCTTCAAGGCACTGACCATGGACGAGATCAAGCAGATCGTGGTGCTGCTCACCGAAGAGATCGCCAAGCGCCTCGCCGAACGGCAGATTGGCTTCTCCCTGAGCGAGCCGGCCAAGGACTTCATCACCCGCGAGGGGTTCGACCCGGTCTACGGCGCCAGGCCGCTCAAGAGGTTCATCCAGCGGGAACTGGAGACCAAGCTGGGAAGGGCCATCATAGCCGGAGACGTGGTGGAGGGCACGCAGGTGAGGGTGGACGTGAAGAACGACGAGCTCGTCTTCAGTACCGAGGTCTCAGGGCCGGAAAAGGTCAAGGCCAGGGCCGCAGGCTGAGGAAAACTGTAAACAGAGCGGGGGGCCGAAAGCCCCCCGCTCCTAGAACCTCCCCTTACCCTCTTCCCCCTCTCGGGATGGCGCTACCTTGATGCTGCATGAACAAACAACTCACACCGCAGTGTGAGATATCAGCTGTTGGTCCTGACGAACTCCATGATCTTCTCCCGGTACGCGAGGGTGTGCCGAGAGACGAAGGCATCGATGTGCCCGACGCCGTCGAGGATCATGAGTTCCTTGGGCCCTGCGGCCTTTTCGTGCATCTCTATGGAATGTGAATACGGCACCACGCCGTCGGCGGTGCCGTGTATGAAGAGCTTGGGCACCGTGCTCGCCGGCAGCGTGTCCAGGGCCGAATACCCCTCGCTCGGCACGGTGCACTCGATGGCAGGGTATGCCTCGCAGAACAGGGCATGGAACGAGTGCAGGCCGGCCTCCATGATGGCGCCGGACAGCTTGGGGAATTCCGGCAGTATCCGGGCCAGGGTGTAGGCCCCCATGGACTGGCCGAAGCCGAAGATCGCGCTGCCGAAGGTTTCCGGGTGTGCGAAGAT
>JAGOOG010000034.1 GCA_017992605.1 Deltaproteobacteria bacterium
AAAAATATGCCGGTGGAGGATATTCCCATGGGGTTCGTGAAAACCTTCGAACAGATCATGGCCGGCGCTCGGGCCACCGCAGACTTCTATGACGCCGAGATGCTCACGGTCTTCTGGGAGACGAAACCGGAGATAGTCGCCCGGCTTGTTCCCGCTCCGCTGGAACCTGCGGACCTGCCCATAGCCATGGCCTTCGTGGCCTGGTATCCGGCGACCAATTTCGAAGCCGTCTATCGGGAGACCGCCCTGTTCATAAGGGTCAAATACCAGGGCGAGGAGGGCAGCTACTGCCTCGCCATGCCTGTGACAAGCGACATGGCCATGGCCGGGGGCCGGGAGGTCTTCGGCTTCCCCAAGAAGATGGCGGACATCCATTACAGCATCGACGGCGATGCCGTCCACGGCTGGACCGAGCGCCGCGGCGTCCGGTTCATGGAGATCAGGGCGAGCCTCACGGGAAAGTGCAACGACGAGGGACTCAGGGCGGCCATCGAGGCCGAGATCACCCTGCGGGATTCCCCCTACGACCCCTGGTCAGAGGTAGAGGTGGTGAGGACGCTCGGGGCCATGTACACCAAGGGCGACAACTCCATGCTGGGGGGCAGGGTGGTCGCCGAGGTCGACCCCATTCGTTTCGCGCCGTATGCCTTCCTGAAGTGGGACATGAAATAGCGGGGCATCGTTCAGAACACCTTCAGGGCATGTGCCAGACCACCTGCGACAACGAGCGCGATGGTCGTGTTCAGCATTACGGAATACAGGGCCACCTTCCACCCGCCCTCCTTCCAGAGCGTCGAGATGGTGGCGATGCAGGGGATGTACAGGACCGTAAAGACAACGAGCACCAGGATCTGGGCAGAGGAGAGGATCGTGGCCACATCACCGGTACCCAGGGCCTGGTTCAGCATGAGCAGGGTCAGTTCCTTGCGGAAGATGCCCAGGAACAGCGTGATCCCGGTGGCGTCGGGCAGGTTCAGGATACCCGTGGTGATGGGGGCCAGGATGCCGTTGACCACCCTGTCTATACCAACGTGCGCGAGGAAGGCCAGGACCAGGCTCGAGATCGCGATGACCGGCCAGGCGAAGGTGAGGAACTCGTTCAGGCGCCACCACACCTTCTTCGCGACCAGACCCGGGTAGGGTCTCCTCAGGGGAGGGACATCCATGATGATGCCGGGTGAGGGGTCGGCCTGAAGCCTGGACAGGAAAAACGACACGGTCAGCGCGATGAGGATGTTCCCTGCATAGATGGCCGTGGTGACGGCTGCGCCCAGGTACTTGCCCGCCAGGGCAAGGATGATGACGGTCCTGGCCGAGCAGGCGATGAAGGGAACGATGAGCATGGTGATGACGCGGTCGCGTTCGTACTCCATGTTCCGGGCAGCCATGATGGCCGGCACGTTGCACCCGTAGCCCAGGATGATGGGGATGGCGGACTTGCCGTGCAGCCCGAACCGGTGGAGGATGCCGTCAACCATGAAGGCGATGCGCGGCAGCAGCCCCGAGTCCTCCAGGATTGCCATGAGGACGAGGAGCGGGAGCAGGTAGGGAAGCACGATTCCCACGCCAGCCACGACGCCGTCGTACAGCCCGGAGATGGCCACGGCCGCGATCCCGTCAGTCATGCCGACGAGCTTCTGTCCTATCGCGTCCAGCGGCGCCTCGATGAGGCCCGCGATGATGTCGCCGAGCAGGAACGACACGAAGAACATGAAGAACAGCAGGCCCACGATGGCCACCAGGCCACCGACCGGGTTGATGATGAAGCGGTCGATACGCTCCCTGAAGCTCAGGCCGGTTTTGCGGGTCACCCGGGCCACCTGCTCGAAGAGATCGAACACGATGGCATGGCGGTGTGATGCGAACACGCCCGCCTCGGGCCAGTTGTGAATCTCTGCAAGGGATCGCCGCTTCTCTATGACGAACTGGAGAAAATCGCGGTCGATCTTCCAGACCGTGTGCTCGAACTCTTCGTCCATCTCCAGGAGCCTGATGATCACGAACCGCTCGTCGATGTCCAGGGCTTCTCTGATCGCGTCCGGATACCTGTGGCTGATCTGTGCGATGCACTCTTCCACGTCCCGGTCGTACACGGGCTGAACCGGCCTGAACTGCTCCTTGGCCACCCTCAGGGCGGCCTCGAAGAGGTCCCGCACCCCGGTGCCCTCCACGGCGATGACCGGGTAGGCCTCCACCCCGGTGAGCGCGTTCAGGAGTTCGAGGTCAATGTCGATGCCCTTTTCCTTCGACTCGTCGTACATGTTGAGTGCCATGACCATGGGGATGTTCATCTCGAGAAGCTGTATTGTGAGTTCCAGCGAACGGCCCAGGATGGAGGAATCGAGCACGTTGATGATCACGTCCACATTGCCGGAGAGCAGGAAATCCCGCGCCTCCTTCTCGGCGAGGTCGTGGGAGGATATGGAGTACGTCCCGGGCAGGTCGATGAGCCTGACGGTCCTTCCCCCGAGGTACACCCGTGTCTCGGTGAAGGAGACCGTGGTGCCGGAAAAATTGCCTGTGTTCACCTTGAATCCGGCCACCGCGTTGAAGATGGTCGACTTGCCGCAATTGGGCTGGCCGGCCAACGCGATGACGAGCTCGTCACGACGGGGTCTGATCGCACACCTCCACGGATGCCGCCATGCCGCGGCCGATCATGACCCTGGCACCCGATGCCGTGTCCTCGACGAGCAGGGGGCCGGAAAAGGGAGCTGCACTGATGAGCCGCAGGCACGTGCCTTCGCGGATGCCCAGGCCTGCCATGCGGGCCCTGAGGTGCCTGCCGCCGCTGATGCGCAGTATGGACGCTGTTTCGCCTTCTTTCATGTCCAGGAGAGTCACGGGCTTGTCCCTCTGTAGATCGCTGATGGTCTTCTTCATGTGTGCCGGGGGCTTCAAGCATCACCCCCTGCAGAATCCTTGGATCGGCATGCGGAGCAGATGCCGGTGAGCTCGAGGTGGTGGCTTTCCAGGGTGAATCCGTGTTCCTTTGCCACAGCTTCCTGGAGGACCTCGATGGCGGGGTAGGAAAACTCGATGGTCCTGCCGCATCGTGAGCACACGAGATGATCGTGATGTTCGTGGTCCCAGATATGCTCGTACCGTGTCCCCCCGATGCCGCTCTCATCGTTGACGCTGGTTCTGCGGATGATGCCGGCCTGAATGAGCAGGGAGAGGTTCCGGTACACGGTGGTCAGGGACATGGTGTACCCCTGTTCCCTGAGGAGATCGAGGACGTGGTAAGGATGGAAGTGCCTGTCTATATCGCAAACTATTCGCAATAATGAGAGTCGTTCTTTTGTCAGCCTGCCGCCGCTAGATGCCAGTACTGAAGCTAGTCTGTCAAAACATGTGCCCTTTGAAGAGCAGGTCGAGCATGCAGCTTTTATGAAATATTGTTGCATATCATTTTCAATAGTAGATTGTAAAGTGCTTGTCAAGTCAGTGATATGGCATGGCATCTTAAAAGGTGGTTGTGTATCTTGAGACTGCTGGTAACTACCCCGGCGAAGAATGATTATATGAATAACTGTTCAACAACCTGAGACCAATGCGAATGGGTTGGACTCTTCGGTTTCTTTCGTTCTTAACAACCGTTTCTTTTTTGTGTAAGTAAAGGTTATTCCAGGGGCAGGAGAACCTTCGATTTATCGATGCAAACAACACTCTGAAATTGAGAGGATGTTGATTACAAATATACGTACTCGATTCTCATGATGGACATGACAAGGTATTGTATATCTGCATTCAGGTTACATGATACGCATAGATCACTGACGAGAAGGAACCATCATGGCCAAACGCAGGCACGATGAAATACGCAGAGCAGTCCGCGAGAACTACGGGAAGGTTGCACAAGAGGGAACCACCAGTTGCTGTTGCTCACCCTCATCTTGTTGCGGGAAACCCGGGGAAGCCCCACTGACGGATATTTCGCTCGGATTGGGATATTCGAGCAAGGATTTTGCCGATGTCCCGGATGGATCGAACCTGGTGCTCGGGTGTGGGAACCCCCAAACCATAGCGTCCCTCCAGCCCGGTGAAACAGTGCTCGACCTCGGCAGCGGCGGGGGCTTCGACTGTTTCCTTGCGGCACGTTCCGTAGGTGATAAGGGGCAAGTGATAGGCATTGACATGACCCCTGAGATGATCACCAGGTCCCGTGAGAATGCCGAGCAAGGGGGCTTCCTAAACGTGGATTTCCGGCTGGGTGAGCTGGAGAATCTTCCGGTTGCCGATGGCATTGTTGATGTCGTCATATCGAATTGCGTGATCAACCTTTCTCTTGAGAAGGAACGGGTTTTCCAGGAGGCCTTCCGTGTCCTGAAGCCGGGGGGTCGCCTGGCTATATCCGACATAGTATCGACGGCCGAACTGCCTGATGACATGAGAAATGACCTGGCTCTCCATGTCGGGTGCATAGCAGGAGCCTCATCGATCCAGGAACATGAATCGATGCTCCTTCGAACCGGCTTTGAGAACATTCGGATAACACCGAAAGCTGAGAGCAAGATGTTTATTCAAGACTGGATGCCGGGAAGCAAGGTCGAGGATTACGTCCTTTCGGCAACCATAGAGGCTGTCAAGCCCCGGTCTTCGCAAGGATCGTGATGCTGGTCTAGTGGATCTTTCATGTTATGAGCTGTTAAAACATTTCGAGCTCAGGCCGTAACCGAGAACAGACGAAATCGTTGATGAGCCCATGGTGTCACTCTTGCGGCGTGAGGACCATGAAAGACGAGTTGATGGGGTGAGAAAGGGCGGATCTCCATGACCCCGCCCTTTCACCTGGTCGTGCTCGCCTGAAGATCATCTTCAGTGCTGTTTCACGTCCACCCGCTGCCGGCTGTGTTCGCTGCTATTTGCCACCGGATCCGGCAGGCTGTACGTCTATGACGACTATCGTTTGCGTGCCCGTGAATTCTTCATCATAGATCGTATAACCTGTGAGTGTCAGCACGTTTTCGCCCGGGACCTCTAATAGACCTGCTTCGGCGAGCGCCTTGACATCGCTCATATCAAACTTGGCGACGAAATTCCCCTGGTTGTCTGCCTTCCACCAGCTTATGGGAATACCATTCAATATCACCGTCCCACCCACGACGCTGCTGTAGGGGATGTCAGTGTGTACGGTCACCACCTCGCCTTTGCTCTGGATGTTGAGCGTGCTGGGCGACACCTGAGTAGAAATGTCAAACCCATGGGATGGTGCAGGCGCGCACAAGAAAGCAACCGGGATGACGACAACGAGACAACAGACCCAACCGAACGATTGTACTTTTCGTGCCATAATCTCCTCCTTATAACTCCCTGTGTCTGTAAACGGTGAGATACTTTCTTCTGTCCTCAGTTCTTGCCATGACCTCCCCTGCCTGAGCTTCCACCGTCACCAGAACCCGAACCGCTTCCCGATCCTGATCCAGATCCCGAGGACCCACCGCTGCCGCTTCCACCGGATGAACCTCCACTGCCTCCGGAAGATCCGCTTCCACCCTCACCTGAGCCTGAGCCGCCACCAGATCCGGATCCACCACTTCCCTGCTGGCCGGAGCCGCTCATGGAGCCCTGGTTCCCTGAACCTGCTCCTGCCTTTCCAAGGCCCTCCGAGTTCACCCCATTCCTGATCTGGTTGGTATACCGTGCCGCGAGGCCGGCAGGGTTTTCGAGCCGGGCCTGCTGCATGAAGGTGAGCCTCAGCCGTGTCATCTCAGGCGTGCCCCACGAGCGATCAAGAGCCTGGCAGACAACCTCGGATGCGGCCTTGCCCCCGGCGCCTCTCCGTGTCATCTCGCGTGCCGCCATGAAACTCTCCCGGGAAAGCTGATGGAGCTGGTCGCGGGTCATGGTGCGCTGCCGGGTCTGGAGCTTCAGTTTTATCGTATCCACATCCCCCTCGGTCATGCCGGCTGCCATACCCTCGGCTATGGTGTTGCCCAGGGTTGCATCTGTATCGGTCTGTTCTCCTATGGCCCTGGCCTGACGGTAGGCAAATGCATACCTCGTCCTTGTCCGTTCCATGGCCTGAATCGTGTTCTGGGCGCTCACTTTCTTGGCCATGCCTTCAAAGGCCTTGTCTGCAGCGGGTTTGCCTGGCAGGCCCTCCCGGACCATCTCTTTGATGACCTTGTGCGCGGCAAGGATCTCCTGCTCCTGATACCTGTTCTGCAGCATCTGCCTGGTGAGCTTGATGGCCTCGCCTTCCGTTACCCCGAGCCTGATCATCTCCCGGGTGCTCGTCCGAACCTGCAGTGTCGCTTTGTCGCCGAGCCCGTCATCAACAACGTCGGCCCGGGCAAGGGTCGCCGTAAAGAGTAATACCGCGATCATGCCGATTGCCTTCTTCATAGGTTCCTCCTTCCTGTGTTGACAAAGCTTACAACGCGGTGAGCGGCACAAGGTTACATGCCCTGCATATAAATACAGTTCCTCGACCCGAATCCGTCTGGTTCCGAGAACCTGCACTCTGGCACGTACACCTCGCCATCCACTAGGTAGAAGTAACTGAATGTCGAGCCTGCAGGGACGCTCATTTCCCATATGGATCCACCTATGAGCTTTGCCTGATGCGGCTCGAAGCCATCCAGCGATGAAGCGAACTGAACGCTTCGGGCATTTGGTATCTCTAGGGTCAGGATGACGATAGCCCCATCGGTACGGAGATCATGATGGGAACACCCAGCAAGGATTATTAAGAGACCAACAATCACTCCGGTAACCAGCCTCACGCATTGCCCCCGGTCACGAGGATGGAATTCTCACCGCCGAAATCGTCCTGTTCCCTGGTCATGACCGTGGGGTCGACAAGGCGCTGCCGCCCATCGACGATAAAGACATACCGGTGTTCACCGGGCTGGAGGCCAAGGGTTATCTCCCAGTATCCGCTCGATCCGATTCGCTCCATCGACACCCGTTTCCACCCCGTGAAGTCTCCGGTTATCTCGGCCTGTGTCGTGCCAGGATAGTACATGACGAACCGGTATGACTCCTGAGTGGCTGCCTGGTTGACGGTCTGCTGGGCAGGCCAGAACAGCACGGCCAGGACGACCGCCGCCACCGCGGCTGCTGCGGCCAGGTACAGGGGGTGTCTGCCCCGCGCAGGGGAAGGCTTGAATGTCGGTACTGCAACCTCGGGGACCTTTTCCGCCACATCGGAGCGCAACTCCTGCTCCAGGCGGAGAAACCCCACGGTTTGATCCTTGAACGACCTGCAGGTGTGGATGAGCTCCACAAAGTCCGTCTTTTCATCCAGGCCGAGTTCGTCATCAATGAACAAGCTTATCAGTTCGTCTCTCATCTTCGCCTCCCTGCAGGATCTCTTTTATCCTGCACCGTGCCCGGTGCACCTTTACCTTCACGTTCGCTTCGCTGATGCCAACGATCTCCGCGATTTGCCGGTATGACAGGTCGCTGCTGACCACAAGAGACAGAAGCTCCCGTTCATCTTCGGCCAGGTGCTGCATGGCATCGAGAACACGCGTGTACTGCTCCCGGACGAGCACCCGGTGACGCGCATCGGGTGCACTGTCCCGGTGGTCCCCTTCGAAGGGGGCGCCCCGGCTCTTCTTTCTCATGTGGTCTATGAAAATGTTCCGTGCAATGGTGAAGATCAGTGAAGGTGACGCCTCTTTGCCTGAATAATGCTCCAGGTACCTCAAGCAGGTCTCCTGGAGGATGTCCCTCGACAGGTCATAATCGTCGCTCATACGCATGAGATAGGAGAAGAGCTTGCTTTTTATCTGTTCGAACATAGAGGAGCCACCCCTGATAACCTATGCCTTAAACGATTGAGCGTGTTGAAGGTTACAGTATTTCAGAACAATAGAGCCGCGGCTCGGTCTATTCCTCTGGGCCGCCCATACCTGATGAGAGAGACGCAAGGGATTCAGCCACGTCCCTGCTGAACGCCGCAACGAGGCTGCTGTAGGAGGCGGCCAGCGACCGGTAGTCCCGGGTCGCGACAGTCTCGGTGTACGTCGAGGTCTTAGACAGGACCGTCTCTTTGCTCCGTTCGTCTGTGACGATCCACTTCACATCGAGGACGGCGCTTTCCCCGAGGACCCCGTCGAGGCGGTTTATCACCGCAACGAGCATGTAATCGACCCTGTTCGGTCTCTTCCAGGCATCGGCCTCGACCCTGGCGCAGGCCTGTGCCTGCAGATTCCGGGCCAGTATCCGGGGGATGCCTTCCTTCAGGGGCTCGGCCCAGAGGTCGAATTCAGCGAGAGCTATCTCGTTGGGGCTAATCCGGGTCATGATCTGGGGCCGGTCGAGGTATCTGGGCACCTCGATGGGACCTACACCCAAGCTGAGAGTGCGGCCGTCAGGGCATCCCCCGGCATGGTCGCCGCCGATGGGACTCAGGAGGTAGAACCTCGTGGGCCCTGTCGATGCACATCCGTTCAAAAGCAGCATGGCCGTGCAGAGCAGAACTACCGTAAGATGGCGTGACATGGTCATGGTTCGAGGTTTCCTCCTCATTCGCCTTTGCCCCGCAGCATGGCCTCGGGGTGTCTGTTGAGGTAGTCGGACAGGGCGCGTATCGAATCGGCCGTTGCGGATATCTCGTCCAGGGTCCGGGAGAGCTGAAACATCACCGGAGAGTCCGCTGCGGACGCGTGCTCCAGTGCGCCGAACGTCTTCTCCGCCTGCTCCATGGCCTTGCGTGTGGCGTCCGATGCCCGGTCGATGCTCTCCTGCAGAGACTCGGCGTGCCTGCCGAAGTCCCGGACCAGATTCCGTGTGTCTTCCAGGGTGGCCATGATGTCTGACGACAGCGGCCCGATGGTGCCGTCGAGGTTCTTGACGAGCGACCGGACATCGTTGAGGGCGAGGTTCAGCGAACGGATGCTCTCGGTGAGCTCCGGAGACGTCACGGCCTTCTCCACGCCTTCTATGGCCGATATGAGCTTCGTCACGAGCTCTTCCATGGGGATCTTCTCGATGGTCTTGCTCAGCTGCTCCAGGCTGGAAGGAATGGTGGGGATCTCGGGATAACGGGCCTCTGACCTGACGAGCCTCGAGGGTTTGTCCGGGTGGAAATCGAGTTCGATGAGGAGCTGGCCTGTCAGGAGGTTCTGCAGCTGGAGCTGCGCTCGAAGTCCCTGGCCGATGAGGAGGTTGATGAAGTCCTTCGGGTTGGTCCACCCCTTTTCCCTGATGATGGTGTGGGGGTCTATCTCCACCAGGACGGGAATCTGGACCGACTGCGTGTCCTGGTTGTACAGGAGGCTGATGTCCGATACCCGGCCCACCTTCACGCCCTTGAACACCACGGGGGACCCCACGTTGAGCCCCTTGACCGATCCCTCGAAGAACATGACGAAGGTGGGCTGCCGGGAGAGGTATTTCCCGGCGCCGAAGGTCGTGACGCCTGCCGCGATGAGGGCAATGGCGCCGAGTACGAACATGCCGATGAGGGTCTTGCTCGGTTTTCTGGTCATGGGTGAACATCCTTTTTTCCATCTTTGTAGAGGTATCCCGAGAAACAACGTGCAATGGAGCTCCTGTCCGCGTCGGTCTGCCCTCGCGTCAGGAACGTCAGGACCTTGGGGTCCCGGGACTCTTCGAGGAGCCTGCGGGGATTCCCCGAGGCGAGGATGGTCTTGGTCTCGGGGTCGAGCAGGATCGAACGGGTTCCCACTGCGAAGATGCTGGCCAGGTCATGGGTGATGACCACCACCGTGGTCTTCAGGCTGTCGCTCAGCTCGACGATCAGGTCATCGAGGAGGCGGGCATTGATGGGGTCGAGCCCCGCCGAAGGCTCGTCGAAGAACAGGATCTCCGGATCGAGCGCCATGGCCCGGGCCAGGGCCGCCCTTTTCTGCATTCCCCCGCTGAGTTCCGAAGGATAGTGGTCCTCGAAGCCGGTGAGACCCACCAGGGAAAGCTTGAGGTTCACGATCTCCTTTATCTGCCTGGGGCCGAGGTCCGTGTATTCCTCCAGGGGCAGGGAGATGTTCTCCTCCAGGGTCATGGAACTCCACAGGGCGTTTCTCTGATAGAGGATGCCGACGCGCTTGAGGATGGCGTTGCGTTCGGTGGG
Organism: Deltaproteobacteria bacterium; assembly: GCA_017992605.1. GTDB lineage: Bacteria > Desulfobacterota > Desulfomonilia > UBA1062 > UBA1062 > MWEI01. The sequence goes on from JAGOOG010000034.1 coordinate 10,046, forward strand.
GTCTGCATCCCAGAAGCTGACGCCGTCGTAGAAGACCTTGCCCGAGGCCGGCTCCTTCAGCCCGATCATGATCTTGAGCAGGGTGCTCTTGCCGCACCCGTTGCCGCCCATGATGATGAAGATGTCGCCCCGTTCGATGGTGAAGGTGAGGTCCTTCAGCACGAGGTAACTGTCGTACGCAAGCGTGACATCGCGCACCGCGATGTGCGCATCATTCATCCGCAAGTCCCGTTCCTCAGGCGGCATGGCTCAGATCCCCAGGGTACTCGTGATGACGGCGAAGATCCCGTCCGTCACCACGATGAGCACGATCCCGACAACCACCGCCCTGGTGGCGGCGTAGCCGACCGCCGAGGCGCTCCTCTCGGAGTGCATGCCGTGGAAGCAGCCCGATGCCGCGATGAGTACGGCGAAGACTGCGCTCTTGGCAACCCCGATGGTGAAATGGTTGAGGTTCACCGCCTTGACCGTCTGTTCCCAGTACTGCTGGGAGGACAGGTCGAACATGCCCACGCCCACCATGGCACCCCCGAGGATCCCCACCAGGTCCGCATAGACGGTGAGCAGCGGCATCATCAGGACAAGGGCGAGCATGCGAGGCATGACCAGGAACTCCATGGGCGAGATGCCCAGGGTCTTGAGCGCGTCGATCTCCTCGTTCACCTCCATGGTGCCGAGCTGCGTGGCAAACGCGGCGCCGGTTCGCCCCATCATGATGATGGCGGTCATCATGGCACCCATCTCGCGGGCCATGGCGATGCCCACGAGGTTGGCGATGTAGATCTGGGCCCCGAACATCCTGAGCTGAACCACCCCGACGAAGGCCAGGATGAGGCCTACAAGTATGCTGATGAGCGAGACGATGGGCAGGGCCTGGGCGCCGCACTCAGAAAAGAGGAGCCCCAGATCGGACCTGCGGAAGCGGGCCCTTCCCCTCACGAGCCTGGTGAGGGCGACGGAGGCTTCACCAATGAACTCGAGCACGCCGGTGAAGTACCGCACCGATCCGATGGCCCTGGATCCCACAGCGGCAAGGAATGTCTCCGGTGTCTTTCGATCGAGCGGTTCCTCGAGTTCCTTGAACTCCCTGGCCAAGCTCAGCAGGCGGATCACGCCCTGCGGCAGGCCATTGATGTCCACCTCGAGATCGCTTGCTGCACACCTGTTCTGCAGGCTCACCAGGAAGGTCAGGAGGCCGCTGTCCCAGTCGGTGAGCCCCGAATGATCGAAGGTTATGCGTCCCGTGCCAGGCCTGGCAGCGACATGGTCGGTCACCTCCCGTGCGGAGGGCAGATCTTGGCCGATGGTCCAGGATCCTTTCAGGTGGATCTGCAGGGTCGCCCCCTCCGGGCTGTAACTCATCGTTCCTGGAGCTGTTCCTTTGTTGTTTCGGGAATTCATGTGTTTATGTACATTATAAGCCCCATTGATCCAAAGACAAACGCGTCTCTCTCATGCTTCGCACGGATGCCTCCGGACAGAGAGTCAGGGTCCAGCTCCCAACAGGAGGCCCACCATGGTCGAGCACGCAGAAAGGAACGAGGCAATCCTTGACGGGCGGCAGGCGCCACATTGACCTGGTCACTCCTTCAGTTTCACGAACAAGGAACCGTCAGACACCTTGAGGTCTTCCACCCCCTCGGAGAAGGTGTCCCAGAACCCGCCTCTTCCCCCGAATTCCTGGACCAGGTCTACATGCTTGATGTTGCCCAGCCATGCGTTCGGGATGGGAACCCCGCCGATGCTTACCCCGCGAAGGGCGACAACGGGTTTCCCCGCCTCATAGTCCAGCGTGATTCCGCAGTTCAGCCGCAGCGTCTTGCCGCCGAGAAGGGGGAACTCCTCGTCCACGGGTATGAGCAGCTTCACGCTGATCATGTCATCAGACAGGTCTACGGCGACCCGCCGGGCCGTCTCCTCGTCCTTGGCTATGAGCGAATTAAGTTCTCTCTCGGAAATGGTGATCCTGCGCCTGGCGGGATCCTCCCGGTAGGGCTCCGGCTCGAGTCTTGCCCCGTTCGAGGTGGTGGTGCTTTCCCGGGATGACGGAGCGTCTTCCTGGATGCCCCGCTCGAGACGGTCGAGCTTCTCGTCGAGCACCTGTTGCTCCTTCTCATCCAGTTTTGTGGGATGGAAAGGACTGGCGTAGAGGTTGGACTTTATCCACCACGCGCCGAGCAGGATCACCACGACCAGGATGATCCCCGCGATGCCCAGCCTCCGAGGCCATTTCGACCGGGCCCCGTTCCCGACCTTCGGTGCTTCTTCTGTCGCCATGGACTATTCTCACCTCCTCACGGTTGCGGCCACGATCACTGGCTGCTCCTCGTCTCCGCTCCTGACACGGCATCAACGATCTGCGCAATGAACTGACCGTGGTCCCAGTTTTCCTTCGGGTCGCTCAGGCCGAGGCGCACGATCACGAGCTTCTGTGACGGGACGATCGAGACGTACTGGCCCTCGAAGCCTGCAGCGGAATACATGTCGGCCGGTGCCTTGGGCATCCAGCGGTCCTCGGGGTTCTGCGCATTGCCGGCATTGAGCCAGAAATGAGCACCGTATTCCCTGCGCGGCGCCCCCGGGGTGGGCGTGATGCTGTATCTCATCCAGCCTTCGGGAAGGATCCGGACCCCGTTCCATACCCCGTCGTTGGCGCAGAGCAGGCCGAAGCGGGCCCAGTCCCGTGCAGTGGCATACATGAAGGACGAACCGACAAAGGTCCCCGACGGGTCGGGCTCCATCACGGCACTCGTCATGCCGATGCGGTCGAACAGCGCTTTACGGGGAAAGGAGAGGGGGTCTTCGCCCATGCTCTCCAAGACCTGGCGTATGATACGCGAGACGATGTTCGTGGTGCCGCTGGAGTACTGCCACCGCGTGTCCGGGGCGACCTGAAGGCTCATGGCCGCGGCGTACGCACCGGCATCGGGTTTTGAAAAGAGCATCTGAACCGCGTCCGAGAGCGGGTCCGCGTAGTCCTCCTCGAACGTGAGCCCGCTGCTCATGCGCAGGAGCTGGTCGAGGGTGATGGCCCCGCGGGGGTCCCCTGCCGCGCGCCACTCGGGGACCGGGGCTGGGTCATGGAGCGAGAGCTTTCCTTGCCCGACGAGGATGCCGGTCAGGGCGTTGATCACGCTCTTGGTCATGGACCAGCCGAGCTGGGGGGTATCCTTCGTGAACCCGGGCGCATAGCGTTCGGCCACGATTCTCCCGTCGTAGAGCACGACGATCGCCCGGGTCCGACGGGGCTTCTCAGGGTCGGGTTCGGTGAAGGCCTGCTCGACAGCACGGCTGATCCTCTCCCGGTCGACGAAGGGGGGCAGAGGTCTGTTTTCCGCGAGGTCACCGGTGGGCCAGGGGAGGTTCTTCGTGTCGGGCCTCGTCGGGTCATACCCCATGGTCTGCTGCCTCAGCTCGATCTCCCCGGCACCCACGGCCAGGGTACACCCGAGGCCTTCCCGGTAGACGGCGGTGCGTTTCGCCAGGCCAAGAATCGAGCCGGTAACGGTCTTGCGCTCGTGATCTATGGAAGTGCCGACATAACCATACCTGCCGAGTTCCTCCTGCAGAACCGAGTCGGGTGTACGCTTCGAGATGAACACACAGGAGCACAGCCGCTTCGCCGCGTATGCCGACCCCACGGGGGCGACCTGGGTTATGAGGAAGGTGAAGGCGGCGCCTGCAAAGACGATGAAGACGCCCAGAATTCCGAAGGCCCACTTCATGGAGTTCTTCATGCCGGTCCCTCCCGCCATGGATCCATGGCATACCCACGGGGCATTGTACTGCACTCAACCCCGTTGCACCAGAGAAAATCGGCATGTTCAGGAACGAGGGGGCATACTGGCCCTTGCAAAGATCTCCGGCTTGTGCAATGGAGGGGACGCACCGGTAGTGAAACCACCAGGGATACGAGTGTGGAGAAACTGACAGCGATGAAGACAGCGAAGCCCTTGAGAATTCTCAGCTACAACACGCATGTATGCATCAGGGCATCGCGATCGTCCGAACGCCTGAGGAACCTCTGGAAACACGTGTTGCCATCCCGGTGCAAGATGACCAACCTCCGAGAGATGTCGAGGTTCATGAAGTCCTTCGACGTGGTGGGCATCCAGGAATCCGACGCAGGGAGCCTGCGGTCCTACTTCATGAACCACACCAAGCTCCTGGCCCACCTGGGAGAGTTCGACCACTGGGCGGAGCAGGTCAACCGGCAGCTCGTCTTTGCCAGGAACAGCATAGGGTTCCTCTCCCGCTACAGGATCCTGGACATCACCAGACACCAGCTCCCGGGAAAGATACCCGGGAGGGGGCTCATGGTGGCCCATCTCGACCTCGGGGGGGAGTCCGTGGCCTTTGCCGTGGCGCACCTCTCGCTGGGCCACCGCGACAGGATCAGGCAGGCGCTCTACATAGGCGACATCATCCGGGAGATTCAATGCAGGTCCATCCTCATGGGCGATTTCAACTGCACCGCGGACAGCG
>JAGOOG010000035.1 GCA_017992605.1 Deltaproteobacteria bacterium
GGCCCGTCTATGGCCGCCAGGGCGCCGCCGACGCCCACGGATATGGCCGTCATGGTGAAGGACCACGGACGGCTCGCGAGAAACCATTTCTGATACAGGTTCAAAGCATCTTCCTTTCCTGTTTCTCGGCCTTCAAGGGGTTTTCTGAGTACTGCCCCCGAAGCGGTCCTCTCCTGATAGTGCATTGGAAATATCCTGTCAATCACCCGAGAATGATCTGTGATTTCTCTCCGGCTGATTATTGCATTATAGATTTAAGCGGTTATCTTATACTGTAAGAGAAAGCCCGTAAGTTCATATCCGCCATGGACATACACTCTTTTACGAATATCAAGAACCTGCACAGAGAGGAGGTTACATATGGAAGATCTGCTGCTGAAGATTCAGGAATGGGTGGCGTTGTACGGCTTCAAGATCATCGCCGCACTGGTCATCTTCATCGTGGGACGCTGGATCTCCCGCGGGCTCAAGGGTCTGACCGGTCGGATCCTCACCAGGAGGAAGGTCGATCCGACCATCGTGTCCTTTGTCGAACACCTGGTCTACATCGCTCTCCTCACCTTCGTGGTCATCGCGGCCCTGGCCCAGCTCGGGATACAGACCACCTCGTTTATCGCCGTCATCGGCGCCGCAGGCCTGGCCATAGGCCTGGCGCTCCAGGGCTCCCTGGCCAACTTCGCTGCCGGGTTCCTCATGATCATCTTCAAGCCGTTCAAGGCGGGTGACTACATCGACGGCGGTGGGGCGTCCGGTATCGTGGAGAAGATCGAGGTGTTCACCACCACGCTGAACACCCTGGACAACAAGGTGGTCATCATCCCGAACGCCAAGATGATGGGCGACAACATCACCAACTACTCCGCCAAGGAACTCCGGCGTGTGGACCTGGATTTCGGGGTAAGTTACGGCGAGGACATCGACAAGGTGAGAAAGTGCATTCAGGATGTCATCTCCGCAGACGCGAGGATACTCAAGGACCCGGCACCGGCCATCCTCGTCAAGGAGCTTGCCAACAGCAGCGTGGTCTTCCAGGTCAGGTCCTGGGTGAAGGGTTCCGACTACTGGGGCGTGTACTTCGACGTCATCGAGGCGGTGAAAAAGGGCTTCGACGAGCAGGGCGTATCCATCCCCTTCCCCCAGATGGACGTGCATGTCCACGAGACAAAGAAAGGATGATGAACGGCGAAGAGGAGGTCGGAGGTCGTGCCGGTCTATCCGGCCGCCTTCTTCCTCGCGATGCTCATGTCATGACGTCTCCCGGCCGAAAGTTCGGTCTTGCGGAGCCGTATTGACTTCGGCGTTACCTCCACCATCTCGTCGTCCCGGATGAACTGCAGGGCCTTCTCCAGGGTCATGGGCGTCACGGGCGAGAGCATGATGTTGTCGTCGCGGCCCGCGGCCCGCATGTTGGTGAGCTTTTTCATCTTGCAGGGGTTCACGTCGATGTCGTTCTCCCTGCTGTGTTCGCCCACGACCATGCCCTCGTAGACAGGGTCGCCGGGGACGACGAAGAGCCTTCCCCGCGGCTCGAGATTCGAAAGGGCGTATGCGACGGCCACGCCCCGACGGTCTGCCACGATGGATCCGGTGAAGCGGCTTGGAAAGTCTCCGCGGTGTTCCTCGTAGCCCAGCAGGTAGGAGCTCATGATGCCCGTCCCCTTGGTGTCGGTGAGGAACTCGTCGCGGTAGCCGATGAGCCCGCGGGAGGGGATGTTGAACTCGATCCGCACCCGGCCTGCGCCATGGCCGGTGTAGTTGATCATCCTGCCCTTGCGGATGGAGAGCTTCTGGGTGACGATGCCGAGGTACTCCTCGTCGCAGTCTATGTAGAGGTGCTCGATGGGCTCGAGCACCTCCCCGTCGCGGTATTCGCAGATCACTTCCGGCCTGCTCACGCACATCTCGAATCCCTCGCGGCGCATGGTCTCGATGAGAATGGCGAGCTGGAACTCACCGCGGCCATTGATGATGAAGCCGTCCCTCTCCGGGGCGAGCTCGAGCCTGATGCCCACGTTGCGCAGGGTCTCACGGACAAGGCGCTCGTGGATCCTCGCGGACTGCACGAGGCTGCCCTCGGTGCCTGCCAGGGGCGAATTGTTGGCCATGATCCGCATGGACACGGTGGGATCGTCCACGGTTATCCGGTTGAGGGCCTTCGGCTTCTCCTGGGTGCAGATGGTGTCGCCGATCTTCACGTCCTCGATGCCGGCCAGCACCACGATGTCGCCTGGAAATGCCGCGTCGGTTTCGCGGATGCTCACCCCCTCGTAGCACTGCAGCTTGGTGACCTTGAGCGGCTTGTGCTCGCCCCTGTCACTGATGCAGAGCAGCGGGTCGCTGGCGCAAACCTGCCCGTGGAAGATCCTGCCGATGGCGAGCCTGCCGACGTAATCCGAGTAGTCCAGGTCGGCCACCAGCATCTGGAAAGGTTCCGCCGGGTCGTACGCCGGCGCGGGTACGCTCGCGAGGACTTCCTCGAAAAGGCAGCGAAGGTCCTTCCCTTCTTCGTCCAGCGACCGCATGGCAATTCCATCGCGGCCGACCGCATACAGGCAGGGGAAGTCGATCTGGTCGTCGTCCGCCCCCAGGTCGATGAACAGGTCGTAGACCTCGTTGAGAACCTCAAGGGGCCTGGCGTCCCTGCGGTCGATCTTGTTGATCACCACGATGACCTTGAGCCCGGCCTCCAGGGTCTTCTTCAGGACAAAGCGCGTCTGAGGCAGCGGCCCCTCGGAGGCATCGACCAGGAGGATGGCACCGTCGGCCATGGACAGTGCCCGCTCCACCTCGCCGCCGAAGTCGGCGTGGCCCGGGGTGTCGATGATGTTGATCTTGACCCCGTCCCAGAGCACCGAGCAGTTCTTGGCCGCAATGGTGATGCCGCGCTCCCGCTCCAGCTCCAGCTTGTCCATGACCCGCGTCTGGACCTCCTGGCCGGCGCGGAACACCCCGCTCTGCCTGAACATGGCGTCCACCAGCGTGGTCTTGCCATGGTCGACATGGGCGATGATGGCGACGTTCCTGATGCGTTCATTACGGTATCGGGTGCTCACCGTGTTCGTTCTCCTGTTGTGGGCACATATATCATCGTGCGTTCGTGCGTTTATACCAGCAGCGGCACGTTGGCAACAGAAAAAGAGTACCCCTCCTCTCGTCACGATACCCCGATCCGGCATGCATCTTTTCCGGACCACGGGGCGTATTCCCCATACATTCCGGGGAGTCGCCCCTTCTGACCGGTCCGGGTCAGTTCAAGGTCTCAAGGTCAGACCATCGAGCAGTATCCAGTATTCCCCTTCCTTTTCCCTGTGCATGACCCGGTAGGTCACCGGGTGGTACCCTTCCCTGGCGAATCGGGCAGGTTGTTTGATCTCTGAAGAAAACTCCTTCACCCCTTCCAGGAATGCCGATGACATCATGGGTTCATAGAAGGTGACTGTCCCGTCGTAAGTGCCATAGATGAATGTCGTGGTGAACGGCTTGCCGTGGAACTCGGGCGATGTCACGTCCACCCAGTGGGCTCCCATCCCGGGGACTCCGCCGGGCGTGGCCTGGTAATCCGCGGGCAGATAGTCCTTGCCTGGGGCCTTTGCGAACCGCTCTCCGTCCCCGGCGGATATCATCATGCGCTCGGAGGGTGGGATCAGGTAGAAGTGGAAGTCGAAATGCGGGACATCATAGATCCCGTGTGGCTCATGGCCACGGGGGTTCCAGTCGACCGTGAGGTGGTCGAACGGGGGGACGGAGACCCCATCGGGCATGCCCAGCATCACCTCCGATGGTCCCGCACCTTCCGACAGCCTCGAGAAGACTTCCCTTCTGAGAGCAATCCCGATGGAGACGGGATCCCCCTGCTCGTCCAGGACCACCAGGGACCTCACGGCCCCGTCTCCGAGGTTTTTGGGTTCTCCGTAGATCGTTCTCGAACCGGCCTGTACAGGAGCGATCTGCCCTGCAACGACAAGGATGAGCATCACACCGATCAGGCCGAGGGTTCTGCGTGTCATCATGGCACTACCTCCTTTCTCTCACCTGCGGCCAGGTACCTGGAAAATCCGTCCATGCACCAGCCACCGTGAGCTGACGTTTAAGTAGAACCTGAACGGGGAAAATCAAGGGCCGAGGAGGGGCTTTTTTATCGGTGAGACTGTTGCCGCAGAGGAGATCCCGTCACTGACAGGGAAAGGGGAGAGCCTCCGCTCTCCCCTTTCCCTCTGCCGTCCGAAGGGCAAAGCAGGTTACTTCTCGTTCATGGCGTATTCGCCGTTGAGCACCGACACGTACTTTTCCCACACCTTGTTGTACTGCTCCGGGTTCGCCGCGGCCTTGATGTGCATGATCTTCGTGCAGAACTCGCGCTGCTCGTCCGTGGTGTTGTGGTTGCCGTAGATCTGCAGGGCGAAATGGGCGAAGTCGCGGACCATGAAGTCGAAGATCTGGTTGATGACATCGCCGTCCACCTTGTCGAACTGGGCCTGCTCGAGGATGAGCTGGCCGTAGACCACGATGGAGAACATCTCGCCCAGGGGCAGGGACCACGACGGGTCCATGTCCTGCATCTTGTCCGGACCTGCCTTTTCGAGCATCTCCTTGAAGATCTCGATCTGCTTGATGAAGGTGGCCACGTTCGGCATCCCCTTGAACGCCTCGAACACGGGCTTGTAGTCGTGGAACTGGACCTTGCCCAGGCCCTTGGTGGGGCCCTGGTTGAAGAGGAACAGGTCGTCGTTCAGGGAAAAGTCCGGCTTGACCGGCTCATACTCTGCCGGGTTGAAGAAGTAGTTCTTCATGAACTTGCGGATGAGCTGCACGTTCACGTGCACCGTTCCCTCGAGCTTCGAAGGACCGCGAATGTCGGCCGCTGCCATGTGGAAGTAGGTGTCCTTCTCGAACCCCTTGGCCGCGATGACATCCCAGAGCAGGTTGATGACGTCCTCGGACTGCAGGGTGACCTTCATCTTGCTCGTGGGGTTGTAGAGCAGGTAACGGCGGTCGTTCTCCTTGGAGTTGCGGAAATAGTCGGTGGAACGGCGCTGGTACATCTTCATGGCCACCAGGCGGAGCCAGGCGTCCATGAAGTTCTTGCGCACGTGGGGCATGTCCGTGACACGCATGCCGTACAGGATGCGGTTGGAGGCATGGGTGATCGCCTCGTAGAAGCAGTGCTCGGCCACACCGATGGATGCAGGGCCGATGTTGAACTTGCCGATGTTCACCGTGTTCAGGGCCGAATCCCAGGCATGGGGGCCCCTCGAGAGGATGTCGTCCTCGGTGATGGGGTAGTCGTGCAGGGCGAAGTTGGACACGTACTCCTGGTGGGAGATGACGTTCTTCTTGAGCTCGTAGGCCTTGTGGCGGTAGTTGGTCACGAAGAAGGTGTATTCGTCCGTGCCGTCCTTGACCTTGCCCAGGGTGGAGACCATCTCGGCCTCGTTGCCGTTGCCGATGTAGTACTTCTCGCCGTTGGCCACGTAGGTGCCGTCACCCTTGGGGGTCAGCATGGTCTCGGTGGAGTAGATGTCCGCGCCGTGGGTGCGCTCGGAGAGTCCGAATGCGAAGATGGCACCTTCGCGCAGGAGCCTGGCGGCCTTCTTCTTGGCCGTCTCGTTGGGGCTCATCCAGATCGGGCCGAGGCCCAGAATGGTCACCTGGAAGCAGTACCAGTACCCCAGCCCGTAGAAGGCCAGCAGCTCGGAGTACTCGCTGTTGCGCGCCGTGTCCCAGCGGCAGTCCGGGTCACCCTCGGCATACTCCTTGGGGGTGAGCAGCTTGGAGAAGATGCGCTCCCTGGCGAGAAAGTCGATGAACTCACGGTACCAGAGCTTTTTGTTGTAGTCGTCGAGCAATCGTTCCTTGCCCATGGTCTCGAAGAAGGCAACGGTCTTCTCCATGATAGCCTTGGACCCCTCGTCGGCCATGAGGGTCTTGTACTTTTTGGGCTGGATCAGAAAATTCATGGAACACTCTCCTTTCCTTATGAGCTACAGTGTATTCATGACGCGGTGCACCCTATCTGAACAGCAATCCAGGGACAATGACGTCTTTCCTTCATACATGATCATCCTGTAAAAGTGAATTCTTTTGTAAAACGTCCGTTCACGGTTCTTTTGCAGTCCAGGCCTTTCCTCACACGTTCACCGGCAGTGTCGCGGGGATCAGGAGCCCCGCCTCAAACGCCTGCCTTTCCAGGTCCTCGCGGAAGTCGGGGTGCGCGATCGAGATCATGGCCTTGACCCTGTCCGGGATCGACTTCATGAAGAGGTCCGCCACGCCGTACTCGGTGACGACGTACATGGCGTCCGACCTCGGGGTCGTCACCACAGTGCCAGGGGCGAAGTTCAGCACGATCCTCGACATGAGGGAGCCGTCCTTGTTCTTGCCCGTTGCCGGCAGGGCGATGAACGACTTGCCGCCCCTGGAAGCAATCGCCCCGCGGACGAAGTCCGCCTGGCCGCCGGTCGCGCTGTACTGCGAGTGGCCGATGGTTTCGGACGCGATCTGTCCCGTGAGGTCCACGGTCAGCGCCGAATTGATGGAGCACAGGTTGTCGTGACCCCTGATCGTGTCGTAGTGATTCGCTATCTGAATGGGCATGGACAGGATGGCCGGGTTGTTGTCGCAGAAGTCCAGGAGCCTCTTGGTGCCTATGATCAGACCGCCCACCCCGATCTTGTTCCGGAAAATGGTCTTCTTCATCCCGGTGATCACCCCGAGTTCCCCCAGTTCCGCAACCGCGTCGGAGAGGATCTCTGCATGTACGCCCAGGTCCTTCTTCTCGTGGAGGAAGTAGGCAACGGCATTGGGAATGCCGCCGATGCCGAGCTGGATGGTGGCCTCGTTCGGTATGCGTTCTGCGATGAACTCGCCGATCTTCTTCTCCACGTCCGTGATCTCGATCTCGGGCACGACGGGCAGGTCATGGTCCTTTTCGACGATGAAGTCCACCTCGCTCACGTGGACCGTGTTCTCGAAGCCGTGGATCCACGGGGTCTTGCTGTTCACCTGGGCGATGACCTTGCTGCACCTTTTCGTGGCGTACCTTCCGTAGGCCACGCCGCAGGGGCCGTAGTTCATGTAGCCCCGCCCGTCGGGAGGGGTCACCTCGATCATGGCCACGTCGTGCGTCTTGGCGCGGTCAAGCGCTATGTAGGCCTTTGAAAGGTGCATGGGGAAGGGCACGATGTTTCCCTGGGGCATGAACATCCTCTCCAGCGGGCCGCAGTAGCCGGTGTAGTACGTGATCTTGCCGACATAGTCGCCCCCCAGGAACGCAAAGGGGTAGATCATGAGATTGCTGGCGATCTTCACCTTCTGAATCTCATCCTTGCGGGCGGCCAGTGCGTTCAGGATGTCTATGGGTACGCTGTTGACCGGAGGCACGATGATCCAGTCGCCCGACTTGACCTGGGCTGCCGCCTCCTCTGCTGTCACGAGCTTGTGCTGGTAGTCGTCCTTCCATCCTTTCAGTGCTGCGGTTCCTGCCATACGATGTCCTCCTTGGATACATGTGATGATACGAGAGCATCGAGCAGGAGCTGTGCCATGTCTGAGCCGTAAACACTGCTATGATATCAATGATGATTTTTCCTTCACCCCACGGCGAAGTGCCCATATGTCGGCAGTTTGTGCCCAGATATGGTCTTGACGCCGACTCCCTCAAGCAGTACATGGACATGGACCGAGAGAGAGACTCCATGCGCGACCTCACGAGAAAAGACTGGCAGGCCCTGGCGTTGCTCAAGGCCATCGACAAACCGGCAGGAACAGACCTTCTCGTCGCATTGGTACCGTTGAGCCCTTCGGAACTGCAGGAGTTCCTTCGTACAGGGCTCGATGCAGGCCTTGTCACCATCAACACGCAAGGAGACATCACCCTGGTCAATGACCTCCCCGTGGACCTATCCCGCCAGCTGGCACGCATCAACACGAAAGAACATCTCGGTGGACTGATCGATGCCATGCGGAAACTCGAGCTGCAGGAGTCCCTCAGCGAGAACGTGCGCGTCTCGCTGTACACGAGGGCGGGCCGTGAATACGAGGCTGCATTGCTCGCCGAAGAAGCGGCCGCGAGGGCGACCCGGGCGAACAGCAAGCCCGAGGCCCTGGCATTTCTGGAGAGCGCCCTGAAGCTGAGCTCACCCAACACTGACAGCCACGAATGGGCCCGGCTTTTTCTCAGGGCGGTCAACGAGATATGCCGTCTCAGGATCAACCTGATCCGGGACATCCATGCCATCCCTGCCCTGCTCGAACAGGCATACCCGGTGGCCGAGCGCCTGGGGGATCTGCGGACGCTCGCCCGCTGCGACCTCGTCATGGGACTCTACAAATACGTGATCGGTCAGACGGCGGAGGGGTTCAGGATCATAGGATCCGGGCTGAGCCAGGCGGATGCCCTGGGCGACGATGACATCATGGCCATTTCGGCGGAATTCCGCGGCGTGTACTACTACCTCCAGGGCAAGTACAAGGAGGCGGTGGACAGCTTCGAACCCGTGGTGCGGCAGGGCGGTCTGAAATCAGGGCAGACAGTGCCGACCTTTCTCCCCGAGCACCTCGCCTCTTCCTCCGCGCTCGGCTACTGCAGCGCCCTGCTGGGTCAGCACCACCGTGCCATCGGCGTGCTCGATTCACACTGGCGGAGATCGCGCATGATCAAGGGCAACCGCAACAGCTGCTTCTACGAGGCACTTCTGGGCATCGTCCTCATCATCATGGGTCGCAGGAAAGATGCCCACGCACACCTCCAGTCAGCCAAAAAGGAGGCCTCGGAGAACGGGAACGCCGCGGCCATGCATGTGGTCATGAAGGGGCTTGCCTACCACAGTTATTTCGAGGGCGACCTGGAGGAGGCCTACCGCTTGACCAAGGAGACCGCGTTCACCGAGGCCATCGGCCCTCAGTACAACTGGCCCGTCACCCTGGAGATGCTCCATGCCTTCGAGCTGAAGGGATTCGCCCCTATACCCTCCTTCGGGCTCGAACAGGAGATAGATCGCGTCCTTGCAGGGCCCAACCTCCACCTGAGAGGTGTTGCCTTGCGGTTGAGGGCCCTGCAGGCCCGGGGCAGGGGCGACCATGCCGAGGTGATCCTCTCGCTCCTGGAGGCAAGCGAATCCGACCTGCTCAAGACCGGTGACCCCATCGAGCTGGCCAGGACCAGGGCAGAGATGGCCCGCGTGAAGCACGGCCAGCATGACCGGACCTCCGCCCGCAACCTGGCTCTCATGGCCTGGGAGGGCCTGAGCGGGTACGGGCAGGACTTCTTCCCGGAAGACCTCCTCCCCCTCGTGCGGGTTGGAGCCCCGGTAAGGATCGGGGCGCCCCGGCAGGAACTCGTCGACAGGTTCATGGACATCATGGACGAATTTGTGCCGAGTGCCGACCGCGAAGAGATTCTCACCCGTATCGTCTCGGCTGCGGCCAGGTTCTTCGGGGCAGAGCGCGGCGGCCTGTTCTGGTTCTCCGGCCCCCGCGAGACGGCCAGGCCCGTGCTCAGGGCATCCAACAATCTCGACAAGGCCGAAGTTCTCACGGAATCGTTCCGGTCCACGCTCGGCCTGGTGTTCAGGGTCTTCCGCAGCGGTGAGCCCCTGGTCATGAGGACGGGTGAGCTGCGAAGCCAGGAAGGAGACGGGCATCAGGCCATCGTCGTCATATGCATGCCGGTCTTGCTCGGCGGGGAGGTGCATGGTGTGCTCTACCTGGACAACTCCTACATAGACCCCGGCAGCGAGGTCATCGACCGGGACGTGGTGGTCAGGGTAGCGCGCCACATGAGCATTTCGATCGAACGGATCTTCCACTATACCGGCATGCTGGAGGCCGACAGGTCCCGTGTCTCATCCGCTCAAATCCTGGTCGAGAACTCGGAAGCCTCGGGGAGAATGCTCGGCAGGAGCCCTGTCATGACGGCTTTGCTCACCCAGGCGGACCAGGCGGCGGTAACGGACGCCACCGTGCTCATCACCGGAGAAACCGGGGTGGGCAAAGAGCTCCTGGCACGCAGGATTCATGACGTGAGCAGGCGAAGGTCCAGCCCCTTCGTGATCGTCGATCTTGCCGCTGTTCCGGAAACGCTCGGAGAAAGCGAACTCTTCGGCCATGAAAAGGGCGCCTTCACGGGTGCCGACCGCCAGAAGGCCGGCCGGGTGGAGCTGGCGCACACGGGAACGCTCTTCATCGACGAGATCGGTGATGTCCCTTTTTCGGCCCAGGTGAAGCTCCTGCGGGTGCTCCAGGAAAAGATATTCACGCGCGTGGGGGGGACCCGGTCCATGGCATCCGATTTCCGGCTCGTGGCTGCCACCAACCGGGACCTGGTCGCAGACGTGGCTGCAGGTCGATTCAGGCAGGATCTCTACTACCGGCTCAACGTGGTACCGCTGGTCATGCCCCCCCTGAGGGAGCGCGGAGATGATATCGTCCTGTTGGCAAGGGATTTCCTGGGTCAGTATGCACGGAAGTACCACCGGGTGCTGCCCGAGCTGACGAAGGAGGACATGGCCACCCTCATGAGCTATCCCTGGCCGGGCAACGTGCGGGAGCTGAAGAACGTGATGGAACGCACCGCCATACTGTCCTCCGGGAACAAACTCAGTCTGAACCTGCCGGCGCTTTCCGGCCCGGCCGAGGTCTCTTCCTTCGCGGACAGGCCCACCATGGACGATCTCCAGCGCAGGTACATCTCCCATGTCCTCGATCTGACCGGTGGCCGCATCGGCGGGCCGGGCGGTGCGGCGGAGGTCCTCGGCATGAAGCGCACCACCCTGCAGGCCAGGATGAAGAAACTCGGGATCTCCTGAGGCCCGTCGCAGAGGACCCTAGTGCACCTCCACCTCTATGTTGCCCGCCCTTCCCGTCCTGTGGTCTAGGGCATAGACGGTGATCTTCTGTCCGGGCTGCAATGCGCCCGCGATGGCGACGAAATCCTCCGCACTGCCGACCTGCTGGCCGTTGACGCCGAGGATCAGGTCATCCACCTCGAAGCCCTCACTGCCCATGGGGCCCTTCTGGTTGATCCAGCTGATGGCCACACCCTGGTCCTGCTCCAGTCCATATCTGCCCAGCTCCTCCTCCGTGAGCGGCCTGACGTCTATGCCCAGCCTCTCGCGCAGCGCCGATGCCATGACCCTGGTCGCATCGTCGAGGGCCCCGACCGTGACCGGGACCGTGAGCTTCTTTCCGTCCCGGACAACAACGAGCTTCACCGCGGTGCCCACCGGGATGCCCGCGACGAGGTTTCTCAGCGTGCTCGAGTCGTCTATGGTCTTGCCGTCGAGCGATACGATGACGTCCCGGGATTTGATTCCCGCCTTGGCGGCCGGGCCGCCTTTCACCACCTCGGCCACGTAGGCGCCTTTCGGTGAGTCGAGCTTGAGGGCCTTCATTTCCGTGAACTCGATATCCTTTATGGATACGCCGAGCCAGCCCCGTTCCACCTTGCCGGTCTTTATGAGAGAGTTTGCGATATGGACGGCCATGTTGCTCGGAATGGCGAACCCGAGCCCCTCGGAACCGCCCGACTGCGACGCGATGACCGAATTGACCCCGATGACCTGGCCGTCAAGGTTCAGCAGCGGCCCCCCGCTGTTGCCCGGATTGATCGCGGCGTCCGTCTGGAGAAAGTCCTGATAGTTATTCGGATCGGTGATCCCCTTTCGGTGCTTGGCGCTGATGATGCCCTGGGTCACGGTCTGGTCGAGACCCCTCGGATGCCCGATGGCCACCACCCACTCTCCCACCTGCACCTTGTCGGAGTCACCGAAGACGACCGAGGGGAGGGAGGCATCTGCCGTGATCTTTATCACGGCAAGGTCGGTCTTGGAGTCCGTACCGACGATCTTGGCAACGAACTGCTTCCCGTTGGAGAGGATGACCTGGAGCTGGGTCGCATTGCCCACCACGTGGTAGTTCGTGAGGATATACCCGTCGCTGCTCATGATCATGCCCGTGCCGATACCCTTGAGTTCCCGCTTGAACTTCCTGGGACTCTGGCGGAATTCAAAGAAGTGGCGGAACAAGGGGTCGTTCTCGAAGGGCGAGAACGGGCTGGCGACCTCCTGGGTCTGGGTAACCTCAATATGCACCACTGCCGGGATGTTCTTCCTGGCGACCTCGATGATGACATTCTTGAAGTCCCCGCCGCCGCTCACGGCAGGGCTCGAGGGCTTGTCAGCCGTCCGAATGATATCCGCCTCCGGGGCAGACGCCTCAGTGGAGTGCCTCTGCTGCTGATCCTTCGGGGCATCCTTTGTACAGGAACCCACAAGCAGAAAGAGAACCAGAAAGACCGCACAGACACGTGGCAAGCTCTTCTTCATCATCTCCTCCTTTCGCGGCCACAATAATAGCATGCCCTCCGGTTCACGCAAGGGGGACTCTTTGGGCATTGCCCTCGAAGGTGCATGGTGCTATACACTCCCGACACACGAGAGGCGGGCATGAGGATAGGACTCATCGGGCTGACAAAATCGGGCAAGACCACGATATTCAACGCACTGACCGGCATGGACATCACGACCGACCAGTACTCTGCATCCAAGGACGAGCCGAACCTCGCGGTCGTACAGGTCACGGACCCCCGCATCGGGACGCTCGTGGACATGTACAGACCGAAGAAGACCACCTATGCCACCCTCGAGTGCATGGACTTCGGGGGGTTCAGGAATGTCGACGGGGAAAGGAAGGAGATCTTCAGCGCATCCGAGCTCGGACTCATCAAGACCGCTGACGCGCTGGCCCTGGTGGTGAGAAACTTCCACGACCAGTACATCGACAGCATCATGGGTGAACCCGACCCCTTGTCGGACATCGACACCATACGCGCGGAGCTCACGCTCTCGGACCTCATCCTGGCCGAGACGAGACTCGAACGTGTCAATCATCAGCTTCATCGCGGGGCTAAAACACCGGCGCTGGAGACCGAGCGGGACGCCCTGACCAAGATTGCGGCCTTCCTCGATTCGGGAGACCTCCGCACCCCCCCGCCCCTCACGCCGGACGAGGAGAAGTCCGTGCGCGGCATGCGCTTCCTGGCGCTCAAGCCCGTGCTCGTGGTCCTCAATTCAGACGAGGACACCTTCGGGCGGAATGCCGAGCTGCTGGCAAGGATCTGGAGCGACCACAAGGGGATCGAGTTCGCCGGAAGGTTCGAGATGGAGCTCGACCGGCTCGATCCGGATGAGGCGCGGGCCTTCATGGAGGACATGGGCATCGCCGCATCGGCTCGTGACCGGCTCACCATGGCTGCCTATGACCTTCTGGGATACATATCCTTCTTCACCGTGGGCCCCGACGAGGTGCGGGCCTGGACCATCAGACGGGGGGACACCGCGGTGGATGCAGCAGGTGTCATCCATTCGGACCTTGCAAGGGGATTCATCAGGGCCGAGTGCTTCACCTACGAGGACCTCATGACACACGGCTCGGAAAAGGCCCTCAAGGACAGGGGGCTCGTGAGGCTGGAGGGCAAGACATACGTGGTCAGGGACGGTGATATCCTGTCCATACGCTTCAATACCTGAGTCTCGGGAGATTCTCCTCAGCAAATTTGTCTTGCCGAACGGGCTGCAGGCCGGTAGATTGATGACCATGGACCCCGGGCGCGCACCCTCCCCTTTACGAGCGCTGGCACTTGCGATCCTCGCCCTGTTCTCGGCAGCGGCCTGCTCCTCCGAGCAAGAAAACACCACGGGAGCCGGGTCCGACCCCCTGGCTCTGAATCTCGTGCAGCTCTACTCAACCGTGTTCTCCATGACCGTGGACGTGGCATACGAACCAGATGCCGTGCCGTACACCGGTTCCATACGGTACGACACGCCCTACTGGTGGATCCTGCAGAACAACATGGAGGCACTGTTCCTCGGCCGTGACATGAGCCTCTATGTGCCGTGGACCCTGGACGACATGGTCCTTTTGGACGAGCAGGGTCAGGATGCATGGACCACCGACGAGATCATCGACCTGGCACGGTCATTGTGGGTCGTGCCCATGACGGCCGAGGACGTGTACATCCACGTGCTCTTCCTGAGCGGCTACTTCGAGGACAACGGCACGGTGAACAGAAAGGTGCTCGGCGTCTCCTTTGGCGGGTCGTGCGTGATCGCCATCTTCAAGGATGCCATCCTCGATTCCGGCTCCACCCTGTCCATCTCGAGATTCGTTGAACAGGCGACCCTGGTCCATGAAACGGGGCATCTCCTCGGTCTCGTCGACAATGGGATACCCATGGTTTCCGACCATGCAGACCCCGATCACCCGCGGCACTGTGAGAACCCCGACTGTGTCATGTACTGGCTCAACGAGGGGGCAGACGACCTCAAGGACTTCGTGCGCCGGTTCGTGGACACCGGATCCCTGGTGCTGTTCGGGGATGAATGCCTGATGGACGTCTGGAACTATGATCCGTTGACCGAAAGCGGAGACTGACATGAAAGAAGGCCCGGGAATGCGCCCCCGGGCCTTCGGCATCACACCCTCTTCGTAGCCTTT
>JAGOOG010000036.1 GCA_017992605.1 Deltaproteobacteria bacterium
CATCCAGTACTGCGTGATGGACCCATCCTCGCCAGGAAATATGAATTTTTCATGAAGGTGCAGAGAAAGACTTGCACACCACAAGAGACAAAGGCATCATAATGGCCGGGTGATATGAGCAGATTCATTGCGATTGTGGATGACGAGCCGGATATCATCGAACTGGTGAGCTTCCATCTCAGGAAGGCGGGATTCTCCGTGAAAGGGTTCCCCGATGGGGATTCCCTTCTGAAGTCGATGCCCGTGGCCGTCCCGGAACTCATCGTTCTCGACCTCATGCTCCCCGGTCTCGACGGCCGGGAGATCTGCAGGATTCTCAGGCAGGATGACCGGTATGCACGCATTCCCATCATCATGCTCACGGCAAAGGGCAGCGAGGTCGACAAGGTGGAAGGGCTCGAGGTCGGGGCCGACGATTATATGACCAAGCCGTTCTCCCCGCGGGAACTCATCGCCAGGGTCAGGGCAGTGCTCAGAAGGACAGCACAGGCCGACTCAGCCGTGCTCGCCATAGGAGACGCCGTAACCATCGATCCGGAACGCTTCGATGTACAGGTCAATGGTGAGCACGTGACCCTCACCCCTGTCGAGTTCAAGATCCTCCACCTCCTGGCCCGGAATCCCGGCAAGGTCTTCACCAGGGACCGGATCCTCGATCACCTCTGGGGAAACGAGAAGGCCGTGCTGGACAGGACCGTGGATGTACACATAAAGAACCTGAGGGACAAGCTGGGAAAGGCCGGCGACGTCATCAAGAACGTACGCGGCGTGGGGTACAAGCTGGAGCCATGAGACGGCCGATCTTCCTCAAGATCTTCGGGGGCTTCCTGCTCGTCGCCCTCAGCCTGGCAGCCCTCATGCTCGTCACCTCCTACGAAGTGATCAGGTCTCATTACATCAGGGCCACCGCGGGAAATCTCGAGAGTATCGGAATACCGCTCAGGCACGATGTCGCCCCTGTCATAGCCACGGGAGACGAGCAGACACTGAACAGGATCGCACGAGATTACGGGCAGCAGCTGGAACTCAGGATCACCATCATCGACGAGACGGGCAGGGTGCTGGCAGACTCCGAGCGCGACCCCGCCGCGCTGGAGAACCACGGGCACAGGCCTGAGATGTCCCAGGCCCTCCAGGGCCGGACAGGCGAGAGCATTCGTTACAGCACGACCTTTGACAGGGACCTGCTCTACATCGCCCTGCCCGTAAAGAACAAGGAACGGATCATCGGCGTGCTCCGCCTGAGCATGACCCTGGGACACATCGATGATCTCCTCGAAACCCTGCTCAAGCGGCTCATAGGCCTGACCGCCCTCATCATCGCGGCATCCCTGCTCGTATCGGCCTTCTTCTCCCACCTGCTTTCGTCTCCCGTACGGGCCCTGTCCAAGGCTGCACGCAGCGTCGCCGATGGAGACTTCTCGGCAAGGGTCCCGCCGGCGACCAACGACGAGATCAGCGACCTCGCCGAGAGCTTCAACGACATGGCAGGCAGGCTCGACCACACCTTCTCAGAACTCACGAGCCGCAAGGAGGAACTCGAGGGCATCATGTCCTCAATCACCGAGGTGCTGCTCGTGCTCGACGAGCAGGGCAAGGTCATCCTCCACAATGCCGCTGCACAGGAGATCATTCCTGCTGCAACCATACCCGGAAGGTACTACTGGGAACTGTTCAGATCGGCGAGGCTCAACTCCCTCGTCCAGGATGCTCTGGCAGGTCCCGCCTCGGGCGAGATGGAGCTCCAGGGGAAGACCTATCTGTGCAGCATCACGCACCTTTCTTCCCGGAAGGCACGGATCGTGCTGCTCCATGACATCACGGGGATGAAGCAGGTCGAGCGGGTCAAGAAGGACCTGGTGGTGAACGTCTCCCATGAGCTGAGGACCCCGCTGACCGCCATCAAGGGGTTTGCCGAGACCTGCATGGACGAGGCGGATGGCACCATGAAGGAACATCTGAAGATCATCCTGCGTCACACCGACAGGCTCATCGCCATGGTGAGCGACCTCCTCGTGCTGTCCGAGATGGAAGAGCGGCCCAGGCTCGCCATGGAGGACGTGAAACTGAAAGACCTCATCGGGAATGTCCTGGCCGCCTACGAGCCGAGGATCAGGGACAAGGGTCTGGATCTCACGGTCGAGTGCCCGGAGATCACCATCAGGGCGGACCCGTTCAGGCTCGAACAGCTCCTGACCAACCTGGTGGACAACGCCCTGAAGTACACGGACAAGGGTGGCATCTCGATTGTGGTGGAGCGTGGTGACGGCTGTGTCGTGATGCTTCTCAAGGACACGGGCATCGGCATACCGAAGGAGCATCTCGGGAGGATATTCGAGCGCTTCTATGTGGTCGACAAATCGCGCTCCAGGATCATGGGCGGTACCGGCCTCGGCCTGTCCATCGCCAAGCACATAGCACTGCTCCATGGAGGGAGGATCGAGGTGAAAAGCACCCCCTATTCCGGCACGACATTCAGGGTCGTCATCCCTGCCGGCACCTGATTTTTCTCGTATTTGTAAATTTTTCAGAGGAATTTTCATATCTTCTCGGTTTTTCAACGACATCTTCCCTTGACGGGAGGGCACAATACTTATATGAAATTCCTGGTGCAACATCCGTGACACCCACGAATGCACATGAGGAGGAAAAGGTATGGCCTTCAGCTTTCTCCCGAAAGAGGCAGACTTCTTCACCCTGTTCAACACGCAGGCCGCCCATGCCGTGAAGGCCGCCGAACTCTTCAAGGATATCACAACACGAGGGGGGCTCGACCACGAGACGGTGCAGAAGATGCGCACCATCGAGCACCAGGCCGACGAGACCGCCCACGACATCATGGAACGCCTGAACAAGACCTTCATCACCCCCTTTGACCGCGAGGACATCCACTCCCTCACATGCGCCATGGACGACGTCATCGACATGATCTACACCATCGCCAACCGCATGTACGTGTACAAGATCAAGGTGGTGGATGCGGACCTGGTGGAATTCTCCGCTGTCATCGAGAAATCGGTCAGGGCCCTCGAGAAGGCCATCGAGGGCCTGCAGAACTCGAAGAACCCGAAAGGCGCACTGGACGCCTGTATCGAGGTGAACCGGCTCGAGAACGTGGGCGACACCATGCGGGACGCCATCCTGGGAAAACTCTTCGAGACCGCCACCGACCCGGTCCATCTGATCAAGTGGAAGGAGATCTACCAGTTCGCGGAAACAGTGCTGGACATGTGCGAGGACGTGGCACATGTGGTGGAGACCATATTCGTGAAACAGGCCTGATGCCATGACGGCCTATATCGTCTTTCTCATCGTTCTGGCTCTTGTCTTCGATTTCCTGAACGGATTTCACGACTCGGCGAACTCCATCGCCACCATCGTCTCGACGAGGGTGCTTTCGCCCAAATACGCCGTGGTATGGGCGGCATTCTTCAACTTCGTCGCCTTCCTGTTCCTGGGCCTCCATGTGGCCAACACGATCGGCAAGGGGATCATAGACGTGAACATCATCGGCCCCCATGTGATCCTCGCGACGCTGGTGGGCGCATGTGCGTGGGACATCATCACCTGGTTCTTCGGGCTTCCCACAAGCTCCTCCCACGCGCTCATCGGCGGCATGGTCGGGGCGGCTCTGGTCAAGGCAGGCCCCGACGCCCTCATGGCCGCCGGGATCATCAAGACCGTCCTCTTCATCTTCATATCCCCGACCGTGGGACTCATACTCGGATTGGGCATAGGCACAGCCGTGTACTGGATGTTCAGGAAGGCTACCCCGCTCCACGTGGACCACATCTTCCGCAAGGGACAGCTCGTCTCGGCAGCCCTGTACAGCCTCGGCCACGGGGGCAACGACGCCCAGAAGACCATGGGCATCATCGCCGGCCTCCTCTTCAGCGCCGGCCTGCTGGGCGACACGTTCCACGTGCCTTTCTGGGTGGTCATATCCTGCCAGGCGGCCATCGCCCTGGGCACCCTGTTCGGGGGCTGGCGGATCGTCAAGACCATGGGCCAGAAGATCGCCAAGCTCAGGCCCGTGGACGGATTCTGCGCAGAGACGGGGGCGGCCGTGAGCCTCTTCATCTCCACCATGCTGGGCATCCCGGTGAGCACGACCCACACCATCACCGGCTCCATCATGGGCGTGGGGTCCCTGAGACGGCTCAGCGCCGTGCGCTGGGGGGTGGCAGGGCGCATCGTGTGGGCATGGATCCTGACCATCCCGGGGGCCGCGGCAATATCCGCTCTCACCTACCTGCTCACCCCGTGAGGGTTGACGTGTTCCTCCGCAGTCGTATCCCAAGAATGGCTTCATGAAAAATTAACCTGATCTTTATTGCTTCTTCATTCTTTCCACCTAGAGACAGAAAAAACACATCGGAGGAACACAATGAAGACACGATTCTCCCTAGCGCTTTGCACGATGGCGGCATTCCTGTTTCTGTATCCCCAAGGACCTGCTCTTGCGGCAGGCAAGGACATCACCATCAAGGGTTCCACCACGGTCCTCCCGGTAGCCCAGATCGCTGCCGAGGAGTTCATGGACAGAAACCCCGGCATCACCATCTCGGTCCAGGGCGGGGGTTCGGGCGTGGGCATCGCATCCCTGCTGGACAAGACCACGGACATAGCCGACTCCTCACGGAAGATCAAGAAAGAGGAGATCGCCAAGGCACAGGCTGCGGGAGTGAACCCCCATGAGATCGTCATCGCCCTGGACGGCATCGCGGTCGTCGTGCACCCCGCCAACAAGGTCAGCGCCCTGACCAGGGCCCAGATCAAGGACATCTACACCGGTAAGGTCTCCAACTGGAAGGAGATCGGCGGTCCTGACGCCAAGATCGTCACGGTCAGCCGAGACACATCGAGCGGCACCTACGAGGCCTTCGAGACACTGGCCATTAATAAAGAGAAGGTCAGACCCGACGCCCTGACCACGGCATCCAATCAGGCAGTGGCCCAGACCGTTGCCCAGACCCCGGGCGCCATCGGGTATGTGGGTCATGGTTACCTTACCAACAAGGTGAAGGACGTGACGGTTGACGGAGTGAAGTGCACCAAGCAGAACATCCAGTCCGGCACGTATCCCCTGGCCCGCGAGCTGTACATGTACACCAACGGCAAACCATCCGGGAACGTGGCCAGGTTCGTGGAATTCGTGCTCAGCAGGGACGGCCAGAAGCTCGTGGAAGAAGAGGGTTTCGTGGATGTCCTGAAATAGGGAAACCACCTCGATCATGGACAGACGGCAGTTCAGAATACTCAAAGAGGGCCTGTACAAATGGATCTTCACGATCCTGGCCTTCTCGTCCCTTGTCTTTCTCGTGGGGATCATCTTCACCCTCCTGAAGGAATCCATACCGATCTTCATGCACTCCTCTCCTTCCCAGCTCCTGTTCGGCCGGTTCTGGTACCCCACGGCCGATCCCCCCGAGTTCGGCATGTGGCCGCTCATCCTGGGTTCTGCAGTGGTCACCCTGGGCGCCATGCTCGTGTGCGTGCCCATCGGCGTGGGCACCGCGCTGTACATCCACGAGCTGGCATCACGGCGGCAGCGTGCATTCCTGAAGCCCATCATCGAGATACTGGCCGGGGTTCCCTCCATCGTGTACGGTTTCTTCGGCATGGTCATCGTGGCACCGTTCCTCCAGGGCATCCTGGACATTCCGACCGGCCTGTGCGCCTTCACGGCAAGCCTGATCCTGGGCGTCATGGCCACCCCGACGGTGGCGAGCCTGTCCGAGGACGCCCTGAGCTTCGTGCCCCGGAGCTTCCGCGAGGCATCCCTGGCCCTGGGCGCCAACCGGTGGCAGACGCTGACCAGGGTGGTGGTGCCGGCCGCGGGATCAGGGATATCGACCGCAATTATCCTGGGCATGGGCCGCGCCGTGGGCGAGACCATGACCGTGCTCATGGTGGCCGGCGGCGCTGCGGTCATACCGAAGAGCCTGTTCGAACCGGTGCGTCCCATGACCTCCACCATCGCCGCGGAAATGGGCGAGGCGGTCATGGGGAGCCTCCACTTCAGCGCGCTGTTCGCCATCGGCCTGATCCTGTTCGTCATAACCCTCGGGATCAACATCGCCGCCGAGATCATCAGCCGCAGGTACCGGCTGAAACTGGGGCTCGGCAGATGACACCGCAGAGCGGCACCACGAACGGTATGACGGATAGAGCCGCCGGGGGGCTGCAGCGGCCCCGGAAGGTCTTCCGCATGGCCGACCTCTCGCAGGCCCTGGGTTTTTTCTGCCTGATCCTGTGCATCCTGTTCGCGCTGTTCTTCCTGGGCACCCTGATCTACTTCATCACTGCCCGGGGCATATCGGTCATCTCCTGGGAGTTCCTCACCGAGGTTCCGCGAAGGGCCATGACCAAGGGCGGGGTGGCCCCGGCCATCGTGGGGACGTTCTACCTCACCGTGGGCGCCATGTCCTTCGCCCTGCCCCTGGGGCTCGCCTGTGCCATCTACCTGTGCGAGTACAGCCCGGCGGGCTCCATCGTGAACATCATCCGCCTGTCCATCAACAACCTGGCCGGCGTGCCGTCCGTGGTCTTCGGCCTCTTCGGCTTCGCGGTCTTCGTGAAGGTCTTCGGGTTCGGCGTGTCCATCCTGTCGGGCAGCCTCACGCTCGGCATCATGGCCCTGCCGGGCATCATCTCCGCATCCCAGGAGGCGATCCTGGCCGTGCCGCAGTCCTACAAGGAGGCATCCCTGGCCCTGGGGGCCACCCACTGGCAGACCATCAGGAAGGTGGTGCTTCCCACGGCCCTGCCGGGGATCCTGACCGGTGTGATCCTCAACGTGGGCAGGGTGGCGGGCGAGACCGCGCCCATCCTCTTCACGGCAGCCACCTTCTATACCAGGGGGTACCCGGATTCCGTCTTCTCCGAGGTGATGGCCCTGCCCTACCACATCTACGCCCTCATGACCGAGGGCACCCGGCCCGAGGTCCAGACCGGCATCGCGTACGGGTGCTCCCTCATACTCCTGTGCCTGGTGCTTGCCATATCGGCACTGGCCATTATCCTGAGACAGAGACAGAGGATCACCTATGGCTCCTGACGTAAAGATCAGCTCGAGAAACATCGATTTCTACTACGGCAAGACCAAGGCCCTGAAGGACATCTCCATGGACATCTACGCCAACCACGTGACCGCCCTCATCGGTCCCTCGGGGTGCGGCAAGTCCACCTTCATCAGGCTGCTCAACCGCATGAACGACCTCATACCCGGATCCAGGGTCGAGGGCCAGATCGTCATGGACGGCATGGACATCAACCACCCGAGGACCGACGTGGTGGACCTCAGGCGCAAGGTGGGCATGGTCTTCCAGAAGCCGAACCCTTTTCCCAAGAGCGTCTACGACAACATGGCCTACGGGCTCATCATCAACGGGGTACGGGACAAATCGTTCATCGAGCAGCGTGTCATAACCTCGCTCAAGAAGGCCGCCCTCTATGAAGACATCCAGGACCGCCTGAACGACAGCGCGCTGATGCTGTCCGGGGGCCAGCAGCAGCGGCTGTGCATCGCCCGGTGCCTCGTGGTGGAGCCCGAAGTGATCCTGTTCGACGAGCCCTGCGCGAGCCTCGACCCCATCTCCACGCGCAAGATCGAGGAGCTCATCTTGGAGCTCAAGAAGGACTACACCATCGTGATCGTCACCCACAACATGCAGCAGGCGGCCCGCGTCTCGGACTACACGGCCTTCATGTACCTGGGTGAGCTCATCGAGTACGACCGCACGGAAAAGATGTTCACGGTGCCCAAGGAGCGGATGACCGAGGAATATTTGAGCGGCAAGTTCGGATAAGGAGATTCCATGCTGGAAGAGACCAAACTGATTCAGGTGAAGAAGGAGCTCATGGAGTTCGCCACCCTGGTGGAGTCCATGGTGGACAAGAGCGTGACCGGCCTGAAGGAACGCAATACCGATCAGCTCAAGGACGTGATCGAGCGGGACGAACCGCGGGCCAACGACTTCGAGACCGACCTGGACGAGCGCTGCGTTTCCATCATCGCCCAGCACCAGCCCGCGGGCAAGTCGCTGCGCACCATCCTCATGGTGATCCACATCAACAGCACGCTGGAACGCATCGGCGACCATGCCGTCACCATAGCGGAGAGCGGCATGTTCCTGGCCGACCAGCCCCCGGTCAAGCAGCTCATCGACATCCCGCACATGGCCGAGGTGGTCAAGACCATGATCGCGGACAGCATCACCTCGTTCATCAACGAGGACGCGACCCTGGCCAAGAGCGTGTGCGAGCGTGACGACATCGTGGACGGGCTGCGCAACCAGATCCTGCGCGAGCTCGTCACCTACATGACAGCGGACCCCGCCACCATCGAGCGCTCACTGCAGCTCATGAAGATCTCCAGCAACCTGGAGCGCATCGCGGACCTCGCCACCAACATCTGCGAGGACGTGATCTACATGGTCAAGGGCAAGGTGATCAAGCACCACAAGGACAGCCTGTAGTGCGTTCCCGGGTGTGCTTCCTCAGAAGTGCACCTTCAGGAGCGTGTAGACCACGTCCTTCCTGTCGAAGGCGCCGTATTTCGTGGAGCGGTCACCGGTTATGAGCACGTAGGCCAGCTCCAGGGAGGTGTTGTCGTAGGGCTTGTAGATGAGCTTGGGCTTGATGACCACCGCCGAATTCCCGGAGATGTCGCTCAGCTCGGGCATCTCCAGGAGGCCGTCGAGAATGGCCGTGAGCTCGTCGTTGAAGAACGAGTACTCGATGCGCGAGGCCAGGTAGTTCTCGAGGTCCCCCATGAAGCCTGCCCCGCCGAGGCCGAGTTCCTCCTTCGCCTCGGCGGTGTACCGGAACTCGTCGTAGTACCCGTGGTTGAACTGGGTGTTCCAGTACAGCCCGTTCCCGAGGCCGAAGGTGTAGTCGAAGCCCACGGTGTACTTGTAGTAGGGGCGATCGAAGAGCCTGACGTATTTCGTCTCCGTGGTGGCGAGAAACCGGGTGGTCTGGCGCACCCTGTAGTCCTCGGGCCAGTAGCACCCGACCTCGGCCCAGATGCCCACCGACTCGACCTCGCCGGCGAGGTCGAACCCGACCACGTCGAGTTTGGGGTAATCGAGGTAGCTCGTCAGGGTGGCGCCGGTGTCGATGCCGATGTCCGACTCTATGCGGTGGACCACGGGCAGGCTCACGTACCCGTGGTAGTAGCTCAGACCCCAGTCCATGTTGAGCAGGTTGCCGCTGACGCGCAGCCCGACGGGGCCGTCTCCCACCGAGTAGTCGGGCGGGTCGTCCAGGACGATGGCGGCGGTTCCGGCGGGAAAGCCGTATCCCTCGGTGAGGTCCTCCAGCCTGTCCTGCATGAGGGCCGTGCTCCTGGCCTGGAAGCTCGCGGGCAGCGTCGAGGGCTTGAAGGAGAAGAAGTACACCGCCTGGACCCTCAGGGTCGTGTCCGTGGGCAGGCGGTACTCGAGGTTGAACCCGTCCATGGGCAGGTGGGCCACGAAGTAGTCCGGGTCGAAGGTGTAGAGGTTGCCGAAGTCCACGGGGTTGAGGTTGTCGATGACGTTGTACTCGTCCGAGGTCCCCCAGCGCGCCCGCTGTCTGCCGACGGTAAGGTCGAGGCCCGGCGCGCCGAAGTCCATGAGGGTGAAGGATGCCTCCTTGATCTCGGTTTCCATCTCGTCGGCCTCGGCGGTGCCCCCTTCATCGACCTGGAGCTTCTCGATGTCGCCGGGGACCTGCCGCACCCCGTAGGTGAAGTACAGGAGCGATTTGTAGCTCACGTTCTCGGAGATGTACCCGTCGAGCTTGAGGTGCAGCTCGCCGCGGGTGAGGTTGTAGTCCCCGGCCTCGTGGGGCTCGAACTCGTCGTCCGGGTTGTCCTCGGTGAAGGCCGAGCCGAAGAACTTTATGTCGCCCCTGAGGTCGACCTTGAAGGCGGCCTCATCCTCGGCCCTGAGACCCGGGGCGCACACGAGCATGAGGAGGGTGCAGCAGAGGATCCATGCAGGGAGCGTGACCCTCTGCATGGAACCGCGTGCCCCCGTCCTGCATGCGTCTCTAGTCACCCTTGACACTCCTCTTGAGGTAGCGCTCGGTGAAGATGCTGTCCTCAAGGTTCTTATCGTACTCTATCTTCGTGATCTTCATGATGGTGGTGTGGCTCTTGGTCACGTCGGTCATCCTGATCTCCATGGGTGTCCAGTAGCCCTGCACCTGCTCGTTCTTGATCTCGGAGCTCTTCCAGAGTTTATTGCCGTCGTCGTAGAGCTCCATCCTGCTCACCGTGAAGTCCTTCTTGTTCACCCATGCGATGACGCGGGGATAGATGCGCTCGGAGCTCGGTTTGCGCTTGAGATCGAGGACGTAGACACCGCCCTCCTCCTTGGATGTCCGGGCGTCGTAGTGGCTGGAGTACTTGCCCGTGCTGAGGTCGTCGTTGGACAGGTCCGAGCCCGCGAAGCTCTCCTTGCGGGCATGGGAGGCGATCCTCCTGACCCGGTCGAAGGCGGGCAGGTAGAGGTACATCTTGTCGTCCGCCAGGCTCAGGAACCCGAGGTTCCTGATGTCGGCAGGGGCGGTGAACTTGAGGACCGACCAGTCGTCCCTGTCCTTGTAGTGCCGTCTCCACACCTTCATGGTGCGTTCCTTGGTCTGGCCGCCCTTGTCCACCAGGGTCATGGTGACGTTCCCCACCGAGTCCTTGGAGGCGGACTGGACCTCGTCGACCTTCTTGAGGATCTCGTTGCCGTCCATGGCCGGCGCCGGTGATGCCATGACCAGACACAACAGCGCCACGACAGCGCATACCGATAGTACCGTTCTCATTCGTCCCTCCTTGCGATTTCTTCGACTATGTGATGTTCTGCCACATCGAGCTCGATCTTCCAAGCCCTGTCTTCCAGGTGGACGAGCGTCGCCATGGCCGGCAGCACGGAGAGCACCGAGCCGGTCACCATGGTGATGGCCATGGCGTTGATGATGGCGAAGTTCCTCAGCTCCGTGGTCTGGGAGAAGATGAGCACGAGGAAGCCGAGCAGCGTGGTGCCGTTGGCCGTGATCACGGCCCTGCCCACGTGGGAAGTGGTGCCTTCAAGGCATTCCCTGATCCCCAGGCCCGACTCGTAGAGCCTGCGGTAGTAGGCCATGAAGTGGATGGCCGCATCCACCCCGAGGCCGATGATGAGCGAGCCGCAGAGCACGGTGCCGAAGTCCAGGGGGATGCCTGCCCATCCCATGAACCCCATGACGATGCCCAGGGGGATCATGATGGTGATGAGCGCCAGGAGACCTCGCCTGAAGGACCGCTCGCTCAGGGATATCAGGGTCAGGACGATGGCGGCCGCCAGCACGAAGCTCTGGATCTGGCTCTCGTAGAGGAGCTTGTCGAAGCGGCCGAACATCTCGTGGGCCCCGGACTGGTCGATCTGCACCCGTGAGGTGCCCGCTACGGCACCCTCGATCCCGTCGACATCCTTCACCTCGTGCGCGAAGAAGACCGGCCTCGGCGAGAGCATCGAGAACACCACCCCGTGGCTCCGCTTGACGAAATCCTCGCTGCCGGCCAGGACCGGGTCGAGGCCTGCCGTGGCGGAGGCGCTCACGTGCGATGCACGCTGGAGCCGGAAGGCGTGCTCGGCCCGTGTGATCATGCCGTCCACCGTTGCCTGTGCGTCCTCGGCAACCATGGACCTGCCGCTCGTTATGGTGCCGACAAGCCGGTCCCTCGTCTCGTCGGCAAACCGGGTGCCCCAGTCTTTGCGCAACCCGTCCACCAGTGAAGCGATGAGGCCGGGCGGCAATTCCTCAAGGGCCTCGTTCTCGAGGTATTTCGTCGCCTCCTGCCAGACCGGTTCCATGCTCACGTCTCCGGCACGGGCGCTCAGTCCGTCCCTGAGGGCTTTCCCGAAGTCGCCGGCGGTATAGGTGCGGGGTTCGTCGTACCTGGTGGCCAGCCACGACAGCTCGGCCGCGGCCTTGCGCACCATGACCTCCTCCAGGGCTTCCCGCCCCGGCCCATGCAGCTTGAGCGGATCCACGCTCACCAGCTCGTCCGATACGTTCGCGTCGAGATAGTGCTCGATCTGAGCGGAGATCTGCTTCATCACCCCGGTCTCGTGCTCGTTCATGAGGGTGTTGATGAGGCCCTGCTTGCGGTCGTCCGACACGAACGTCTTGAGGATGTCCTGGCCTTCCAGCATGAACCAGAGGTTGGCGATGCCCTCGCGGGTCTCGGGCACGGCATAGACGCCGTTCATGAGCCAGTTCTCCTCGGCGATGAGGTCGCTGATGGACATGTGGCCATCGAGGCGGTGGTCGGAGCGGAGGTAGTTCCCCAGCGAACTCATGGCGGCCATGGTCCCGGGGTCTTCCATGTCGCCCTGGAAGAAGACGCTCACCCGGTACATGCCGTTGAACTTGTCCTCGAGGAGGACCGAGCTCCTGCGCGGCTGGCTGTCCTTGGGCATCCACTCCACGAAGTCCACGCTCGTGTTGATCTTCGTGATGCCGAAGGCGAACACGGCCAGGAAGACGACCACGACCAGGAGGTATGCCGGTGCATGGTCGTGGACCCAGCCCCCCAGGCGGTGCATGATCGCATCGATCCTGTGCTCCAGCGCGGTCTCACGTTGGGCCTTCGCCCTCCCGGATGCGCCCTCGAAGTACCCGCACAGGGTGACCAGGACAAAGGCGAGGATGCAGGCGAAGGCAATGCCGAAGGCGAGCTCGATGCCGAAGTTCCTGAGCACGATGATCTTGGTGACCCCGAAGGTGCCCAGGCCAGCTATGGTCGTGAGCGCACTCATGATGACCGGGGTGGCGATCTGGGCGGACGAGGCCCGGATATTCCCGCTCTGCTGGTATCGGTTGTAGATGTGCACGGCATAGTCCGATGCCAGGGCCATCATGAGAACCAGCACGGCCGGGGATATGATGTTGAAGGGGAAGCCCAGGACCGACTTCACGCCGACCATCCACACGATGGACAGCCCGATCACGGTCAGGCAGGTGACCACGCCGGGGACCGAGCGCAGCCCGTAGGAGAGCAGGGCCACGATGAGCACGAAGATGATGGGCACGAGCACGGTGAGGTCGCGCTTCATGAAGTGGTCCATGTAGTAGGCGATGGACATGTCGCCGCCTATGTAATAGGGTATCTCTCCCGAGAGCTCGTCGATCCTGCCGATGATCTTTCCCGCCACCTGGATCTCGTCGAAGCCGCTGTCCACGGTGGTCGCCACGAGGGCATACCTGCCGTCGTCCGAGACGATGGTCCCCCGGTACATCTCGTCGGAGAGGACGTAGTCCCTCAGTGCCATGCTCTCCATCATGCTTCCGGGGACCTCCCGGATGAGGTTCGCCACCTCGATGCCGTCCTCGATCTTCCGTATGTCGAGCACGTTGGTGATGCTGGTCACCTGGAACAGGCCCTCGATGCCCTGCACCTCCTTCGTGACGCGGTCCATGAAACGCAGCGCATCCGGCGTGAAGACACCGTCTGCCTTGAAGTCGAAGACGACCAGCAGGAGGGTGTTGGACGAGAACTCCCGGTCGATCTGCCGCAGCAGGTCCCCCACGCGGTCGTTCACCGGCAGCCAGGTCTCGTAGTCGTTGTTGATCTTGAGGTCCTTCATCAGGAAGAAGGATACGGCGGTCAGGACGGCCATGATGGCCACGAGCAGCCACCTGAGCCGAATGATACTCTCGATCAGACGCGCGAACCGGTTCTCCATGGCCCCCTCTTTCTCCCTGTTTTCTGAGCGCTCCCTCTCCCGTCAAGTGCCGGCAGGAGCCTGTTCATGACATGTGCGACATTCCCGCGGATCGTCTCCAGGTCGATGTCCTTGCTCAGCACCTGCCGGATGACGACCCCTTCCATCATGGCGATCATGAGGGTGGCATAGGTCTTCTTGTCGGACACCGCGAATTCACCCGCGCGCTCGCCGTCATCGAGGAACCCGGTGATGAGCGTGTCGTAGCGCCGGTACTGGTTCAGGAGCATCTCCCGGATGGAGGCATCGAGGAACGAGCTCTCCCAGAACACGACCAGGGCGCTGTAGAGCTCGATGTCCTCGTGCAGGGACCGGGCGAAGAACTCGCCCATGGCGATGAGCTTGTCCCTGGCCGAGGGTATG
>JAGOOG010000037.1 GCA_017992605.1 Deltaproteobacteria bacterium
CCGCTCGTTGTCCGCGAAGACCTTGACCCGGCCGAACCTGCCGTCGTACCCCGGCTCCTTGTGCACCTCGCCCGCGCGCATGCGCCTGACGGCAAGGGCAAGGGTCTCGCCTGCCACCGAGGCGATCCGGGCCGGGTCGGTGTCGAGCAGCAGGGGCAGCTCTCCCCCGAGGCGGGCGCATATCTTCTCGTGGGCATCCATCACCTTCTTCGTGGGGGAGGCCACCTGCATGATTTCTGCCATGATCTCGGCCAGGGGAATGAGCGGGAAGAACGGCTTCGCGCTGACGGGCCTTTCGCCCTCGGGGCGCCCTGCGAGCTCCTCCACCCGGCTCAGCACGCCCACGGTGAGCGGGCGGCCGCACACCGGGCACCTGCCGCCGAGCTCCCTTGTCCGGTGCGGCTCGAGAACCACGCCGCAGTCCCTGTGCCCGTCCAGGTGGTACTTGCCCTCCTCGGGGAAGAACTCCACGGTGCCGAGCAGACCCTCGCCCGTGGCCATGGCGCGGCGTATGGCGAAGTAGTCGAGCTCGGCGTCGAAGGCCGTGGCCTCCCGGCCGAGCTTGTCCACGGAGTGGGCGTCCGAGCAGGAGACGAGACGGTAGCGGTCCAGGCTCTTCACCATCCAGTTCATGGGCGGGTCCGAGGAGAGCCCGGTCTCCACGGCGAAGACGTGGGGGTCGAGGTCCAGGTAGCACTCTGCAATGGAGTCGAAGCCGCTCTTGGACCCCATGGCAGAGAACCACGGCGTCCATATGTGGGCCGGGATCAGGAAAGTGCCCTCGCCCGCCTCCAGCACGATCTCCAGGAGGTTGCGCGACGTGATGCCCAGGATGGGCCTGCCGTCTGAGAGGATGTTGCCCACCGCGGCCAGGGAAGCGGAGATCTTCTTTGCCGCGCCGATGTCCGGCGCGCCGATCACGTGGTGCACCTTGCGCACCTTGTCTCCCTGTTTATAGATGGTGCTGATCTCCCCGGTCAGGAGGAACCGGGTCGGGCAGTCGCCGCTTCTGCACCGGTACAGGCCGGGCTCGGCCTCGACGAGCTCTTCCTCGATCTCCTGCATCCAGGCGGGGTGGGTGAGGTCCCCGGTGCCCAGCACCCGGATTCCCTTGCGCAGCGCGCCCTCGGCCAGGGCGGGGATGGTCAGGCCCGAGCTCGTGGCACGGGAATAGCGGGAGTGGATGTGCAGGTCACAGTAGAACCTCATGGTGCGTCCTTCGTATGGTTCCCGGCTCCCCGCGATGTGTTGTCTTGCCGTGGGTGATCGGTTCTGCTATGAAGGCGGGTATATGAGCTCGTATCTAAAGTATATTGCATTGCTTTTGGTCTGTATCGGGATAGTAGCATGCCAGCAGGAGAATCACAAGGAACTTGTCCCCGGGGCATCCGGCACCGAGCCGCCCGCAGCTGAACAGCCCGCCTTCGGCGACGTGCTCGTGCTCTCCTCCATCGGCGACGCCAGCAACCTCATCCCCATGCTTGCCAGTGACAGTGCGTCCCACGAGGTGGCGGGCCTCATCTTCAACGGCCTGGTGAAGTACGACAAGGACTACAACATCGTGGGCGACCTGGCCCGGTCATGGGACATAGAGAACGACGGCCGGCTCCTGCGCTTCCACCTGCGCAACGACGTGCTCTGGCACGACGGCGAGAAATTCACGGCGGGCGACGTCATGTTCACCTACCAGCTCATCATCGACCCCAAGACGCCCACTGCCTATGCCGAGAAATACAAGCTCGTGAAGAACGCACGCGTCATCGACGAGTACACCTTCGAGGTCGAGTATGAAAACCCGCTGGCCCCTGCGCTCATCAGCTGGGGGTCCCTGCAGATGCTTCCCGAACACCTGCTCAAGGGACAGGACATCGCCGGTGCCCCCTTTGCCCGGAGCCCCGTGGGCACCGGCGCCTTCCGGTTCGTGAGCTGGCAGACCGGGCAGAAGATCACGCTGACAGCCAACGAGACCTACTTCGACGGCATGCCTTTTCTCATGGGGATCAATTACCGCATCATCCCGGACCAGAACACCGAGTTCCTGGAACTCAAGGCCGGACACATCGACATGATGGGGCTCACCCCCCTGCAGTACCTCCGCCAGACGGACACGCCCGAGTTCACGAAGATGTATGCCAAGTACAAGTACCTCTCCGACGGCTACACCTACCTGGGCTTCAACCTGAAGAAGAAGCCCTTCGACGACATCCTGGTGCGTCAGGCCGTCGCGCACGCCCTCGACAAGGAGGAGATCATCAAGGGTGTCCTCATGGGTCTCGGCGAGGTGGCCACGGGCCCGTACAAGCCGGGTACCATGTGGTACAACGACGACGTCCCCCGGTATCCCCATGACCCGGACAGGGCGAGGCGGCTGCTCATGGATGCGGGATTCCTGGACCGCGACGGCGACGGCGTCGTGGAGAAGGACGGCAGGCCGTTGGTCCTGAACGTCATCACCAACCAGGGCAACCCCCTGCGGGAGAAGACCGCCCAGATCATCCAGCAGCGCCTCAAGGCCGTGGGCATCGAGGTGAAGATCCGCATCATCGAGTGGACCGTGTTCCTGAAGCAGTACGTGGACAAGGGCAACTTCGACGCGGTGATCCTGGGCTGGAACATCCTCCAGGACCCGGACCTGTTCAACGTCTGGCACTCGAGCCAGGCAGCCGCCGGGGGGCTCAACTTCGTGGGGTATGAGGACGGGGAGGTCGACCGGCTGCTCGTCGACGGCAGGCAGACCTATGACGACGCCAGGCGCAAGCAGTGCTACGACCGCATCCAGGTGATCCTTGCCGAGCAGCAGCCCTACGTGTTCCTGTACGTGCCGTACGGCCTGCCCGCGGTGAGTTCGCGCATCAAGGGCATCGTCCCGGCACCTGCGGGCATCACCTACAACCTGGAGAAGTGGTACGTGCCCAAGGGCATCCAGAAGTACACCGCCCTGCAATAGGGGGAGACACCCGTGCTGCGTTACCTGATCAGGCGCCTGGCGATTCTCATCCCCACCTTCATCGGCATCACGCTCGTGTGCTTCGCGGTCATCCACCTGGCCCCCGGCTCACCCACGGACCTGCAGACCCAGATGAACCCGGACATCACGCCCCAGGCCATCGAGCAGCTCAACGCCCACTACGGCCTGGACAAGCCCCTGGCGACCCGGTACGTCCTGTGGATGAAGAACCTGGCGATGCTCGACTTCGGCAGGTCCATAAGCTCCGATGCCAGGCCCGTGTGGGACAAGATCAGGGAACGGCTGCCCATAACGATCTACATCAACATCTCCTCCATGGTCATCATCTTCCTGGCGGCCATTCCCCTGGGCGTGGTCTCGGCACTGCGGCGGGGCAGCGCGACGGACCGGTCCATCACGGTCTTCGTGTTCATCGGCTTTTCCATACCCGGGTTCTGGCTGGCGCTCATCTGCATGGACCTGTTCGGGGTGAGGCTCGGCTGGCTTCCCATCTCGGGCATCCACTCGGCCGAGTACGCGAGCCTGTCCCTGTGGGGCAAGGCCATGGACACCACGCGCCACCTGTTCCTGCCGGTCTTCATCTCGGCCTTCGGCTCGCTGGCGGGCATGAGCCGCTACATGCGCTCCAGCATGCTGGAGATCATCCGGCAGGACTACATCCTCACGGCCCGTGCCAAGGGCCTGCCGGAGCGTACCGTGATCTACAAGCACGCCATGCGCAACGCGCTGCTGCCGGTCATCACCATCCTGGGCCTGTCCATCCCCGGGCTCATCGGCGGCAGCGTCATCTTCGAGAGCATCTTCGCCATCCCGGGCCTGGGCAAGCTCTTCTACGAGGCCATCATGATGCGCGACTACAACATGATCATGGGCAGCCTCACCATCGGCGCGGTGCTCACGCTGCTGGGCAACCTCATCGCGGACATCTGCTACAGCATCGCGGACCCGCGCATACGGGTGGCCTGAGGTGGGGTTCTTCTCCCGTCTCATCCGTGACCGGTTGGCCGTGGCCGGCCTGGCCATCGTGCTCGGGTTCTTCGTGATGTCCCTGCTCACGCCCGTGGTCGCGCCCTACGACCCGGCCGCCATCGACGTGGACAACATCCTCGCACCGCCTTCGGCACGGCACCTCTTCGGCACCGACGACCTGGGCAGGGACGTGTTCACCCGCATGCTCTACGGCGCGGGGATCTCGCTGAAGGTCGGGTTCGTGGCCGTGGGCATCGCGGTGGTCATCGGCACGTTGCTGGGCGCCGTGTCAGGGTACTATGGCGGGATCGTCGACATAGTCATCATGCGCTTCGTGGACATCATGCTGTGCTTCCCGTCGTTCTTCCTCATCCTGGCCGTCATCGCCTTCATGGAGCCGTCCATCTTCAACATCATGGCCGTCATCGGCTTCACCTCGTGGATGGGCATCACGCGCCTGGTGAGGGCCGAGTTCCTGAGCCTCAAGGAGCGCGACTTCGTCCTGGCGGTCAAGGCCATGGGCGCAGGCGCCCCGCGCATCATCTTCGGCCACATCCTGCCCAACGCCATGGCCCCGGTCCTGGTGGCCGCGACGCTGGGCATCGCGTCGGCGGTACTCACCGAGAGCGCCCTGTCCTTCCTGGGCATCGGCGTGCAGCCGCCCACGCCAAGCTGGGGCAACATGCTCACCCAGGGACAGAGCGTGCTGGGCATCGCCTGGTGGCTCTCCTTCTTCCCGGGCATGGCGATCCTGGTAACGGTCCTCGGCTACAACCTGCTCGGAGAAGGAATCCGGGACGCCATCGACCCGAGACTGAGGCAGTAGGGGTACGCATGATCGACACGTTCAAGAAACTCTTTTCGCGGGCCGACGATCCCCGGGCCACCGAAGGCGGTGCCGGCAGGCACCGTATTGCCGTGGCCACCTGTGCCCTGCTCCTCGAGATGGCCGCCGTGGACGGCGAGTTCAGCGGCGAGGAGCAGGACGTCATCCTGCATGCCTTGACGTCCACTCACGGCTTGGGCGCCGACGAGGCGCGGTCCATCATGGAGGCCGCCCGGGCCGAGCTCGAGGGCAGCATCGACCTGTGGCAGTTCGCCAGAATCATCAACAAGGAATACTCCGTGGAGGAGAAGGTACAGACAATAGAGGCCGTCTGGAGGGTCATCTATGCCGACGGCAGGCTCGACGGGCATGAAGACCACCTGGTGCACCGCCTCGCCGACCTGCTGCGCCTGTCCCACAGCCAGCTCATCGAGGCAAAGCTCAGGGTGAAGAATTCCTAGGGCGTCTTCCTCCCCAGGATGGACCAGTAGAGGTTCACCCCGCCGACGCTGAAGTATTCGATGGCTTCCATCTCGCACCCGGCACCCTTCACCAGGGCGGGGTAATCCCACACCGGGTGGAACACCGCCTCGGTGGTGGTGCTGTAGAAGGTGATGGCACAGTACCAGTTCAGCCTCTGCACGATCCCTTTCCACCCCGTACCGGGCAGGACGAATTCGCCTACCACGAGATGCCCCCCCGGCTTCACCATGGTGCCGAGGTGGTTCGCCACCTCCCTGACCCGTGTCTCGGAGAAGACATTGAGGAAGAAGTTGGCGATGACCATGTCGTACTGCCCTGCGTCGCGGATGTTGAAGATGTCGTCGTGCACCACACGGATATGCCGGGAAGGGCCTTCCTTGTCGATACGCCTGCGGAAGTGTTTCAGCATGGTCTCGGAGAGGTCCACCGCCGTCACCTCGGCGCCGAGCCTGCTCGCCTCGATGGCCTCGGTGCCGTGTCCCACGCCGGCGACGAGCACCCTGTCGCCGGGCCTGAGGTGCTTGAGCATGGCGGTCTTGCACTTCGGGATGCGCCCCAGGCTGTACACACTCCCGGTGAATTCGTACTGAAACCCTACCAGCCGGTACCCGTCCTTCATTGCATGGTCCCCCGTCTCATGCCTTCATGTCGTCATCCCGGGCAGCATAGGAGATAACGCTCCTCCGTGTCAAAGGGGAAAAGGCACGCTGGCTTCCCCCGGGACAGATTCATGAAGACACGGTGGTGGAATTCGACTATATGTTCGTGGTTACGGAGGAAAACCATGAAGAGAAGCGCGGACTTCGAGCACCTCACACCCGAGGTGCTCCTCGACAGGGTGGAGGACGCCCTGGGGCGGCGCATGACCGGGCTCACCATACCGCTGCCGAGCTACATCAACCGGGTCTACGAGCTGCAGACCCGCTCGGGCGAGCGCGTCATCGCCAAATTCTACCGCCCCGGCCGCTGGTCCCGGCAGGCCATCGAGGACGAGCACCTCTTCCTCGCCGACTGCGTCGAGGCAGAGATCCCGGTCGTCCCCCCTCTTCAGCTCCCCGGCGGCGGCACCCTGAGCGAGGCGGAGGGCACCTTCTTCGCCATCTTCCCGAAGAAGGCCGGCCGCGTTTTCGAGCTCAATGCCGACGAGGACTGGACCCGCATGGGCAGCCTGCTCGGACGCATACACCAGGCGGGCGCGCGCCGTGGAGCAAGGGACAGGATCACCCTCCACCCCGACACGTCCACCCGGGCGGACCTGGATTTCATCGTCAGGGGCGGGTTCATTACCCCGGATCACAGAAGCGCCTTCGAAGACCTCTCGTCGCGCATCGTGGAAGACATCTCCCCGCTCTTCGAGGAGACCGGGTCCATGCGCATCCATGGCGACTTCCATCGGGGAAACCTCCTGGACAGACCCGGCGAGGGACTCATGGTCATCGATTTCGACGACATGATGGAGGGACCACCGGTCCACGACCTCTGGCTGCTCCTGCCCGACCATGCCGGCAGGTCACGTCGCGAGATCGACCTCATCCTGGCAGGGTACGAGCAGTTCCGCGAATTCGACTACTCCTCCCTGCGGCTCATCGAGTGCCTGAGGTTCATGCGCATCGTCTACTACCTCGCCTGGTGCGCACGACAGGCTGCAGACTACGACTTCAGGACCAACCACCCCGACTGGGGCAGCGACACCTTCTGGCAGAAGGAG
Source organism: Deltaproteobacteria bacterium (assembly GCA_017992605.1). Taxonomy (GTDB): domain Bacteria; phylum Desulfobacterota; class Desulfomonilia; order UBA1062; family UBA1062; genus MWEI01. Next base: position 6,955 of record JAGOOG010000037.1, read on the forward strand.
CTGCTGGACATGGGTCACCAGTACCAGGTCATCATGGAGCACAAGGTCGCCTGGGAGGAAGGCCGGTTCTTCGGGGGGTGAGGGGCTGGCTAGTAGCGCCGGCCTCCGCCGCCACCCGGGCGCCTGCCGCCCCCGGGGCCGCCGGGGCGTCTGTCTCCACCGCCACCGCCGAAACGTCTGCCGCCTCCGCCGCCGCGGCTGTCGTCTCTCGGGCGGGCCTCGTTGACGTTGACGGCCCTGCCCTTGAGTTCCTTGCCGTTCATGCCCGCGATGGCAGCCTGGCCGGACTCCTTGGACGGCATCTCGACAAACCCGAACCCGCGGGAGTCACCGGTGAACTTATCGCGGATCACGTTGGCTGACGTCACTTCCCCGAACGCCTGGAACGCCTGCTGCAAATCATCGTTGGTAACATCGCGTGACAGGTTTCCTACAAAGATATTCATGTACTACCTCCACATTGAGTTGTGAATCTTGAGCTTCGCCGGGAGTCTACAGGGCGTTCCTGGGGTCGGACAAGCGAGAGGGCTCCTTCGAAGGCATCATCGGTTGACTATACTCCTAACCAGTGACGGAAACAACACAATCTCTTCACCCGATACCCGAAGAGATCCCCCTGTCGAGCGGGGAGCCCAAGAGGCAATGCGGACAGGCCTTTCCTCACCGCTGGATATCTCTCGAATACCATGCTATTTTGTCTTTCGGGTAGATATGAACAGGGCCAACCTCAACCGTATCGTCATAGTGGCGATGGTGCTGCTGATCACGGCCGTGTTCTTTGCCATGATCCGCCCGTTCCTCGTGGCAATCCTGCTCGCCGGCATCTTCTCGGCCATGGCCCAGCCCCTGTACAAGCGCATCGAAAAATGGTCCGGAGGCCGCTCGAATCTGGCGTCGCTCGTCACGCTCGTTTTTGTCTTCCTCATATTCTTCGCACCGCTCGTGGGACTCCTCGGCGTGATAGCCGGCCAGGCCATCAAGATCAGCCAGTCCGTGAGGCCGTTCATCGAGCAGTGGATGAGCACCCCCTCGGCATTGTCCGACCGCCTCGGGTCGCTGCCCTTTCACGAGAGCCTTGTCGCCTATGAGGGAGAGATCATCGAGAAGCTCGGAGAACTGGTGGGAAAGGTCAGCTCCTTCCTGTTCAACAGCGTGTCGTCCATAACCTTCTCCACCATAAACACCATCTTCCTGTTCTTCGTCTTTCTCTACACCATGTTCTTCTTCCTCAAGGAAGGCCGTGCGATCCTGGACAGGTTCCTGTTCTATCTCCCCCTGCCCCGTGGCACGGAGAACCGCATCCTGGAGAGGTTCATGTCGGTGGCCAGGGCCGCCATCAAGGGTACCCTGGTGATCGGCGTCATCCAGGGCAGCCTCGCGGGCCTGGCCTTCTGGGTCGTGGGAATCGAGGGCGCTGTCTTCTGGGGCACCCTCATGACGGTGCTCTCCATCATACCGGCCGTGGGCTCGGCGCTGATCTGGTTCCCGGCCGTCGTCATCCTCGCCCTGACCGGGAGCTACCTCAAGGCCCTGGGCCTGCTTGCCTTCTGCAGCCTCCTGGTGGGCAGCGTGGACAACCTGCTCAGGCCGTGGCTCGTGGGCAGGGACATCAAGATGCACGAGCTCATGATCTTCCTGGGGACCCTAGGGGGGCTGAGCATGTTCGGACTCGTGGGGTTCATCATAGGACCCATCATAGCCGCGCTGTTCACCACGGTGTGGGACATCTACGCGGAAAACTTCTCTGATTACCTGCCCGGCACCGGGTCCGATCACCGAGAATCGGACTGATGCGCGAGGTTTGCCTGTGTACGGCCCGAAGATCCTCGGAACGCTGCTCATCCTTGCCGCACTGATATCCATGGGGCTTCCGGCCTATTCCTCGCGGGAGGGGAGCGGGGCTGGAAACGGGCTGGTCGATTATTTCGCGAGGCTGGGCTTTGAGGTGGATCTGAGAGCTGCCGTAATCGCGGTGGGTCTCATCCCTGTGGCCTGGCCCGCGGGTTTCATCATCAGGACATGGTCGGTGAAATGAAGCCGCTCTCTAGCAGCCTCACTGCTGCACCACGGTGTACCCTCTTGCCTTGAGCTGGCTTAAAAGCCCGTTCTTGCCCACCAGGTGACCGGCCCCGACCACGACGAACACGTCTCCCTCCTGGGAGAGGAGCCTGCCGATCCGATCCGCCCAGGCGGTGTTCCTCTCGGTGAAGAGTTTCCTCTCGATCTCTGGGAACCCCTTCAGGCTCTTTGTGAGCAGGGCCTCCATGCGCCGTGCGTCCCCCTCCTTCCAGGCCCGTATCATGTCGGCGGAAGATCTCTCCACCACATCCAGCTCGTCGAGGGCCTGCTTCAGGATGTCCTCCTCCCGTCTGGAAGCGGCATCGGCGAGCAGCTCGAGCTGCTGCCCGGCGGTCTCGAGATAGTACATCTGCCTGCGGTCTTCCCTGGCCTTCTTGTAGAAATGGGCATCGACGCCGAGCTGCGCGGCGAAACCGAGCCGCTTGAGCTCGAGCGTTGCGATGGAGAACGCTGCAAACCACGGCCTGATCTTCTCGAAGCGTTCCATCCCGATCTCGCCGGGCCGGGTCCTTTCCCTGAACCGGGCGTAGGTCTCCGGGGAGACGGCCTCCCTGAGCGTGGTGCCGTCCTGGAAGGTTCCCAGCCTGAGCATGGTCTTGCGGAGCTCTTCCTCGTCGGCACCGGACGGGTCCGCCTCGAGAAGTACCCTGGGACAGGACTCATACGCCCTCTCGATCCTGTCGTCCAGCGGGTAGACCCCCTTTCGCAGCACATGCAGGGACCCGAGAATGTAGGCCTGAGACGTGGGTCCCGTCACCATCCACATGAATACATGGTCCGGCTTCGCCGCACGTGCCATGTCAGGGAAAGCAAGAACGGTGAGTACAAGGGTCATGACCAGCACCGAAGATGACCGGGACCTCGTCGCCCTGGGACGCAGCGGCATGTCAGGCCTTCCCGTTGGAGCACAGGATGACGTTGCTGGAGGTTTCCGACTGGAGCACCGTGGTGAAGGGCTCCACGTCGTGGTCGAGCCAGACGTTGCCGCCGATGACCGACCCCCGGCCGATGCGGACCCGGCCCAGGATCGTGGTCCCGGAGTAGATGATCACGTCGTCCTCCACGATGGGGTGGCGCGGAATGCCCTTGACGAGCCTCCCGGCCTCGTCCTTGGGGAAGCTCTTGGCCCCGAGGGTCACGCCCTGATAGAGACGCACGTTCCTGCCGATCTCGCAGGTCTCGCCGATGACCGTGCCCGTGCCGTGGTCGATGAAGAAACGCTCGCCGATGGTGGCGCCGGGATGGACGTCGATGCCCGTGGCCGAATGGGCCATCTCGGTGATGATGCGGGGTATGATCTCCACGCCGAGGAGGTAGAGCTCGTGGGCGATGCGGAAATTGGTCATGGCCTTGATGCTGGGATAGCAGAAGATGGTCTCGCTCGTGCTCTTCGCCGCCGGGTCCCCCTCGTAGGCGGCCATGACGTCGGTGGCGAGCATTCTCCTGATCTCGGGGACCGTGGCGATGAAACGCCGGGACAGCGCCTTTGACCTGTCCTCGCACTCGATGCAGGAGGCCCGGTCGGTCTTCTCGCACGAGAAGCCGAAACCCCGCCTGATCTGCTCCGCCAGGAGCCGCTCCACCCGCTCCAGGTGGCTCCCGGTGATGTAGGGCATGGTGGCGGGCGTCACCTCGGAGTCGCTGAAATAGGCAGGGAAGAGCACCATGCGCAGGCGCTCCACCACCTCGGTGAGCACCTCGAGCGACGGCATCACCCCCTCCAGCGTGGGCCGGTGGTAGACCACCTGGTACGACTCGGGCCTGCAGAGTTCGTTCACCACTGCCTGAATGATATTCTCATCGTGCATCACAACCTGTACCCGCCGTTTCATCGATCCTTCCTTCTTCGATTCCTTCATCATCCCCGTGCAACCCTGCCTTTCGATCCCGGCATGTCCATCAGAACTGCTCCGGGAAGAGTTCGGTGCTCAGATAGCGCTCGCCCGTGTCGCACACGATGAAGACCACCAGTTTCCCCGCGTTGACGGGTCTCTTCGCCACCTCCACGGCGGCATAGGCGATGGCGCCCGAAGAGATGCCGCACAGGATGCCTTCCTCGCGGATGAGCCTGCCCGCCATGGAAATGGCCTGCTCGTTGGTGACCGGGAAAATCTCGTCCACGAGATCGCGCCGGAACACCCCGGGCACGAACCCGGCGCCGATGCCCTGGATCTTGTGAGGGCCGGGCCTGCCGCCCGAGAGTACCGGCGAGTCGGTGGGCTCCACGGCAACGACCTTCAGCGACGGCCTGCGCCGCTTGATGACCGAGCTCACGCCCGTGATGGTGCCGCCGGTCCCCACCCCGGCGAGGAAGATGTCCACCTGGCCGTCGGTGTCCCGCCAGATCTCCTCTGCCGTGGTGCGTTCATGCACCTGGGGGTTTGCGGGGTTCTCGAACTGCATGGGCATGTAGGCCTTCCTGTTTTCTCCCACGATCTGACGGGCCTTCTCGATGGCGCCCTGCATCCCGGCTGCGGCAGGGGTGAGGACGACCTGCGCCCCGAGTCCCTTCAGGAGTTTCCTGCGCTCGATGCTCATGCTCTCGGGCATGGTGAGCACGAGCCGGTACCCCCTGACCGCGCAGATGAAGGCGAGCCCGATGCCCGTGTTGCCGCTCGTCGGTTCCACGATGAGGGTGTCCCTGTCGATGAGGCCGGCTCTCTGCGCCGCATCGATCATGCTCATGCCGATGCGGTCCTTCACCGAGGAGCACGGGTTGAAGAATTCGAGCTTTGCAGCGACCTTCGCCACGCAGCCTTCGGTCACCCTGTTGAGCGCCACGAGAGGGGTGTTGCCCACCAGGGCGATCATGTCGTTCGCTATGTTCACTGGTCCTCCCTTCAGGGATTGACGGGGCCGGCCGCATTGGTGGCGCAGAAGTGCTTGTTCTTGTAAAACTCGAGGAGCCGCTCCACGTCGTCCTTGCACTCGCCGCACACCGTTCCCACCTTGGTCTTCTCCTGGAGTTCGTAGTATGTCCGGGCTCCTTCCAGAACGGCGTCCTCGATCTCGTGGTCGGTGATGTTCATGCAGGTGCACACGACACGGGCCTCTTCCTTCTCCACCCTGTCGTGGAGGCCGCTGCGCTCGTAGTAGTCGTTGATGGCCGCACGCAGGGCCTTGTCGCCGAGCACGCTGCAGTGAATCTTGTGCTCGGGCAGGCCGCCGAGCTCCTTGTTGATGTCCCTGGGAGAGAGCCTGAACGCGTCTTCGAGCTTCATGCCCTTGACCATCTCGGACATGACCGAGGTGCTCGCGATGGCGCTGGCACAGCCGAAGGTCTTCCATCGGCAGTCGGTGATGACCCCCCTGTCCCGGTCCACCTTGATGGCCACGATCATCTGGTCGCCGCACTTGATGTTGCCGGTCACGCCGCGGCCGTCTGCCTGGAAGGCCTCCTCGTCGACGAGGATGTTCTTGGGATGCATGAAGTGTTCGAGCACCTTGTCGGTGTAGATCCAGTTCACCTTTTCCATCACTGCCTCCTTGCGTATGCGCTCGACATGTCCCGGATGCGGCCGATGACGTCCGGGAGAACCGTGAGCAGGTAGTCCACGTCGTCGAAGGTGTTCTCGCGGCCCATGCTGATGCGGATGGACCCGTGCGCGCACTCGGCGGGCAGGCCGGTGGCCAGAATCACGTGGGAGGGGTCCAGCGAACCCGAGGCACAGGCGGAGCCCGTGGACACCGCGATGCCGGCCAGGTCGAGGTAGAGCAGGATGGCCTCGCCCTCGGCGCCCTCGAAGGACACGTTCAGGGTCCCGGGCAGGCTGTCAACGGGATGGCCCACGAAGTGCACATCCGGGATCTTCTCGGCGATCGCCCTGCGCAGTGCCTCCTTCATCCTCTTGAGGCGCTTCTCCTCTTCCTCCATCTCCTTCCCGCGCATCTCGATGGCCTTGCCCAGGGCCACGATGCCGATGGTGTTCTCGGTCCCGGCCCGCCTGCCCCTCTCCTGGTGCCCGCCCCTGATGAGGGGACAGAAGGGGGAGCCCTTCCTCACGTACACCGCCCCGACGCCTTTGGGGCCGTATATCTTGTGTCCGGAGAGCGTGAGGAAGTCCACGCCCAGTTCGTCCACGTTCACCGGCACCTTCCCCACGGCCTGGACCGCATCGGTATGCAGCAGCACGCCCCTGTCGTGACAGATCCCCGAGATGGCCCTGATGTCCTGGATGGTGCCGATCTCGTTGTTGGCCATCATCACCGAAACCAGGCCGGTCATCGGGGTGATGGAATCGGCCATCTGGTCCAGGTCCACCTTGCCGTCCCTGTCCACGTCGAGGTAGGTGACCTTCACGCCCTTCTCCGCGAGACACCGGGATGTCTCCATGATGCAGGGGTGCTCGATCTTCGTGGTGATGAGCTCCCCGCCTCTGCACGCGTTGAATTCGCATCCGCGGCACTGGCAGGTGAGGACGGAGAGCACGGTGTTGTTGCCCTCGGACCCGCTCCCCACGAACATGATCTCCTCGGGCCTGGCGCCGATGAAGCCGGCGATTTTCCCCCGCGCCTCCTCCACAAAGGTCCGGGCATGCCTGCCATATGCGTGGAGGCTCGATGGGTTTCCGAACACATCGAGGGCCTCTGCGATCGCCGTCTTCACCGCGGGATGCAGCGGCGTGGTGGCGTTGTTGTCGAAGTAGACCGTCCGCTTTTCCATACGAGCCTCCCTGATCAGCCTCCTCGTCGCACTCGCATGCGCCTGGATCGCTGATACCGTTCTATAGGGTTATGTTTTGAGCTTTTCCAGGCGGCATGTCAATACGGAGGGCCCCGTGCGATCTCTTTCGCGACCGCATGGGGCCCTCCTGAAAAGGGAGGATGGGAAATGATGGGGTGTTGCCTGATTTACTCCGGGTCCCAGCCGGCAAGCCGTGCCCAGAGCCACCATGCCGCATAGGCCTTCATGTTGGCATTGAGCGGCTCCGAGTGGGCCGAGGAACAGTCGTACCAGTCGATTCCCACGGCATGGGATTCCTGCCACTGCTGGGCCCAGTTGAATTCGGTGTC
>JAGOOG010000038.1 GCA_017992605.1 Deltaproteobacteria bacterium
GAGCAAGCTCCGAGGGATTTTAAGTCCCTTGCGTCTGCCAATTCCGCCACTCGGGCAGCACCTTTTCGATGTAACCGCATAGCCGCACCATGTCAAGCTTCACGTGCCCGTTGTTTTTGTTTCCTTCCATGGGCCGGGCATCCTGTGGTATGCACGAGGCACTGAGCGATCTTTGCGCGCAGGGCATCACGTCATTGCAGCGAGAAAGGAGAGTGCCATGGTCAAGGTGACCTGTCTGGGATCGGCCGGGACGGTTACGGGTGCCAATTTCCTCGTGGAAACCACCGCCGGCGCGAAGTTCCTGGTGGACTGCGGGATGTTCCAGGGCGGCAAGAAGATGGAGCAGCGCAACTGGCGCCCATGGGATTTCGACCCAGCCCAGATCGATGCCCTGTTTCTCACCCACGCCCACATCGACCACAGCGGACGGATACCCAAGCTCGTCAGGGATGGGTTCCGGGGCCGCATCCTCACGACCGGCCCGACGGTCCAGCTCTGCGGCATCATGCTCATGGACGCGGCCCATATCCAGGAGACGGAGGCCCAGTGGCAGTCGCGGAAGAACAAGCGGAAGGCGCGAGAAGAGATTGCCCCCCTGTACACGACCGAAGACGCCCTGGAGAGCCTCAAGTACCTCACCCCGGTGGAGACCGACGACATGATTGAGGTGACCGACGGCGTGCGGGCACGTTTCAGGAACGCCGGCCATATTCTCGGCTCGTCCATCGTGGAGCTGTGGGTGAAGGAGGACGATGGTGAAATAAAGATCGTGTTCTCGGGCGATCTCGGCAGGTCAGGCCAGCTCCTCCTCAAGGATCCGGCCCAGATTTTCAACGCCGATTACGTCTTCGTGGAATCGACCTACGGCAACCGCCTCCACAAGTCCGCGCAGGAGAGCCGGGAGGAACTCCTCGGGGCCATCAACCATGCCTGCGCCAACGGCGAGAAGACGATCATCCCGGCCTTTGCCGTCGAGCGCACCCAGGAGATCCTCTACCTCCTGGGCGAGTTCCGCCGCGAAGGCAGTCTTCCCGACATCCCGGTGTACATCGACAGCCCGCTCGCAATCAAGGCCACCGACATCTTCAGGAAGAACATGGAGCACTACGACGAGGAGACCATGGCCATGGTGAACGGCGGACACAACCCGTTCAGCCTGCCCGGCCTGCGGTACAGCGAGAAGACCGCGGAGTCCATCGCCATCAACGAAAAGCGCGGCCCGGCCATCGTCATCGCGGGGAACGGCATGTGCACGGCGGGACGCATCAAGCACCACCTCAAACACAACCTCTGGCGGGAGGGGGCGAGCGTCGTTATCGTGGGGTACCAGGCCAACGGGTCCACGGGCAGGAAGATCGTGGAGGGTGCCACGTCCGTCAGGATCTTCGGCGAGGACGTGGCGGTCAAGGCACGAATCTACACCATCGGCGGCTTCTCGGCCCATGCAGACCAGCAGGATCTCCTGAAGTGGGTGGGCAACTTCACCGAATCCCAGCCCAAGGTCTTCGTGGTGCACGGCGAGCCGGAGGCGAGCGAGGAGTTCGCCCGGACCGTCACGGAGAGGACGGGTCTGGCGGTTCACGTCCCCGGCTGGCGGGAGCGCCTCGTCCTCAAGTTCAGGGAGTACGCTGCCGAGGCGGCAATGACCGAAGAGAAGACGGCCGACCCGAAGGCCGACATGATCGCGGTGCTGGCCGACATGGAGCGCCAGATGGAGGCGCTCAGGAGGCGCATCGACCAGGCTGCCAACCTGCCCCGCATCACCGACGACGAGGTCGATCGGCTGAGGTACATGGAAGAGGAGCTCAGCGATATCCTGGCGTGAGGTGTCCCCCTCGGGGACGGTCTCCATGAGGCGTCCTTGATCTCACAGACCCGGGCCGGGGCATGAAGGCGCCCTCTTTCCCGTTGACAACTCCTCAAATGACCTCTAGAAAAAGGACATGTCAGACAGATCACTGTGTCCCATTTGCGCATGGCGAGGCGACTGTAATAAGAAGTTCAAACCCGGTGCTGGCGTTCACTGCCCCGATTTCAGCCGAGACATGGCCATCAAGAACTCGGAGCTCGAAGAAGAGGCGGCAAGGCAGTCCGAATCGAAGAATGGAGCGAAGAAGCCGAAAAAGGGCCTCTGGCCCATGTAAGCCTCTTCTCGCCGTTACAGTCCGATAAACTGCACATAGGCGCTCTTCCCCTGCACGATGAGTGCAGCGGCGCCGTGTGGTGATACGGCTATGTCCACGCAGTAGCCGTCGGCAAACTCGGTCAGCACTTCCCGGGCAAAATCTTCTCCTGCCGGATAGTATCTGATGACCTGGGCCTTTTCGAACACGTTCAGGCGCGACACCATCCCCGCAAGCCCCTGGCCGTTTCTGAAGGTGATGATCCTGTCCCCTGACAAGGCGATCCTGGGCTTGAAATAATAGCGGGCAGGGATGTCTCTCTCGTCGTTGCCCCCGGCACTCCTGTCCTCGTCCACATACTGCGGGGTTATGGAGGTGCCGTCCGCATCGGTCCAGAGCACGGTTTTCCCGTTCGCTACGGTGAGCCTGCCCGATGCGTCGTAGGATATGATCTCCGGACCGGCTGCAGAGGGCACGATCTCCCCGGTGATGGAGCTTATGAAATCGAGGTCTGGGGGAATCTGGGGGGATGATCCCGCCACCCTGGCCGCCCGGGACCATTGGAACGGCAGGGGGCTGAAGGTCCTGTCGAACCTCAGTGTCGAGGAGACGAGCCCCGAACCCAGGGGGATGACCGGCTTGTTCCATTGCTCCCCGATCTGAGTCCCTCTGACGAGGTAGGTCCTGAACCCGTCCATGAGCCTCGTCAGCACGACGATATCGTCGCCGTAGTGATAGATCCTCAGGATCTCGTTGTTGCCGCGCGTTTTCCAGAGGGGGGACGCCTTTTCTCCGACGAGTTCATAGACCGTCTTCGTGTCGCTCACGAAGACCTTTTCGCCCGCGGCGACAATGGATGTGGGTATGAACGGGAGTTTGACGCGCGGGCGGCCTTCCGCCCCCATGGCCGGTGCTCCCCGATGCGCGGGGCCGGCAGGGACGATCCCGGCGCCGGCAAAGATCGTCGAGATCATCTCGTCGATGGTGGGCGAGACGGCCGACACATCCTTTATATCCTTGTGAAAGGCCCTCGGCGGGTCGGTATCGAGCAGGGCATCGTACGAGATCACCTCCCCGAGGGCGCTGATGGTCACGCTGAGTCTCGAGAAGCTCTCCACCGGGATGCCCCTCGCGATGCACCGGGTCAGGATGGTCGTGCCGATACCGTCCTTCATCGCCGTCAATTCCTGGGGGCCGGATATTTCCACCTTGACTTCCATGGCCAGGGCCGTTGCCGGGAGACAGAGGCACACCATGAAGGCCAGAACCGAAAGGGTTTTCCTCATACCCGCTCCTTTTTTCATGGGGATTCGAACAGCTGAGAGCCTTATACCACATGTGTCGGTGATGGCAAAGGCGCTCCGGAAAGGCCCCCGACCGAGATATGAATGATCATTCATTTTTCCTTGACCTCGGCTCTTTCTTTCGATATATAATTGCGGTTGCAAAGCAAATTATATTCTTTACAAGGAGGCGTTACATGGCTGAGGAGACCAAGGATTTTGGAGAACAGTTGTTCCCCGTACCCCCGAAGGTCAGGGAAAAAGCTTACATCAAGAGCAAGGAAGAGTACCAGAAGCTGTATGACGAGTCTGTGAAGGACCCCGACAAGTTCTGGGCCAAGATCGCCGAGCGGATAGACTGGTTCAAGAAGCCGACCAAGATCTGCGACTTTTCCTTCAAGCCCCCGGTGTACGTGAAGTGGTTTGAGGACGGAGAGCTCAACGTCAGCTACAACTGCCTCGACCGCCAGATCAAGAACGGCCGCAAGAACAAGGCCGCCATCATCTTCGAGGGTAACGATCCGTCAGACAACAAGACCTACACCTACATGGACATGTACCGCGAGGTCAACAAGTTCGCCAACGTGCTCAAGAAACATGGCATCAAGAGGGGCGACCGGGTCACCATCTTCCTGCCAATGATCCCGGAGCTGGCCATTGCAATGCTCGCCTGCACCCGCATCGGCGCCATTCATTGCATCGTGTTCGGCGGCTTCTCGTCCGATGCGCTGAAAGAACGTATCGTGGACAGTGAATCAAAGCTGCTCATCACCTGCGACGGCACCTTCCGCGGCGCCAAGGCCGTTCCCCAGAAGGACAATGCGGACAAGGCCCTGGCCGAGTGCCCGAATGTCTCCAGGCAGATCGTGGTGAAGAGGACCGGTACCCAGTGCGCATGGAAAGAGGGCAGGGACCTCTGGTGGGAAGACGAGATGAAGACCGTCCCCTACTACTGCGAGCCTGAGAAGATGAAGGCCGAAGATCCTCTCTTCATCCTCTACACCTCCGGATCCACCGGCAAGCCCAAGGGTGTCATGCACACCACGGGCGGCTACCTTGTCTACGTGTCCTACACCCACCAGCTGATCTTCGACTACCACGAGGAAGACATCTACTGGTGCACCGCCGACATCGGGTGGGTCACCGGCCACAGCTACATCGTGTACGGTCCGCTCGCCAACGGCGCCACCAGCATCATGTTCGAGGGCGTGCCCAGTTACCCCGGCTTCGACCGGTTCTGGGACGTGGTCGAGAAGTTCAAGGTCGACATCTTCTACACTGCACCCACCGCCATCCGCGCCATTGCCAAGGAAGGCGACGACTGGGTCAAGAAGCACGACGTCAGCTCCATACGCATCCTGGGGTCCGTGGGCGAGCCGCTCAACCCCGAGGCCTGGAGATGGTACTACAACATGATCGGACGCGGCGAGTGCACCATCGTTGACACCTGGTGGCAGACCGAGACCGGCGGCATCCTCATCACCCCGCTGCCCGGCGCCATCGACATCAAGCCCGCCAAGGCCACCGTTCCGTTCTTCGGCGTCGAGCCGGCGCTGCTGGACGACGACGGCAAGGAACTCCCCGGTATCGCCAGGGGCAACCTGGTCATGAAGAGGCCGTGGCCCGGCATCATGAGGGGAGTGTGGGGCGATCCCAAGCGGTTCGAAGAGACCTACTTCGTCCAGTTCCCGGGCTACTACGTCACCGGTGACGGCGCGGAGCGGGACGAGCTCGGTTACTACAAGATCACCGGCCGCGTGGACGACGTCATCAACGTGTCCGGCCACCGCATGGGCACCGCCGAGGTCGAGAGCGCGCTCGTGTCGCATCCGCAGGTGGCCGAGGCCGCGGTCGTGGGCTTCCCGCACGACATCAAGGGCCAGGGCATCTTCGCGTACGTGACGCTGAACACCGGGGTTGCCAAGTCCGACGAGCTCAAGAAGACGCTCATCGCCCACGTGAGAAAGGAGATCGGCCCCATCGCGTCTCCCGACCACATCCAGTGGGCCGACGCGCTGCCCAAGACACGTTCGGGCAAGATCATGCGCCGCGTGCTCAAGAAGGTCGCAGCCAACGACTTCAAGGATTTCGGCGACACCTCCACGCTGGCGGACCCGTCCGTGGTCGACACCCTCGTCGAGGGAAGGAAGCAGCTGAAGTAGCTCCACCGTAAGACGACCGGGGGGTCGGCCGACGCCGACCCCCCCCAAGTTTCAGTAATATTTTGCAACTACTACATAATGATAGCTGTTCGACATGACGCAATTATACCATGTTCATCATGCGTGATAAGGAAGGGTCAAAATGAGGGGTGAGGAAAAATATCGCATGATATTGAATGCTGCAAAGCAGGTTTTTGCGATGGAGGGATTCTACAACTCCAAGGTGTCAGAGATCGCCCGCGAGGCCCACGTGGCTGACGGGACCATATACCTCTACTTCAAGAACAAGGACGACATTCTCATATCGCTCTTCGAGGAAGAACTCACCAGGATCATCAAGACCGTCAAGTCCGAGCTCGAATCGATCACGGACCCGCGTGAGAAGCTCATAAAGTTCTGCGACAACCACCTCGCCATTCTCGAGGCGGACAAGGCCCTGGCTGAAGTCATACAGGTGGAGCTCAGGCAGTCGAACAAGTTCATGCGGGAATACAAGAACAGGCATTTCCTTTCGTACCTGAACATCATTGCGGATATCGTCGCCCAGGGCCAGCAGCAGGGCATATTCCGCAACGAGCTGAAGCCCGACCTGTGCGCACGGGTGATCTTCGGGTCCCTTGACGAGCTCTCCACGTACCTGATAACGTCCAAACGCAAGCGTTTCGATGTCCACGAGGTGGCGGTCATGGTAGGCAGGTCGTTCCTCGAGGGTATGGTGCGGGACTCGAACTGAAAGAGCCGTGGAGGAGTCGAGGCCTCCCTGGACAGGTGCCGGACCACCGCTGGGGGGGATGCCGGATATGGAGAAGGGAAGCAGGGCAAAAAACGAAAAATGCCCAAGGGATAAAAAAACCCAGGAAGGAGGTTTGGAGTGAATACCGTTGTATGCTTAAAGCAGGTACCTGACACGGAGACCCTGATCAAAGTCGCAGGTACATCCATCGCAACAGACGGCATTAAGTGGGTCATCTCTTCCTTCGACGAGTTCGCCGTTGAAGAGGCAATCAAGCAGAAGGAGAAGATGGGCGGAGGCAAGGTGACCATCGTTTCTCTCGGCCCCGACAGGGCCATCGAGTCGGTGCGGACCGCACTGGCCATGGGAGCGGATGACGCCGTCCACGTCAACGACGGCGCCTACTACGAAAAGGCCGATCCGTATGCCACGGCCCAGGCACTCGCCGCAGGCATCAAGGGGCTCACCTATGACGCGGTGTTCCTCGGCAAGCAGGCCATCGACGACGATGCCGGCCAGGTCCCGGCCATGGTGGGCGAACTCCTCGGACTGCCCGTGGTGACGCAGGTCATCAAGTTCGAGGCCGCGGCGGACAAGAAGAGCGCCACCGTGACGAGGGAAATCGAGGGCGGCCAGATGGTCATCGATGTTCCTCTCCCGGCAGTGTTCTCCGCACAGAAGGGACTGAACGAGCCTCGGTACGCATCGCTGCCCGGCATCATGAAGGCGAAGAAGAAGCCCGTCGACGTGAAGAATGCCGGTGCACTCGGGGTGACTGCAGGCCCCATGACGGTTGTCAAGGAAATGTCATTGCCTCCGGCCCGCCAGGCAGGCAAGATCATCGCCGGCGACGATGCAAAGGCCAAGGCTGCGGCACTCGCAAAGGCCTTGCACGAAGAAGTGAAGATCATCTAAGGTGAGGAGGGGAGAACAATGGCAGGAACACTTATTTACGCGGAAGTTCAGAAGGGCGAGATCAAGAAGGGCGCCTTCGAGATAGCGAGCAAGGCAAAGGAACTGGGCGGCGACGTGGCGGCGTGCGTGATCGGCAAGGGTGCCGAGGCGCTGGCACCGCAGCTTGCGAAGTACGGCGCTGACAAGATCTACGTGGTGGACGGCCCCGAGTACGAGAACTACGTGCCCGAGACATTCGTCCAGGCATTCGTGCAGGTCGCACAGACCGTGCAGCCCTCGGTCATCCTGACCAGCGCATCGGCACAGGGCAAGGATTTCACCCCCGCCGTGGCGGCCAGGCTCAATGTCGGCGCCATCTCGGACTGCGTCGCGGTCACGAAGGAAGGTGACAAGATCATCGCCAAGAGGCCGATGTACGCGGGCAAGGCATATGCCATGGTCGAGGCAGTGGGCAATCCCCAGGTCATCTCGATCAGGCCCAATGCGCTCGGTGCCAAGGAAGTCGCGGGCGCCGGCGCGATCGAGAAGGTCGCCGTGAACCTCGATGCATCCAAGATCAAGGCCACGGTGAAGTCGGTCGAAGTCGCGGCCACCACCGAGCCCGACCAGACCGAGGCCGAGATCATCGTGTCGGGCGGACGCGGCATGAAGGGTCCCGAGAACTTCGCCATGCTCGAGCAGCTGGCAAAACTCTTCGGCCCCACCGCGACCACAGGTGCATCCAGGGCGGCCGTCGACGCAGGGTGGAGAGGTCATTCCTACCAGGTCGGCCAGACGGGCAAGACCGTGAGCCCGAACCTCTACGTGGCATGCGGCATCTCCGGTGCCATCCAGCATATGGCCGGCATGGGGACCTCCAAGGTCATCGTCGCCATCAACAAGGACGCCGAGGCGCCGATCTTCACCAAGGCAGACTACGGTGTCGTGGATGACCTGTTCAACGTCGTCCCGGCGCTCATCGAAGAGATCAAGAAGATCAAGGGTTAAATAACAGGCAGCACGGGGGCGGGGGCAGACCCCGCCCCCCTACTATACAATCCACGATTCAGGGGGGGCTATGCACGGTCCACAAGGAGAACTGACCCGCGAGGTCTTTTGGAACATTTTGAGTCCGGGTTCCTACACGGAGCAGATCCTGCTCTATATCCTTGCCCTTACGGCGTTCGGACTGTTGTTCAGGGCACTGTACAAGGGCGGGTTCGGCACGCGCCTGAAGACCATCTTCCAGGCCAAGGGAACGGACGTGAACAGGCTCGACAACTGGACAGACCGCCTGTGGTACGCCGTTGCCGACATCGTCACGCACAGGAAGATCATCAGGGAACCCTACCAGGGCATATTCCATCTGTTCATCTTCTATGGGTTCGTGGCCCTGGTCATCACGACGGCCATCGTCTTCTTCCAGGCGGACATCCTGTATCCCATCACAGGCATCTGGTTCATGAAGGGCGGGTTCTACCTCGGGCTGTCCCTCTTCGCCGACGTGTTCGGCATCCTGTGCATCGTCGGCATCCTCATGGCGCTGTACCGGAGGTACGTCATCAAGCCGGCCTGGCTCGACCAGAAGCCTGAAGACAACGCCACCCTGTGGTTCATACTGGCCATCCTGGTAACCGGGTTCATCGTGGAGGCGCTCAGGATCCAGGCCACCGAGACCAACCCGGCGCACCCCATGCACGCATACATCTGGACCTCACCGGGCGGCTACACCCTGTCGTTCCTCTTCTCGTGGATGGACGAGAAATCCATAAGGGGCACGCATTACCTTCTCTGGTGGGTCCATATCCTCATGGCGCTCTCCTTCTTCGTGTACATCGGCTACACCAAGCTCATGCACATCTTCATGACCCCGGTGAACATCTTCCTGCGGCCCGCGGCCCCGCAGCCGCCCATCAAGGTCATGCCGCCCGAGATGTTCGAGTGCGCCGAGACCTTCGGCATCCACAACCTGGAGGAATATTCCTGGAAGGACCTCTTCGACCAGGAGGCCTGCATGCGGTGCGGCAGGTGCGTCGAGGTCTGCCCGGCATTCAATACCGACAAGCCGCTCAAGCCCAGGGACGTGATCCAGAACATCAGGACCTACATGGAGCAGAAGGCCAAGTTCACCATCGACGCGGACGGCGTCTACCACATCATCCCCGACGAGAACTATACCGGGCCTGCGCTCATCGGCGACTGCATCGAGAAGGAAACCGCATGGGCATGCACCACCTGCATGGCCTGCGTCGAGGCATGCCCGGCGTACATACTCCAGTTCCCGAAGCTCATCGACCTCAGGCGCTACATGGTCATGATGGAGTCCGACTTCGCGCCCGAGCTCCAGACCGTGTTCAAGGGCATGGAGAACAACTCCAACCCGTGGAGCATCGGCGCCCACATGAGGGCGGACTGGGCCAAGGGACATGACGTGCCGCTGCTCTCCGAGAAGGGCAGCTGCGAGTACCTCTTCTATGTCGGCTGCGCAGGGGCGTTCGACGACCTGAACAAGCGCGTGTCCGTCGCCCTGGCCAAGATCTTCAACCAGGCGGGCCTCGACTACGCGATCCTCGGGACCGAGGAAGGCTGCTGCGGCGACTCGGCCAAGAAGATCGGCAACGAGTACATCTACCAGGCCCTCGCCATGGCCAACATCGAGACCTTCAAGGGTTACGGCGTGAAGAAGATCATCGCGCTCTGCCCGCACGGGTACACCACCCTGAAGTACGACTACAAGGACCTCGGCGGTGACTTCGAGGTCTACCACTACACCGAGATCCTCGACATGCTCATCAGGGAAGGAAGGATCAAGATCAAGGAGCCCATCAGCGATCTGGGCATGATCACCTACCACGACTCCTGCTACCTCGGCAGGTACAACAAGGTCTACGACCAGCCCCGCAATATCCTCAGGGCAATCACGACCGGCGGTATGGTCGAGATGTCCAGCAACCACGCCAAGAGCTTCTGCTGCGGCGCAGGCGGCGGCAGGATGTGGATGGAGGAGGACCTCGGGACCAGGATCAACCAGAAGCGCACCAAGGAGGCCCTGGATGCAGGGGCGAAGACGGTCTGCACGGCATGTCCGTTCTGCTTCACCATGCTCTCCGACGGCATCAAGGAGCTCGAGCTCAGCGAGCGGCTGCAGTCCGCCGACATAGCCATACTGGTCGCGAGGGCTGCCGGCATCGACCTCAAGGCAAAGAAGGCCGAAGGGGAAGAGGCCTCGTAACGCTTCACCGTTCTTTGAACCTGAATCGTATCGAGAGGGGACGCGGGAACGCGCCCCCTCTTTTTTACTTGATCACCGATCTTCCTTGACGTTATCGTTGCGCTCAGAGAGGAGCGTCGATGGAGAACACGCAGCGGCAGGAGCACCGACCCTGGGGTTGTTTCGAGGTACTCTCCGACGACCGTGCCGACCACAAGGTCAAGCGCATCACGGTCTGGCCGGGAAAGCGCCTGAGCCTCCAGTATCATGCCAAAAGGAGCGAGCACTGGGTCGTCATAGCCGGCCAGGGCCTGGTGACCGTCGACGACGCCCGGGTGAAGCTCGGTCCGGGGCAGTCCATCGACATACCGCTCCGTTCCCCCCACCGCATCGAGAACACGGGGGACATGCCGCTGGTTTTCATCGAGGTCCAGCAGGGCGAGTATTTCGGGGAAGACGACATCGTGCGCATCGAAGACGATTTCGGGAGGACATGAGGTGATGGCCCATGGATGACCGCAGGAACCGTGAACTCTTCGCCCTGCTCTACGAGACGGCCTCTTCAGCCGGCATAGAGGTCATCGAGGACCGGCTCAACCGCAGGGGCGGGGTCTGCAGGGTGGACGGCCGGGTCCACGTGATCTTCGACGAGCAGGCGCCCTGGCGCGAGAAGAACAGGCTGATCATCGAGGGTATCGGCAGGATCGACCTCGATGCCGCGTACCTGCCGCCCAAGGTCAGGGGCCTCATAGACGAACGCAGGAAAGGGCAGGACACCCTCGAAGACCCGCAGCAGGCCCCTGGGAGCCGTCCCACAGAGTGACGGGGTGTTCTCGTGGCAATGCGGACATGCACCCGAAGCCGGGCTACTTGTTTTCTCTGAGGTTGTGGAGCCTGATCTCCCGCTGGGCCTCCACGTTGTTCCTGTTGATCTCGATGGCCTTCCTGAAGGCTTCCACGGCCTTCTTCGATCCCTCCTTCTTGAGGACCCAGCCGTAGATGACATAGAGGGTGTCTGAGTCGGAGAAGCGGTTCAGGCCATTGCGGATGGCGGCCTTGATCTCCAGGGTGTTCCCCGACCCGGTGTTCTGGAGCCTGAGGAAGAGGGTCTTGACGAAGGTCTCGATGAAGAGCCGTTCATCGGGCCTGAGCTTCATGCAGAGCTTGAAGCAGTCGATGGCGTTCTGGTAGTCCCTGGCCTTGAGCAGCTCGGTTCCCTTGCTGAAGAGGATCTCCGCCTGGAGGCTGTCGTCGATACCCTTGGGCTCCTCGATCGGTTTGCCTTCCCGGAGCTTGTTCAGCGAGGTGTAGGCCTTCTGGATCTCGGTGAAGATCTCGTTGGCCAGCTTCTTCACCTCGGGGTCGTCGGCATAGGCGTAGGTGTCGGGGTGATTGGCCTTGACGATCTTGATATAGGCGCGTTTCAGGCCGCCGTCGGAGATCTGTCGGTCCACATCGAGGACCTGGAAGGGGTCCTGGTCCTTGATGGTCCTGAGCTTCTTCCTGAGGGTGTCGATGAGGGCCTTGTACCTGCTCTCCTCGAAGCTGACCTCTCCGGTGCAGTACAGGCCGAGCAGCGCACGGGATGGATCCTGTCCGAGCAGGAGGATCTCGGAGACCTTGTACTGGCCGATGTCCTCGAGATTGATGCCCAGGTCGCCGGGGAATCTGTCCGCAAGAACCTTGGGCACGGTGTCGGCAAACGGCGAGAGCGCCGTTATGACGCTCGAGAACGGTGCGTTCTCCATGACACCCCTGCGTATGATGCGTGCCATGTCCGTCCTGCTCAGCTCGGGCTGCTTGTTGATCTCCTCCTTGGGCACCTTCTGGACGGTCCCGTTCTCCCAGGAGAAGATGTCGAGGAGCCGCTTCTCGGTCTGAATCCTGAGGGCGTCATTGATTTCCCGGGGCTGCACGAGCCCCATCTCCAGGAGGATCACCCCCTGCTTGCGGCGTTCCAGGCGCGACTTCTCCAGCGCCCGGGCATTTTCGTCCGCCGAGATGATGCCCATGTCCACCAGGATGTTCCCGAGCAGCTCGTCGGTCCTGTTGGACTGGATGGCGCAGAGCCTGCCGTCCTTGAAGATGAGGCCCTTCTTCCACTCGTCCATGGACACGAAGATGATCCCCGTGAAGCTGGACTCGAAGACATCCAGCATGACCATGGGGAAGGGGAACTCCTCGAGCTGGAACGTGTTCTCCATGATGGTTCTGTTATCGGCAAATCGTGATCCGTACAAGAGGGAAAATAAGGCGTACTGACCTGCGTCAGGATCGTTCCCGCCCCGGCGACGACGGGAAGCCTAATCTTTCGGGCCCCGATCAGCCCCGGGGGCGTTCCGGCAGGATACCCATCTTGTGGTAGATCGGCCTGATCGCCCTGCGCATCCGGTGCAGCCTGGAGCTGAAGATCATCCCGCCGGCAATGCACAGGATGCCGCTGATGGCCAGCGTCGAGGGCGCCCCTATGGACGAGGCGAGGGTCCCCGCGTAGAGACTGCCGAAGGGCATGGTGCCGGCAAAGGCCATGGCGAAGAAACTCATGACCCGCCCCCGCATGTCTTCCTCTATGATGGTCTGGACGATGGTGTTGCTCGCGACCATCTGGACCATGAGGCCGAAGCCGGCGACGGCGGTCAGAACCAGGGAAAGGGGCAGCGATCTCGAGATCCCGAACAGGACGATACCCGCACCGAACAGCATGGAGGCGACGCCTATGAGCCGGCCGAGGCCCAGGATGCTTTTCCTCGAAGCGAGGAACAGGGCCCCGGCGAGGGCCCCGACGCCGGAACTGGCCATGAGAAAGCCGAGGGTTTCGGGGCCGCCCTTGAGCACGTCCTTGGCAAAGACCGGCATGAGAATGGCGTAGGGCATGCCCATGAAGCTCATCATGCCGAGGTTGAACAGGATGTACTTCAGGGGGGTGAACTCCCTGACGTAGCGCAGCCCGTTTCTGAGCTCTTCCATGAGGCTGCTGCCGGTTCTCGGGATATCCCGTGTCCTGACCTTCATGAACAGGAGCGCCACGAGGACTGCCAGGAAGCTCAGGCCGTTGATGAGGAAGCAGACCCCCTCACTGCTCAGACCGATGAGGACCCCGGCCAGAGACGGACCGACGAGCCGGGCGCCGTTGAACAGGGAGGAGTTCAGCGCGATGGCGTTTCCCAGGTCGTCCTTGTCCTCGAGCATCTCCACGACGAACGAATGCCTCACCGGCATGTCGAAGGCATACACGAGACCGAGAAAGAGGGTGAGCACGAAGAGATGCCAGATCTGGACCGACCCCGTCAGGGTGAGGACGGCCAGGACCAGGGCCTGCAGCATGGCCAGGACCTGGGTGGCTATGAGAAGGTGGTACCGGTTCATGCGGTCCGCATAGACGCCGGCCAGGGGCGACACAAGCAACATGGGGATCTGGCCGGCAAACCCTATGACGCCCAGGGCCATGGCGGACCCGGTCATCCTGTACACGAGCCAGCTCATGGCGGTCTGCTGCATCCATGTGCCGATCAGGGACACACTCTGGCCGCTGAAGAAAAGCCGGTAGTTCCTGGATCTCAGGGATCTCAGCAGGGATCTCGACCGGCTGCTGTTCTGATGGGCTGCCATAGGATATGGTCCGGGGAGGTG
>JAGOOG010000004.1 GCA_017992605.1 Deltaproteobacteria bacterium
GGCGAGATCTTGATCACCATGATGGGAAAGGTGAGGAACATGAACCACGCCGCGGCGAGGAGCGACTGGGCGACCTCGCTCAGCGCCTTCCTGATGAGGGGTTTCCAGTCGACGGTCATGTGCCCGGCGCCCTCACACCTTCTCCGAGGTGGTCCTGCCGAGGATGCCGGCAGGCCTGAAGATGAGGATGAACACGAGCAGACCGAAGGCGAACACGTCCTCGTAGTCGCTGGACACGTACCCGGTGGCGAAGCTCTCGGTGCAGCCGAGCACCATGCCGCCGAGCACGGCGCCGGGTATGCTGCCGATGCCTCCCAGCACCGCGGCGGTGAATGCCTTGATGCCCGCGATGAAGCCGATGTAGAAGTTGATCTGCCCGATGTGCGACGAGATGAGCACGCCGCCTACGGCAGCCAGGGCGCTGCCGATGATGAAGGTCACCGAGATGACCCGGTTCACGTTCACGCCGAGCAGCATGGCCATGGTCTTGTCCTGGGCCACGGCCCGCATGGCCCTGCCCATGCGCGTGAACCTGATGAACACGGTGAGCAGGGTCGTGGCCACGGCCGTGGCCACGAAGATGACGAGCTCGGAGGAGCGCATGATAGTGACGTTCTCCATGAAGGGGAACTCCTCGATGAGCGCCGGGAACGACAGGAAATCGGAGGTCTGGGCCAGGAGCACGTAGTTCTGCAGGAAGATGGACATACCGATGGCGCTGATGAGCGGGGAGAGGCGGGGGGCCTTGCGCAGGGGCTTGTACGCGATCTTCTCGAGGGTGAACCCGTAGGCGGCCGAGTAGACCATGGCCACGATGCCGGCCAGGATCAGCAGGGACCACCCGTTCATGCCCAGGAGCGTGAGGGCGCTCGCCACGATGAGCGCGGTGAAGGCGCCGATCATGTAGATCTCGCCGTGGGCGAAGTTGATGAGCTCGATGATGCCGTAGACCATGGTGTACCCGAGGGCTATGAGCGCGTAGATGCTGCCCCGGGTGAGCCCGCCGAAGAAGAGTTCCAGGAAGTATTCCATCGAGCGAGTGTTTTACCTCTGTCCGGATACAAGAAAGGGAGCAGGCTGCCTGCTCCCTTTCCGGGTCTTGCCGTTGAAGCTACTTGCCGACCTCCACGTACACGCCCTTCTGGACCTGGTACATGGCAAAGCCGATGCCCTTGGCATCGCCGTTCTCGTCGAAGCTGATCTTCCCGAGCGGGGTCTCGAACCAGTTGGCGCGCAGGGCCTTGGACACCGCGTCATAGTCGGTGGAGCCGGCCTTGTTGATGGCCTCCAGCAGGCACACGCTCGCCGCGTAGGCGTTCAGGTAGAAGGCGCCGGGTTCGGCTCCGTAGACCTTCTTGTGCTGCTCGATGGCGGCGACGGCCATGGGGTTCTTGGTGGTGTCGATGGGGCCGGTCGCGTAGACGCCCTCGGCGTACTGACCCGCCACCTTGATGAAGGTGTCGTCACGCACGCCGTCGTCGGAGATGAACTGGGTCTTCATCTTCTTCTTCTTCATGCCCGAGACGATCTTGGCCGCCTCGGGGTGGTACCCGCCGTAGAGCACCAGGTCGGCGCCTGAGGACTTGATCTTCATGACGATGGCCGAGTAGTCCACCGCACCGGGGGTGATGCCCTCGAACAGGACCGGCTTGACGCCCTTCTTCTCGAAGAACCCCTTGGCGAACTCGGCGATGCCCTTGCCGTAGTCGCCCTTGTCGTGAATGATGGCGACCTTCTTCACCTTGAGCTTGTTCAGGGCGAAGTCGACCTGGAGCTGCGCCTGGGCGTCGTCAGGGGAAATGGTCCTGAAGAAGTTGGGGTAGTCGCCGCTCTTGGTGAGCTCCACGTTGGTGGCCGAAGGAGACATGGTGACGATCTTCGCCTCCTTGTACATGCTGAGCGCCGCCTTGGTCGCGCCGCTGCAGATGTGGCCGAGAATCACGGACGCCTTCTCGGACACCAGCTTGGTGCCGACGTTGGCCGCGACCTCGGGCTTGCACACGTCGTCTTCCGCGAGGATGACGACCTTCTTGCCGAGCACGCCGCCCTTGGAGTTCATGTCGCCGACCACGAGCTTGGCCGCATTCAGCGACGGCAGGCCGTAGGATGCCAGGTCTCCGCTGTGCGCCCCCGGCACGCCGAGCTTTATCGTGTCAGCGGCAAAGGCCTCTCCGGCGAGAAGCATGCATACACACAGCACCAGGATGATCTGTAATCGTTTCATTCCCCCTCCCGTTCTCTCTTGATTTTATTTCCTTTTATTGTCTTCTGAACAAAGCGTTTCGGGCTGACATAGCATTAATGCTTCACCCTGTCAAACACAGCGCTTCCTTCCTGGATAGTCAATCTATCCCATGTGCGCCCTGCAGGTCAATAAGGCGTCTCACGAAGGGTGCGATTACCGTTCCTTCCTACCAGATTCTTCTCGAAACAGACGATCCGTAAATGGGGTCAGAGTCGATTTTTCATCACGGTCAGTACATGGGGCGAAATGGCGTCAGAGTCGATTTTCCATCACTGCTCGTGGATATTCGTATGGAAGGAACACCAAAATCGACGCTGACCCTATTTACCAGTGGATATCGTATGAAAGGAAAACGGAAATCGACTCTGACCCTATTTACCAGAAAGGAACACCAAAATCGACGCTGACCCTACTTACCCTTGGATATTCGTATGAAGGGAATACGAAAATCGACTCTGACCCCATTTTCCTGGTGATGGCTCAGTACCACGGCCTGAACCAGTTCCAGGTCGGTGAGCGCTCCACCCGGGGGATGTGCGGGGGGAGCATGTCCTGGCCGTCGATCTCCACGGCCGCCTCGTCCTTGTCGTGCGCCAGGGCCGCCAACCGTTCGAGCCGCTGCCTGGTGTGCGGGTGGGTCCGCAGCATCGAGGGCTGGGGGTTCCTCCGGCCGGGCAGGAAGACGAGGTTCCAGATGCTCTGCTCGGCGTGGTCCATCTTCTTCAGGGCCGACGCCAGGCCCATGGGGTCGCCGGTGAGCGCGGCCGCGCCGAGGTCGGCGTCGTACTCCCGGGTCCGCGACAGGGCCAGCTGGAGGAGCACGCTCACGGCGGGCGCGAAGATGAGGACGAGGATGGGCACCAGCGGGATGTCCGTCTTGGAGAACAGGGCCATGGGCAGGTAGAAGACGATCAGGATCTGCCCGAGGAAGGAGAACAGCGAGGTGATCCTGGTCATGAGGTCGGCCAGGGCATGGAGCCTGAGGTCGTTGTTCCTGATGTGGGTGATCTCGTGGGCGAGCACGCCTGCCATCTCGCGCCAGCTCAGGTAGCGGATGAGACCGTCGGACAGGGCGACGGCCGACGCCGCGGGCGACCCCACGCTGAAGGCGTTCATGACGCGGCTGGGCACGTAGTAGACCTGCGGCGCCGAGGGCAGGCCTGCCCGCTGCGAGATCCTGCCGGCCAGTTCGATGAGCCCGGGGGCCTCCTGCTGAGAGAGTTTCCTGGCCCGGTACATGCGGAGCACCATCCAGGGCGACACCCTGGGCGTGGTGACGAAGAGGACCAGGGTGATGGCCAGGGACCAGAGCATCCCGGCGGTCCCGAAGAGGATCCACCCGAGCAGCCCGAACAGCCCCGCCATGCCGGCGAGGATGACGAGCGTCTGGAACAGGAGGTGGAACTTGCCGTGGGTGTAGGGTGTCTGGTTCGTGTCCTGATTCATCGGTACCTTCCTTCTATAGGGCATCGCGACCCGAAAGACAACGACGGCACGAGGGGCACACGATCCTTTTCCCCTTCGATCGGAGAGAATTGGGGTCGGAGTCGCTTTTCAGGTTCCCTTCATAAGAATATCCAACTGCAGTTATGGAAAATTGACTGTGACCCCATTTCCATTTCCCGCAATTTCCTGGCTCAGTTGTCGGGGTTTACAACCTCATCGCCTGGATGGTAGACCATCCCCATGAACACGACCATCACGACAAGGCGCGGCACAGCCATCGAGGTCATCAACTGCGGCAACTTCCTCCTGGACGGGGGCACCATGTTCGGCAGGGTGCCCAAGGTCATGTGGGAGAAGTGGTTCCCCACCGACGGGAAGAACCGCATCACCATGGCCACCAACGTCCTGCGCATCGTCAAGGACGGCCGCACCTATGTCGTGGAGACCGGTCTCGGTTCGCTCTATACTGCCAACGACTGGGAGATCATGGGCACATCCCTCGACAGGGTAAGGCTGCTGACCGACCCGGTCGACTGCCTTATCTGCACCCACCTCCACTGGGACCACTGCGGCGGCATCCAGGACATGGAGGTGCGCTCCGAGGTGATAGTCTCCCGCATGGAATGGGAGGACGCCCGGGGAGAGAACCCCCTCAGCAAGGGCAGCTACCGGGCGGCCGACCTCGAGAAGGTGGAAAAGATCCTGCGCCTGGCCGACCCGCCCGAGGACGTGGCCGACGGCATCCGGCTCATCCCCACACCGGGCCATACAAGGGGCCACATGAGCGTGCTCATCGATGACGAGGTCTTCTATCCAGGCGACCTCATCCCCACCGCGGCCCACGTGCACCTGCCCTTCATCATGGCCTACGACCTCTATCCGCTCACCGTGCTCGAGACCAAGAAGAAGATCCTGGATGAAGCAGTCCGGAAGAACTGGACCCTCGTCTTCGAGCACGACCCCTACCGGCCCGTGGGCACCATCAGGATCGAGGGCACGAGGTATTCGTCGGCCTGAGACTGTCGGGGGAGTTTATGCATAAATGGAACTATCGATATACAGTACGGTAAAGGCGTACTTTTATCAAATCCATGTCACCTGTCTGTTCTCTATCATCCCCTCTTGTAATCATACAGTGTTTCTGGGTCCATCTTTCCAAAGAGATCACCTATGGCAGTCTGCTTCCGCCTCTTGATGAATTTCTTGAGTGCTGAATGCGCTGTGTCTTTCTTCGTTTTCAAGCCCCCTATTCTCTGGGCTTCATTCAATAACTCCGTATCTATTTCAAGAGCAGGAACCATTGTGGACTTCCATTTGTTCACGCAATTGCATGGGACGGTGTATGTCAATAGAAGAGTAAAAAAACCTTGACATGAATGTGCATTTGCCTTAACAGTCGCCTTGGTTTGTTTACTACAATAAACATGCAGGCACACTTAAGTGTCTAGGAGGACAGCGTGAAGATCGGCGAGAAGATAAAAAATCTCCGTCTGGCACAAGAGCTTACGCAGGAAGAGCTCGCCAACCGGGCGGACCTCACCAAGGGCTTCATCTCGCTCCTCGAGCGGGACCTCCAGTCTCCGTCGCTGGACACCCTGGAGCTCATCCTGAACGCGCTGGACACGAGCGCGAGCGAGTTCTTCGGCGAGGAAGAGCAGGAGGTCGTGGTCTTCCACCGCACGCAGCGCGTCACCATCACGGACGAGGAGGAGCCCGGGGTGAGGCGCGAGGTCCTCATCGCGGGGGCCCAGGACCGCGAGATGGACCTCCTCCTGGTGAGCCTGGCCCCGGGTGCCGGCACCTACCAGGAGCGGGCCCACTACGGCGACGAGTGCGGGTTCGTGATCGCCGGCAAGATCGTCATCACCATCGGCAAGGAGACCTTCCGCGCCGCGGCGGGGGATTCGTTCTACTACACGTCGAACAGGAAGCACTGGATCGAGAACAAGGCGGACAAGCCGGCAAAGTTCCTCTGGATCTCGGCACCGCCGAGCTTCTAGAAAGGTGGGGGACACAGCGGTGAGCACCTTCATGGCATCGAAGCAGGACGGGGCGGTCTGCCTCTTCGGGGCGCCGTTCGACTCCACGGCGAGCTTCCGGCCGGGCGCCCGGTTCGGGCCGGCGGCCATCCGCGAGGCGTCGTACGCCCTGGAGACCTTCTCGCCCGTCCAGCTGGCCGACCTCGAGGAGTGCTCCTTCATGGACCAGGGCGACCTGGAGCTCCCGTTCGGCGACCCGGCCCCTGCCCTGGCCATCATAGAGGAGCATGCCCGGCAGATCGTCTCCGGCGGGAAGACCCCGTTCCTGCTGGGCGGCGAGCACCTCGTGAGCCTAGGCGCCGTCAGGGCCGCAGCACAGGCCTGGCCCGACCTGGTGGTCGTCCACCTGGACGCCCATGCCGACCTGCGGCACGACTACCTGGGCATGGAACTCTCGCACGCCACGGTGATGCGAAGGATCCTGGACCTGCTGGGCCACGACAGGGTCAGGCAGATCGGCGTCAGGTCGTGCACGCGCGAAGAGCATGGCCTCGTGACCGAACTGGCCTCGGCGCCGGACCGGGTCGTGCCGTGGGCAGGGGCGAGGCCCTGCTACCTCACCTGCGACCTCGACATACTGGACCCGTCCGTCCTGCCCGGGACCGGGACGCCCGAACCCGGGGGCCTCATGTTCGGCGAGCTGGCAGGCATCCTGGTGTCCGTGATCAACAGGCTCGATGTCGTGGGCCTCGACGTGGTGGAGCTCGCCCCGCAGCTCGACCCCTCGGGCGTTTCCTCGGTGGCGGCGGCAAAGATCGTCAGGGAGTGCCTCATCGCGCTGGACTCGACGCGCAGGCGCCAGGCGTAACGAGAACACATGAACGGGAGGGGAGCCATGAAGAACTCTATTCTCATCATCGGTGCCGGCGCGGCCGGGTCCGTGGTGGCAAAGAAGTGTGCCATGAACCGCGAGGTCTTCGGGAGGATCCACCTCGCCTCGAGGACCCTGGACAAGTGCGTCAGGGTCCAGGAGGAGTGCGTCTCCCCCATCACCGTGTCGCAGGTGGATGCCGACGATGCGGCCCAGGTCATCCGCCTCATCGAAGAGGCCAGGCCCGACGTGGTGGTCAACATGGCCCTGCCGTACCAGGACCTGCCCATCATGGATGCGTGCCTGGCCACGGGGGTGAACTACCTGGACACGGCCAACTACGAGCCCAGGGACGAGGCCAGGTTCAGCTACACGTGGCAGTGGGCCTACCAGGACCGGTTCCGGGAAAAGGGCATCATGGCGGTGCTCGGCTGCGGGTTCGACCCGGGCGTTATCAGCATCTACTGCGCCTATGCGCAGAGGAACCTCCTCGACGAGATCGCGACCATCGACATCATCGACTGCAACGACGGCAGCCACGGCAAGGCCTTTGCCACCAACTTCAACCCGGAGATCAACATCCGCGAGGTCACGCAGCGCGGCAGGTACTGGAAGGATGGGCAGTGGTTCGAGATCGACCCGCTGAGCGTCTCGGCCATGATCGAGTACCCCGAGGTGGGGCCGCGCATGTCCTACCTCATCTACCACGAGGAGGAGGAGTCGCTCATCCGGAACATCAGGGGCCTCAAGCAGGTCCGCTTCTGGATGACCTTCTCGGATAACTACATCAAGCACCTCGAGGTCCTGCAGAACGTGGGCATGACGAGGATCGACCCGGTCATGTACAAGGGCATCGAGATCGTGCCGCTGCAGTTCCTCAAGCACCTCCTGCCCGAGCCCTCCTCCCTGGCGGAGAACTACACGGGCAAGACCTCCATCGGCGCCATCCTGCGGGGGACCAAAGACGGCAAGCCCGCCGCGTACATCATCTACAACGTGTGCGACCATGCCGAGACCTACCGCGAGCTGGGCGCCCAGGCCGTGTCCTACACCACGGGCGTGCCGGCCATGACCGGGGCCATGATGATGCTCAAGGGCCTCTGGCCAGGCGCGGGCGTGTTCAACGTGGAGCAGCTCCCGCCCGAGCCGTTCCTCGAGGAGGTGGCCCGGCAGGGGCTCCCGTGGCACGCGCAGAGGCTCGACGAGGAGGCGTACCCGGAGCTCTTCGAGGCATGACGAACGCCCTGCCGCCGCACGTCTCAGCGGCGCTCCCTAAGATCGCCACGCCGGCCTACGTGGTCGACATGGCCCTGCTGAAACGGAACATGGCCGTCGCCAGACACATCCGCGAAGCAGCCGGCTGCCGCATCCTGCTGGCCACCAAGTCCTTCGCCCTGCCCGCCGTGTTTCCTCTCATGCGCGAATCGCTGGACGGGACCACGGCCAGCGGCGTCCACGAGGCGCGCCTGGGCAGGGAGGAGTTCGGCAGGGAGGTGCACACCTTCTCGCCGGCCTACACGTCCGGCAGCCTCGCCGAGCTGCTCGCCTACAGCGACCACATCTACTTCAACTCCGCCGACCAGGTCCTGCGTTTTCTCCCGGCCGTGAGGGGCGCCGGGCCCGCCAGGAAGGTCGGCGTGCGCATCAACCCGGGCTATTCGAGGGTGACGCTGGGCGGCAGCCTCT
Source organism: Deltaproteobacteria bacterium (assembly GCA_017992605.1). Classification (GTDB taxonomy): domain Bacteria; phylum Desulfobacterota; class Desulfomonilia; order UBA1062; family UBA1062; genus MWEI01. Next base: position 8,228 of record JAGOOG010000004.1, read on the forward strand.
ACGACCCCTGCTCGAGCCGGTCACGCTTCGGCGTGCTACCCACGGACCTCGAAAAGCTCCCCTGGGAGGAGATCGACATCCTCCACGTCCACACCCTGTGCGAATCGCTGCACGACGGCTCCGTGGGCCTCATCGACCACGTGGCCGGGGAATTCGCCCCCTTCGTCAGAAAGGTCCGGGCCGTCAACTTCGGGGGCGGGCACTTCATCGGCAAGGCAGGCTACGACGTGGAGGCCCTCGTGAAGGCCATCCGCGAGTTCCGCGCCGCCTTCGGCGTGGAGGTCATCCTGGAGCCGGGCAGCGGCCTGGTGGTCGATGCCGGGTACCTGGCGGCCACGGTGCTCGATGTCGTGCGCAACGAGACCGACATCGCAGTCTGCGACGCCTCGGCGGCCTGCCACATGCCCGACGTCCTGGAGGTGCCGTACACGCCGCCGCTGTTCGGCGCCGCCAAGCCGGGCGAACTCCCGCACACCTGCACCCTGGCCGGCAACACCTGCATGACCGGCGACGTCATCGGCGAGTACTCGTTCGCGAAACCGCTGGAGCCCGGAGACCGGCTCGTCTTCGGCGACATGCTCCAGTACAGCTTCGTGAAGAACAACACCTTCAACGGGACCCCCCTGCCCGACATCGGCCTGCTGCACGAGGACGGCAGGTACGAGGCGGTCAAGCGGTTCGGGTACGGGGATTTCAGGGCCCGGCTCTAGAAAAGGTTTCAGCCGAACATGAACACCTGGCAGGGCTGATACAGCACAGACCTCTTCCTCACTGATCAGTACATCCCGACAGTCTCATGGTTGAGATGTCCTGATCAGTGAGGCCAACGCCGAAGGCGTTGCGATGCCTTTCGCCCCGACCCGTATTTCATGAGATACTCGAGACCCCACGCTGGTGAGCTTTCGCTGATTCTCGTTTCACACACGTCCTTGACAACCATCATGTCATAATGACATACGGGCACAAGGAGGGTTCACATGCCGATCGACAAGGAACTGCTTGACATCCTCGTCTGTCCCAAGTGCAAGGGCGAGCTTGTCCTCGAGGAGGACGAAAGCGGGCTGATCTGCAACGCGTGCAGGCTCAAGTACCGCATCGAGGACGAGATACCCATCATGCTCATCGACGAGGCCGTACCCCTGGACACCTGAGCATGGACAGAGAGGCAAGGGCCGCAGAGGTCCTCCGGTCCTTTTACGGCATCAGCACGGCCGTCGTCCTCGGGACCGGACTGGGCGTCATGGAGCGTGAGATGGACATCCACGAGGCCTTCCCGTACGCCAAGATCCCGGGATTCCCGCAATCCACGGTCAAGGGCCACGCGGGCAGGCTGCTCATGGGACTTCTCGGGGGCAGGCAGGTGCTCGTCATGAGCGGCAGGTTCCACCTCTACGAGGGGTATTCGGCCGAGGACGTCACGGCGCCCATCCGGGTCTTCAGGATGCTCGGCGTGAAGAACCTGCTCATCTCGAATGCGGCGGGAGGCCTGAGAAAGGACCTCGAGCCCGGCAGCGCCATGCTCATCACCGACCACCTCAACTTCACGGGCAGGAACCCGCTGGCCGGACCGAACAGGGAGGAGTACGGCCCGCGCTTCCCGGACATGACGCAGCCCTACTCCCGAAGGCTCGCGGACCTGGCGAGAAAACGCGCGACGGAGAAGTCCATCGGGCTGCGCGAGGGCGTCTACGTCCAGGTCATGGGTCCGTCCATGGAGACCGCTGCCGAGACCAGGATGCTGCAGCGCATGGGCGCCGACGCGGTGGGCATGTCCACGGTCATGGAGGTGATCCAGGCCGTGCACTGCGGCATGGAGGTTCTCGCCGTCTCGGCCATCACGAACAACAACGATCCGGACAACTACGTGCCCGCCCCCATCGAGTCGGTCATCGCCAGCGCTGAGAAGGCGGGACCGGTCATCGCGGAGCTCTTCAGGGGCGTGCTGGAATCGATCTAATCCGGAAGACGGGCCCTGCAGGTCATCCCTGCAGAACCCTCAAAATGCAAAATGGGGTCAGAGTCGATTTTCGATCCAAAATGGGGTCGGAGTCGATTTTCCGCCATAAGGCTGGTTCAAGAAAATCGACTCCGACCCCATTTTTTCTCCATTTTTTCTTGTTCGGGAAAATCGACTCTGACCCCATTTTTGGAAAGGGGCCCTTGTCCGCTTCACGCGTTGGAGGCCTTCTCCCGGGCCGACCGCGCCTGTTTCGGCCTGGCCTTGGGTTCGGCCTTGTCGTCCACGAACACGTACTTGAGCACATCGTCCATGGAACTCACCGGGTGGAAGGTCAGCTTCTTCTTCACCACCGGCGGGATCTCCTCGAGGTCCTTCTCGTTCTCCTTGGGGATGATGATGTCGAAGATCTTGTTGCGGTGCGCCGCCAGGGTCTTCTCCTTGAGCCCGCCGATGGGGAGCACCTTGCCGCGCAGCGTGATCTCGCCGGTCATGGCGATGTCCTTGCGCACCGCCCGGTTGGTGAGCGCCGAGACCACGGCCGTGGCCATGGTGATGCCCGCCGACGGACCGTCCTTGGGGATGGCCCCGGCAGGGATGTGGACATGGATGTCGTTGTCCTTGTTGAACGTCTCCGAGATGCCGAACTGCTTGGCACGGGAGCGGATGTAGGTCATGCCCGCCTGGGCGGATTCCTTCATCACGTCGCCCAGGTGGCCGGTGAGCACGAGCTGGCCGCCCTTGCCCTCCTGGCAGGGCAGCACCGATGCCTCGATGTAGAGGATCTCGCCGCCGAACTGGGTCCAGGCAAGCCCTGTGGAGACGCCCACCTCGTGCTCCTTGCGCTCCTGCTCGGGCATGAACTTGGGCACGCCCAGGTAGGCGGACACGTTCTTGGCCGATATCCTGAAGAGCTTCCTGCGCCTGCCGTTCTTCTCCGCGATCTTGCGCGCCACCTTGCGGCAGATGGAGCCGATCTCGCGCTCCAGGTTCCTGACGCCGGCCTCCTTGGTGTAGTGGTTGATGAGGTCGAGGATGGCCTCGTCCGAGAACTTGACCTCGCTGACCTTCATGCCGTTCTCGCCCACCTGCCTCGTCACGAGGTAGCGCTTGGCGATCTGGAGCTTCTCCTGGTCGGTGTACCCGGGCAGCTCGATGACCTCCATGCGGTCCTTGAGCGGGCCCGGGATGGGGTCGGTGAGGTTGGCCGTGGTGATGAACATCACCCTGGACAGGTCGAAGGGCACGTTGAGGTAGTGGTCCTGGAAGGAGAAGTTCTGCTCCGGGTCCAGCACCTCCAGCAGGGCCGACGACGGATCGCCCCGGAAGTCCTGGCCGATCTTGTCCACCTCGTCGATCATGAAGACCGGGTTGTTGGAGCCTGCCTGCTTGATGCCCTGGATCACGCGGCCCGGCATGGCACCGATGTAGGTGCGGCGGTGGCCCCTGATCTCGGCCTCGTCGCGGACGCCGCCGATGGAGAGGCGGTAGAACTCCCTGCCCAGGGCCCGCGCGATGGAGCGGCCCAGCGAGGTCTTGCCCACGCCCGGGGGCCCCACGAAGCACAGGATGGCGCCCTTCTTCTCGGGGTTGAGCTTCCTGACGGCCAGGTACTCGAGGATGCGCTGCTTGACCTTGTCCAGGCCGTAGTGGTCCTCGTCGAGTATCTTGGCGGCTGCCTTGATGTCGAGCCGGTCCTGGGTGGACGTGCCCCAGGGCAGGTCGGTCATCCAGTCGAGGTAGGTCCTGATGATGTTGGCCTCGGCGGAGTCCTGGTGCATCATCTTGAGGCGCTCGAGCTGCTTGGTGGCCTCCTTCTTGACGTCCTCGGGCATGCCGGCGGCATTGATCTTTTCGAGGTACTCCTCGATCTCCTTGCCCTTCTCGTCCACCTCGCCGAGCTCCTGCTGGATGGCGCGCAGCTGCTCGCGCAGGAAGTACTCGCGCTGGGTCTTGCTCATCTCCTCCTTGGCCTGGGACTGGATCCTGGCCTGGACCTCGGAGAGCTCCATCTCCTTGGACAGGAGCCCGTTGACATGGCGCAGCCGCTCGACCGGGTCGATGATCTCCAGGACGTTCTGCGACTCGTCCACCTTGAGCCTCAGGTTCGACGCCACGAGGTCGGCGAGCCTGCCCGGGTCGTCGATGGCCTCGAGGATGGACAGCGCGTCGGGCGACACGATGCCGCGGAGCTGGAGGATGCGCTCGGACTGCTCCTTGACCGTGCGCATCATGGCCTCGACCTCCACGGTGATCTCCTTGAGCTCGGGCTCCTCGATCTTGACGGTGTCGACGCTGAAGAACCCCTTCTCGTCCTTGACGAAACGCTTGATGCGCGCCTTGGCCACGCCCTGGACCAGGATCTTCACCCTGCCGTCGGGCAGCTTGAGCATCCTGATGACCATGGCCACGGTGCCCACGGTGTAGATCTGGTCCTCGGCGGGCTCCTCGATGGTGGAGTCCTTCTGGGCGGCCAGGAAGATGTACCGGTCCTTGTTCAGCGCCTCGTCCACCGCCTTGATGGACAGACCCCTGCCCACGAACAGCGGCAGGATCATATACGGGTATATGACCACGTCCCTGATGGGAAGAAGCGGTATGTTCTCAGGTATCTCTATTGCCTGCTTCTCGTTCTCCATGCCTGTGTCTCCTACGCTATCTCTATTCGCTTGACCTTCTTCGCCTCACCTTCGACCTTGGCGATCCTGACCCTGAGGATGCCGTCGACGAACCTGGCCTCGATCCTGGCCAGGTCGAACCGCTCGGGTATGTCAAGCTCCCTGGTGAACTTTCCGAAACCGCGCTCCATGCGTATGTAGCGCACTCCCCTGGCGGCGTGGGCGTCCTTCTTCATGCCCGTGACCACGAGCGAGCGCCCCATGACCTCCACGTTCACGTCGTCGGGGTTGACCCCGGGGATCTCCATCTCCACGCACAGCCCGTCGGCGCACTCGTAGACATCCAGCGGCGGATAGCACACCCCGAGCCGCTCCTCGTGGGCGTCCGGCCCCAGGAGCAGACCAATAACCTCTTGAAATCGCAAGTTAAACATCCGATGCTTTTCCTTTCCTGAATCCCTAGTACCTTTATAGGATTGGTTCCCGGCAAGTCAAGATGCAGTGCCTCTCTTCCCTGCACAGGGATACGCATACCACGTGAAGCAGGCTCCCTCCCGGGACACCATGCACGGCCCGATGGGGTGTGCCGGGTTGCACGCGTGCCCGAAGAGGGGACACTCGACCGGGCTGGCCTTTCCCCGCAGGATGACGCCGCACATGCAGCCCATGATGTCGCTGGATTCCATGATGGGGACATCCACCCTGGCCAGCGCGTTGAAGGAGGCGTACCCGTCCCTGAAGACGAGGCCGCTGTCGTCCACGACGCCCAGGCCCCGCCACTCGGCGGGGACGGCCGTGAAGACCTCTTCCAGCAGGTCTTTCATGACGGTGGGCCCGCCGGGCCCCGCCGGGTCGGCATACCGGTCCTCCACCTCGCGTCTCCCGTCTTCGATCTGCCCGAGGATCGCGGAGATGCCCTCCAGTATGCTCTCGATCCCATAGCCGATGATCGCCGCCCTGCCCTGTCCCGGGATGCCACCATAGCACTCGGGGCCGACGACGGCCCCCACGGGTCCGGGGCAGAGCACGCCGTCGAGGGCGAGTTCCGGGTCGCCCAGGAGCATCCCGATGGTCGGCCGGATGGACCTGTACACGGAGAAGACCGAGAGGTTCGCGATCCCGTGCTCCGTGCAGGCCCTGACCAGGCATGCCGCCTCTGCGGCCGCGTCTTCGAATCCGATGCCCATGTAGACGACCTCTCTGCGCGGGTTCTCCCTGGCAGTCTCGAGCGCATCCAGGGGAGATGAGGCCTCCCGCACGTCGGCACCCTGTCCCGCGAGCTTCCTCAGGCTGCCGCCGCCGGAGCCCGGCACCGCGAGCATGTCGCTGCAGGCAAGGAAAATGACGTTCTTCCTGCCTGCCAGGACCAGGGCGGTGTCCACGTCCCTGCCCGGGGTCACGCACACCGGGCAGCCGGGCCCCGACAGGAGCCGGATGTTCCCGGGCAGCGCCGCTCTTATGCCGAACCGGCCGATGGCGCTCGTATGCCTCCCGCACGTCTCGAGGAGCGTCACCGTCCTGCCGATGCGGTCCGCCTGCCCCCGGATCTCGTCGGTCAGCCGCAGGGCTCCGGCGCCGGGGTGGGTCTCGTTCACGCTGTTCATGGTTGCCGTGGTCTCCTTAGCAGGGCCGGTGTCTCCGTGCAAGGACATCCTGCGCGAAGAGACCTGCCCCTCATCAAACCTCTCTCCATGTCAGGATCGGCTCGACCGGGGTCCTTTCTTTACACCCGGCTGTCCCGGTGCTACAATGGCTGGTCGTGAAAGAGGACAACCACACCCGCGTGAACGCCATCTGGGGGTTCGAGGCCAGGACCTCCCTCGAGGTCCCGCTCTTCACGGCAGGCATCTCGGCGGGCTTCCCCTCCCCGGCGGACGACTTCATCGACGCGAGGCTCGACCTCAACGAGTTCCTCATCGCCCACCCGGCCGCCACCTTCTTCGTGCGGGTGGAGGGCACCTCCATGATCGAGGCCGGCATCCACCCGGGGGACATCCTCATCGTGGACAGGGCCCTGGAGGCCAAGCCGGGCAGCATCGTCATCGCGGTCATCGACGGCGAGTTCACGGTGAAGCGCTTCCACTGCGCGGGCGGCAGGCGCCTCCTGCTGGCCGAGAACCCGCGCTTCTCGCCCATCGAGATCACCGAGGGCATGAACGCCGAGGTGTGGGGCGTGGTGAGCTACGTGATACACAGGGTGTAGGAGAAACGAATAAACGGCTCGAGAGAATGAACCCCCTCGAATCGAGCATTTCCCTGTCCAACAGGTCCTTCATTCTGCAGGACAACCGAGAGGACAGGGAAATGCTCGATTCGAGGAGGCCAAATTAAAAACCCTGAATCTATGGCAACGGACAAGACCTTCGCCCTCGTCGACTGCAACAACTTCTACGCGTCCTGCGAGCGGGTGTTCGACCCGACGCTTGCGGGCAGGGCCGTGGTGGTGCTCTCCAACAACGACGGGTGCATCATCGCGCGGTCCGAGGAGGCCAAGGCATTGGGGATCCGCATGGGGCAGCCGCTCTTCGAGTGCCGGGACCTCATCGCCCGGCACGGGGTGCACGTCTTCTCCTCCAACTTCGGGCTCTACGGCGACCTGTCGCGCCGGGTCATGGAGACGCTTGCCTCCTTCACGCCGGACATGGAGGTCTACTCCATCGACGAGGCCTTCCTCGACCTCGCGGGCATCCCGGGAGACCCGGCCGCGTACGCCGGGACCATCCGGAGGACCGTGCAGCAGTGGGTGGGCATCCCGGTTTCCATCGGCATCGGTCCATCCAAGACCCTGGCCAAGGCCGCGGCGAAGGCGGCCAAGAAGCACCCCGCGTGCGGCGGCGTCCTCGACGTGGCGGGCCGCGAGGAGGAGACGCTCGCCGGCATCGGGGTGGAAGACGTCTGGGGCGTGGGGCGCCGGTACGCCAAACTGCTCAGGAGCCACGGGATCCTCACCGCCCTCGACCTCAGGAACGCGCCGGATGCCTGGGTGAAAAAGCACATGACCGTCGCGGGACTGCGCACGGTCCTGGAGCTCAGGGGAACCTCCTGCCTCCCTCTCGAGGACGCCGAGCCGCCGAGGAAAGCCATCCTCTGCTCCCGGTCCTTCGGCAGGAAGGTCTACCGGATCGAGGAACTGGAGGAGGCGGCGGCCGCGTACGCGGCCCGGGCCGCCGAGAAGCTCCGGGACCAGAACTCCGCGGCCTCTGCCATCCAGGTGATCCTCATCGAGTTCCCCTTCAACGAGGGCTACCCGAAGACCCGGCTCTGCTCGGCGACGCTGCCCGTGGCCACGGCCTACACCCCGGAGCTCATCCGCGCCGCCAAGGCCCTGCTGCGGCGCGTCTACCGGAAGGGCCCGGCCTACCGGAAGGTGGGGGTCATGCTCTCGGGCATCGTGCAGCGGGGCCAGGTGCAGCTGAGCCTCTTCCACGAGGGCCGCGAGGGGGACCGGGAGATCGGCCTCATGCACACCGTGGACGCGGTGAACCGGCGGTGGGGCCGCGGCACGCTCGCCTTCGCCGCATCGGGCTTCGCGCGGCCCTGGTGGATGCGCCAGGCGAGAAGGTCCGGCCAGTTCACCACGTCGTGGAACGACCTGCCGAGGGCGAAGGCGTGCTGAATCCTCCGTGGACGGTCGCTGCCTCGACCTCCGGCTTCTTTCTCACTCCCGCTCCGGCGATATGAGCCTTACCCCGGGGAAACACGATGCGACCCGGGCGGTATCCCGGGTGATGAGGGGCCACCCCGCCACGGCGGCATGGGCGCCGATGAAAAGGTCAGGCAGGGGAGAGGTCTTTTTGCCGGATCGCCTCCGGTAGGCAAGAAAGGCCTTGCCGGCCAGGAACAGCGCTTCCCTGGGGATCTCCTCGAAGACGATGCCGCTTCCTTGGATGACTGCTTCGAGCTCTTCGATCCGAGAAAAACCGATCGAGACTTCCGCGTATATGACCGGGTTGATGCTGAGCACGTGGCTCGTCCGGTAGCGATCGAGGATCCCCTCCGACCAGTCTCCCCAGCCGGGGTCGTTCTCGAACACATCGAGCAGGACGTTCGAGTCCACCAGGACGCGGTTCATTCGTCCACCCTCGTGAGCTTCATGATCTCGTCGGTGGTCATCTTCACCGTCGCGCTCCCGCGGAATCTCCTAAATCCGCTCCGCTTCATCTCAGGGTGGTTCTTCTTGACAAGCACGACTTTTCCGTCCTTCTCGATGAATTCCACCTCGGCGCCGGGCCGTATGTTCATCTTCTCCCTGATGTCCTGGGGGATGGTTACCTGTCCCTTGACGGTGACGCGCATGGTCCCTCCTGCATGAGTAATACCGGTAATAGTATTACCACGGGCATGGCAAAGAGTCTATCGATGAAGCGTGAAGGGCAATCAGTCCTTTCCCGTCTCCTGCTCCACTTCGCGGTCGAAGTCGCCCTGCTGCCAGTTCTCGTCGGGCCGGTACTCCCTGATGAAGGTCTCCATGATGGCCTCGATGGGCACGTCGGCGAACTCGCCGCGGTAGCCGAGGTATTCCATGTGCATGTTCCCGTCGAGGTCGAAGGGGTGGTAGATGGAGTCGGTGCGGCCGTCGAAGTTCAGGGGCCGCAGGCGGAACTTCTCGCAGAGCTCGATGTTGAAGGCGGGCGTTGCCTTGACCCACTTCCCCTCCAGGTGGATGGACGTGTAGCCGTGCCAGTAGAACACGTCGGTCTTCATCTGCTCGCGCATGCGCGCCGTGGTGAGGTGGTTGCGCACGTCCGCGTATCCCAGGCGCGCGGGGATACCCTTCACCCTGCAGCAGGCGGCCAGGAGGATGGCCTTGGCCACGCACCAGCCCCGCCGCGTGCGCAGCGTGGTGCTGGCCCTCAGGCCCTCCACGGACAGGTCCAGGGTGTACGGGTCGTAGCGGATGTCGTCGCGTACGGCATAGTAGAGCCTGACGGCCTGGTCCACCGGGTCGGGCGAGTCACCGGCGTTCCCTGTCGCATAATCGACGATGGTCGGGTGGTCGCAGTCGATGGTGGGCGTGCACGCGAGGTAGGGGAGCATGTCTTCGTTCATGGCGTTCTTTATACTCCTTTCGTCCATCCCTGTCACCGCATGTATCTTAAAATGGGGTCAGAGTCGATTTTCCCTAACCCCTTTTTACTCACGAGCTGAAAAATCGACTCTGACCCCATTTTGCCCACACGAGCTGGAAAATCGACTCTGACCCCATTTTTCCCCCATTTTGCCCACACGAGCTGGAAAATCGACTCTGACCCCATTTTTCCTGCAGTGCTTCTCGGGAAAAAGAAAGGGCCCCGGTCGGGGCCCTTTCCGTGTCGATTCCTTCAGGCTTCTATGCGATCTTGGTCTCGTCGTCTTTCTTGCCTCGATCCGCGTACCAGCGCGGGCAGTGGGTCTGGCACCAGGCCTTGGACACGTACCCGGTGATCATGGCGGAGACCGTGCCCGGGTTGCCTGCCGTGCCCAGGTAGATGTGGATCATGATGAAGGCTGCCAGCACGACCACGGCTCCTGCGTGGAGCATGTACATGATGCGCGCCAGCACGACCGGGACCGCGGCCGGGTTCCACAGCCACATGAACAGTCCCGTAACCACGATGACGATGCCGCAGGCGATGAGGCACCAGAAGAATGCCTTCTGGCCTGCGTTGTACTTGTAGACCGGGGGCAGGTCCTTGACCGGCCAGAGGTAGCCGCCCGCCTTGAGGACCCACTGGAGGTCGGGCTGCTCGAACTCGCAGTCCTTCTTCCAGAGGTAGTAGGAGTAGACGAGCATGCCGCCGAAGATGAGGCCCGAGTAGATGTGCATGAGCTTGGCGGCATAGTGTCCGCCCAGCAGCGTGGGGATGAAGCTCCAGGAGTGGAACATCAGGCCGACACCGGTTATGATGCAGAAGAGACAGCTGGCCGCGAGCACCCAGTGCACGACCCGCTCCTCCACGTCCGTGATCCGTACCATATTCTCTTCATGGGCAGACATGCTTACTCACCCCCTTCTTCTTTCTTCTCGTGGACCTTGTGGGGACCCTTGGTGAGGTAGTGCAGGAAGGCCCCGCCGATGACGGCACCCATGCCGATGAGCGTGAACGGCTTGAACAGGTTCTTCCACAGGAGCACGGAGAGCGGCATGGACGGGTTCGCATTCGTGTGCGAGAGGTCATCCGCAGCTATGCCCGCAGGCAGCACGTACAGCACGTGGGTCTCGTACTTCGGGTTGTTGGGGTAAACCGTTCCGCCTATGGCCTCGGCCCGCTTGTGGGCCTTCTCGACCATCTCCTCCTTGAGGCCGAACGTGAGACAGCCCGTGGGGCACGCAGTCACGCACGCGGGCTGCTTGCCCTCGGTGATGCGGTCGTAGCACAGCGTGCACTTTGCCATCTTCTCCAGCTCCGGGTTGTTCCGGGGGATGTCGAAGGGGCACGCCGCGATGCAGGCCTTGCAGCCGATGCAGTACGTGGGGTTGTGCACCACCGCACCCTCGGGCATCTTCACCAGGGCGCCGGGAGACGGGCAGGCCTTGACGCAGGCAGGCCAGTCGCAGTGCATGCACGCGTCGTGGCGCATGACGAAGTGGAGCTGTCCGTCCTTGACGACCTCGTCGAACCGGATCAGCGTCCAGGTATTGTATGTCAGGTCCTTCGGGTTCTGCAGGGATCCGGTGAACATGGTCTGCTCCGCCGGAAGGCTGTTCCAGTTCTTGCATGCCACCTGGCAGCCGCGGCACCCGGTGCACTTCGATACGTCGATGAGCTTGATGTATTCAGCCATGTGTCACCCCCTCTCAAGCCTTTTCAATGTTGACCAGGAAGGCCTTGTATTCCGGGATCATGGTGTTGGCGTCCCCGATGTAGGGCGACAGGTCGTTGGCGATGGCCCCGGTGACCCGTCCCTTGTACCCGAAATGCCATGTCGTTCCCACCATGTGATGTTTCTGTCCCTTGATGACGAAAGGCTTGAGGCGTTTCGTCACCATGGCGTAGGCCTCGATGCCCTCGAGATTCCTGACACAGGTGAGCCGAACCTTCTGGCCGTTGATGATGCCCTTTTCCCTGGCGAGTTCCTCGCCGATCTCCACGAACTGGTGAGGCACCAGCTCGCCGAGCCACGGCAGCCAGCGCGTCATCTGACCGGTCTGCCAGTGCTCCACCACGCGGTAGGTCGAACAGATGATCGGGAATTCCTTGGCCTCCTCGCTCCCGAAGGTGGCGGCGATGCAGCCTTCCGCCAGCATGGGATCGCAGACCTCCTCGGCGACCTTCTTGTCCCACCTCATGATGACCGGTGAAATCTGCTGGGAGGATATGGTGTTCTGCACATTCGTCTCCAGCGGCTCGTAGTGCTCGGGGAACGGACCGTCGTTCATGCCGGCGGAGAAGAGCATGGCCCGACCGTGGGGCACCATGATGAAGGGGTGCTTGGCCCCCGGGTCTCCGCCACCGTCAGGGACATCGCCCTGCCAGACCTTCTTGAAGCCGCTCCACCAGATGACGGGCTTGTCCTTGGCCCAGGGATTTCCCTGCATGTCGACGCCGGCACGGTTGTAGATCACCCGGCGGTTCATGGGCCATGCCCAGGCCCAGTTGTGGTAGAAGCCCAGGCCCGAGGGGTCGGCATTGTCGCGCTTCATGAGCTTGTTCTCGGTGTCGCTCACCGAGTTGCAGTAGATCCAGCAGCCGCTGCAGGTGCTGCCGTCGTCCTGGAGCATGGGGAAGCCGGGCACCATGTCGCCGGCCTTGAACTTCGTGACCGCCCCTGTTGCGGCATTCACGATCTCCTTGTCCGTGACGAAGTAGCCGTTGATCTCCTTGGCCACCTCGCGTGGCGACGGGTGACCTTCCTTGCCGTAGTTCCAGGTGAGGTTGAGGATCGGGTCGGGGAAGGCCCCGCCTTCCTTGTTGTAGAGGTCCTTCATGCGGTTGACGATCTCGTTGATGATCCACAGGTCGTCCTCGGCGTGTCCCACGGGGTCGATGGCCTTGTAGCGCCACTGGCCCCAGCGGCTGGAGTTGGAAACCGAACCCTCCTTCTCGACGGATGACGCGGCCGGGAGAAGAAATACCTCGGTGGCGATGTCCGCCGGGTTCACGCCGGCATCCTTCTGCCAGAAGGCGCTCGTCTCGGTCTCCCACAGGTCGACGGCCACGAGCCAGTCGAGCTTGGCCAGGGTCCTGCGGACCATCTTGGCGCTGGGTGCGCCAACGGCCGGGTTCATGCCCCAGGCGAACATGCCCTTGATGTTGCCTTCGGCTATGGCCTCGAAGATGGGCAGGTAGGAGTAGTTCTTGCCCACGTCGATCTTGGGCAGGTAGCCGTATGCGGTCTCGAGGTCAACGTCCCGCCACCAGGCCTTGAGCAGGCTCGCGCTGTACTTCGGCGTGTTGCCCCACCAGTTGATGCTCATGGGATCGTTGGACTTGGGTGTGTTGTCCTCGTTGTACTTGGTCAGCGTCGGCTGGCTGGCCAGGGGGTACTTGAGGTAGCCGGGCAGGATGTGGAACAGGGCCGCGTGGTCCGTGGAGCCCTGGACGTTCGCTTCCCCGCGCAGGGCATTGATGCCTCCGCCCATGACCCCCATGTTGCCGAGCAGGATCTGCATCACCGAGAAGGCGCGCACGTTCTGCGAGCCGTAGGTGTGCTGCGTGGTGCCCATGGCGTACATGATGGTGCCCGACTTCTCGGGCTTGTAGGTGGAGGTGAAGACGTCGCAGACCGTCTCCAGGTCCTTGATGTCCGTGCCCGTGAGCTCGCTGACAACCTTGAGGGTGTACCGTGCGTAGTGCCTCTTGAGGATCTGGAACACGCACTGGGGATCCTGCATCGTGACGTCCCTCTTGGGAACGCCGTTCTCGTCCACCTGGTAGGTCCAGGTGGCCCTGTCGTACTTGGAGCCGTTCAGGCCTGAATACACCCCGTCTAGGTCGGCCGCACCCTGGAAGTCGGGGTTCACGAGGTATGTCGCGTCGCTGTATTCCCTGACGTAGTCCCACTGGATGCGGTCCTTCTCGATGGCGTAGTTGATCATGGCACCCATGAAGGCGATGTCCGTGCCCGGCCTGAGGCGGGCATAGTGGTCTGCCGTGGCCGAAGTCCGGGTGAACCGGGGATCGACATGGATGAGCTTGGCCCCGCGCTTGGCGCGCGCCTCGTTCACCCACTTGAAGGAGATGGGGTGGTTCTCCGCCGCGTTGGATCCCATGATGAGGACGACGTCCGCATGCTGGATGTCGTTCCAGGAATTGGTCATCGCACCGCGACCGAATGATGCCGCCAGACCGGCGACCGTCGCGCTGTGTCAGATACGGGCCTGGTGTTCCACCCACACCAGGCCGAGCGCCCTGTTCATCTTGGTCAGGGCGTAGACCTCTTCGTTGTCGAGCGCCGCCCCGCCGATGGAGGCCACGCTCTCGAGCCGGTTCACGAGCTCGCCCTTGGCGTTGGTGGTGACGAACTTGGCGTCTCGTTCCCTCTTCAGGTTGGCGGTGATCTTCTCCAGGGCCCAGTCCCACTCGACCTCTTTCCAGTCGCCAGCCCCGGGTGCCCGGTACAGGACCTTCTGGTTGCGCCGGTCGTTGTTGGCGATCTGGAACAGGGAAGCCCCCTTGGCGCAGAGCGCACCCCTGTTGACCGGATGGTCCGGGTCGCCCTCCGTGTTGATCACCTTGCCGTTCTTTACATGGACGATGATACCGCAGCCCACGCCGCAGTAGGGACAGATGGTCGGCACTTCCTGCGCGTGCTGGACCTTTCTCGGCATGGCCAAGGCCGGCGTGACGCCGACACCGGTGCCGATACCGGCCGCAGCGAGGGTGCCTCCCGCGATCTTGAGGAAACTCCTCCTCGTGATATCCATAAGCACTCTCTCTCCCTTTGTGGATTTTCTTGCTCTCTCGATACTAAATGAACAGCCATTCATTGTAAATTGTGTAAATAAATGCATATATCTGGCGTTTCGGCCAGGATTGCCTTGACTTGCACCCGGATATCACTTAGGTTTACACGATGGACTGGAACGCACTGCTGATGGCATATCCGCAGCAGACCGACGTCATACTCGGTGTGAAGATACTGCGGGAGAAGATCGAACGGGCCATGCAGGACGTCGACATCCCTGTCATCGACCTGCCGTGCCGGGAAATGGAGGATCTGACCCCCTTCGTCCCCGCCCTCGCCCCTGCCTGCGAACAGGTCTGGAAGGACCTCACCGGAGCGGCACCCGAGTTCGCTATGGATGAGGCGCTCAAGGTCCTCGCCGTGAAGGGCGACGTGCCGTCCATGTCCGAACAGGACCGGGAGCGTCTCGACGCCATAACCCAGAATGCGTTCTCCCGCTTTCTCTTCCTGCTGAGGGACAAGAACGGCAGGCTGGTTCCTCCGGCATGGCACCAGGGCGACTGCCCCTTCTGCGGTGAATATGCCCGGATCGGCTTCGACGAGGAGGACAAGAGAACGCTCCACTGCCTCTCCTGCGGCCATGCCTGGCGCTTCCCCCGCCTCAGGTGCCCGTCGTGCGGAACTTCGGACCATACGAACCTCGGCTACTTCGAGGCCGAGGGGTTCGAAGGAGTCAAGGTCTACTACTGCAGGGAGTGCATGCGCTATTACAAGGTCGTGGACAGGAAGACGAGACCGTCTCATGACGCAGAGACCGAGGATGCACTGACCCTGGAACTGGACGACCTGGCGAGGAAAGAGAACTTCTCCTGAGGACTCGGCTCTCGCCGCCCCTATTCCCCCCTGTTGCCAGGCCTCCACTGCGGACAGATCTGGGACGACCCCGGCCGGTAGTTTCTGCACAGGCCGGGCCTCGTTTCGTAGATGGAACACACCGCGCCGTTCTCGTCCCACGCCAGGAACGGGCAGCACGTGAGGACCCTGCCGTCCCGGGCGGACACGAAGTGATCCCCTGCCCAGAATGCCTGTTCGTTGTCGATGATGTGGAAGATGTCATCCCTGCCTTGACTCTTCCACCGGGCCACGTCGTCCTCGGTGACGTACCCGATCATGTCGGCGAGGCAGCAGGTCCCGCAGCGTTTGCAGGCGATGGTCTCCGGAGGGTTCACTTCCAAGGTATACTGCACCCCGGCGACCATGTGCAAGACCCGATCCTGTCTCTGTAAGGCAATATGTCCGGCCGTGCCGCGGCACTGATTCATATATCTATTGCTCTTTACAGGGATACGCCTTTCATTGTAAAGTGAACGGCGGTTCATTTCATTGGCCATCAAACACGCGGGCCTCAGACGGGCCCACTGAGAAAAGGGGGATTCACATGAAGGATGTAGTCATTGTATCTGCATGCAGGACAGCCATCGGGACCTTCGGGGGCACGCTCAAGGACATGATAGCCGCCCGCATCGGGAGTGTTGTGATGAAGGAAGCGGTCAGGCGAGCGGGAATCGACCCCTCGACGATCGACGACGTGCGGTTCGGGTGCTGCATGGACCCGGCCGACACCCTGAACGTGACACGCGTGGCGGCACTGCTCGCCGGCATCCCGGAGACCATCACCGCGGTCACCATCAACCGGGTGTGCATCTCGGGCATGGAGGCGGTGCTCAGCGGCATGGCCATGATCCAGGCCGGCATGGCGGACATCATCCTGGCCGGCGGCATGGAGCACATGTCGGGCGTCCCGTACATCTCCACAGATGCCCGCTGGGGGTGCAGGCTCCAGGACAAGGTCTTCGTGGACGCACTGATCAGGGCGCTCCACTGCGGGTCCTACGTGCAGCCCCTGGACGAGGGCAGCCCCATTCACGGCTACCCCTTCTTCGACATGTTCAAGGGAAAGCCCTACATCATGGGCGTGACGGCCGAGTTCATCGCCCAGATCCACAACATCAGCCGCGAGGAGATGGACGAGGTGGCGCTCAAGAGCCACAACGGCGCCGAGCGGGCCACCAAGGAGGGCGCCTTCAAGGAGGAGATCGTGCCCGTCGAGCTGCCCCAGAAGAAGGGCAAGCCTCCCAAGATCTTCGACAAGGACGAGCACTATAGGCCCGACCTCACCATGGCCGACCTGGCCGCCCTGCCGCCTGCCTTCATCCCCAAGATCGGCAAGGTCACGGCGGGCAACTCGTCGGGCCTCAACGACGGGGCATCGGCCATGGTCATCATGTCCGCGGACAAGGCGAAGGAGCTCGGCCTCAAGCCGCTTGCCCGCATCCGGGCCTTCGGCAGGGGCGCGGTCCATCCCTCGGTCATGGGGCTCGGCCCGGTGCCGGCCGTCAGGGACCTCCTGAAGAGGAACCCGGACCTCAACCTCGGCAGCTTCGAGCTCATCGAGCTCAACGAGGCCTTTGCAGGCCAGTACCTCGGCTGCGAGAAGGAGCTCGGCATCAACCGCGACATCACGAACGTGAACGGGAGCGGCATCGGCCTGGGCCACCCGGTGGGGAGCACGGGGTCCCGCATCATCGTCACCCTGATCCACGCCCTGAAGAAGCGCGGCAAGACCCTCGGGCTGGCAACGCTGTGCGGCGGCGGCGGCGTGTCCATGGCCACGGCCGTCGAGATCCTCTAGCCACTGAAAATGGGGTCAGAGTCGATAAAAATGGGGTCAGAGTCGATTTCTCGTGCAGAAAAGCGACTCTGACCCCGCTGTCCTTCACTTCGTATAGTCGTACACGCCCTTGCCGGTCTTTCTGCCGAAGCGTCCGGCACGGACCAGCTGGACGAGCGCGGGGGCGGGACGGTACTTGTCTCCCAGCTCCTCGTGAAGTCCTTCTATGACGTGCAGGAGCGTCTCGAGCCCGACCAGGTCAGCCAGCGCCAGCGGCCCGATGGGGTGGTTGCACCCGAGGACCATGCCCTTGTCGATGTCCTCGGCGCTGGCAAGCCCTTCCCCCAGGGCGAAGAACGCCTCGTTGATCATGGTGCACAGGATCCGGTTCACCACGAAGGCGGGTGCCTCGTTCACCACGATGCAGTCCTTGCCGATCTTCTTCCCCCAGTCGAGCGCCGCCTGCAGGGTCTCGTCGGAGGTCTCGTAGGCCCTGATGACCTCGAGGAGCTTCATGACCGGCACCGGGTTGAAGAAGTGCGTGCCGATGACTTTCTCCGGCCGTTTCGTGAAGGACGCCATCTCGGTGAGGCTCAGGCCCGAGGTGTTGCTGAAGAACAGGCAGTGCGCAGGCACGATCTCCTCGAGTTCCCCGAACACCTTCTTCTTGACGTCCATGACCTCGATGACCACCTCCACGACGACGTCCGCGTCCCCTGCCGCTTCCTTCAGGTCCAGCGTTGGTGTGATGCGCGCAAGTATCGCGTCCATCTCCTCGGCGGTCTTCTTCCCCTTCTTCACGTCGTTGCCGAGGTTCTTCCTGATGGTGTTCATGCCGTTGTCGATGAAGCGCTGCTCGATGTCCCGCAGGGCGACACGGTAGCCCGCCTGTGCGCACACCTGTGCGATGCCGTTGCCCATCAGACCTGCCCCCAGAACGCATATCTTTCTTATATCCACGCGAAATCCTCCTTTGTGTGGAATCGTCAGTACACAGGTTTCCGCCTCCCGGGAAATGGGGTCAGAGTCGATTTTTCCAAACCCGCTGGATATCCTGTGTTTCAGGGAAAATCGACTCTGACCCCATTTTTCGATCCGGCCGGATCAGCTCTCTATACCCTCCCGGGCATCGATACCCCTGGTATAGTAATGCTTGACCTCGCGCATCTCGGTGACCAGGTCGGCAGCCTCGATCATGCGCTGCGTGGCGCCCCTGCCCGTGATGACGAGTTCCATGCCCCCGGGTCTCGAGGCGATCGCCGCGAGCACATCGTCCTCGGTGATGAGCCTGAACAGGCAGGCGGTCGTCATCTCGTCGGCGACGAGGATGTCGCAGGCCTTCGCGTCCATGAGCTCGCGGATGCGCTCCAATGCCGACGCTGCCCGCTCGACGTCTGCAGGATCGGGTTCCTTGCCGAAGGAGCAGAATTCGGGGTGTCCGAACTGCTCGACAATGATGAGGCCGCCGGTCATCTTCACGGCGTCGAGTTCGCCGTAGTGCCGGCCCTTCATGAACTGGACGATGCAGGTCTTCAGTCCCCTGCCGGCCGCGCGCAGCGCGAGGCCCAGGGCGGCCGTGGTCTTGCCCTTGCCGTTGCCGGTGTAGATGTGGACGCAGCCCGTGCCGATCGGCGCCATCGAATCCCTTCCTACATGTTCCTGCGGTACTTCCCGCCGACCTCGTAGAGGGCATGCGAGATCTGGCCCAGGCTCGCCACCCGCACCACGTCCATGAGCCCGGCGAAGATGTTGCCGCCGGAGAGGGCCGTGTCCTTGAGCCTGGCCAGCGCAGCCTTGCCCTCCTTGGCGTGCTGCTTCTGGAACCTGCGGCAGTTGTTGAGCTGGGCCATCTTCTCCTCGTGCGACGCCCTGGTGAGCTGGATGCAGCTGCCTGCCGGCTTGTACTCGGCACCCTCGGCGTCGGGGTTCTCGAAGGTGTTCACCCCGATGATGGGGAGCCTGCCCGAATGCTTGAGGTGCTCGTAGTGGAGGGACTCCTCCTGGATCTTCGCGCGCTGGTACTGCGTCTCCATGGCACCCAGCACGCCCCTGCGGTCGCTGATGCGCTCGAACTCCGCCAGCACCGCCTCCTCCACCGCGTCGGTCAGCCACTCCATGAAGAAGGAGCCCTGGAGCTGGTTCTCGTTCATGGAGGGCCCGAACTCCCGGTTGATGATCATCTGGATGGCCATGGCACGGCGCACCGACTCCTCGGTGGGCGTGGTGATGGCCTCGTCGTATGCGTTGGTGTGCAGCGAGTTGCAGTTGTCGTTCAGCGCGGTCAGGGCCTGCAGCGTGGTCCGGATGTCGTTGAACTGGATCTCCATGGAGTGCAGCGACCTGCCCGAGGTCTGGATGTGGTACTTCAGCCGCTGGGACGACTCGTCCGCGCCGTAGAGGTCCCGCATGGCCACGGCCCAGATCCTGCGGGCCACGCGGCCGAGCACGCTGTACTCGGGGTCCATGCCGCTGCTGAAGAAGAACGAGAAGTTCCTGGCGAAGTCGTCGATCTTCATGCCGCGGGACAGGTAGTACTCCACGTAGGTGAAGCCGTTGGCGAGCGTGAAGGCCAGCTGGCTTATGGGGTTGGCCCCGGCCTCGGCGATGTGGTAGCCGCTGATGCTGACCGAGTAGAAGTTCTCCACGCCCTTCTCTATGAAGTATTCCTGGATGTCGCCCATCATCTTGAGCGCGAACTCGGTGGAGAAGATGCACGTGTTCTGGCCCTGGTCCTCCTTGAGGATGTCCGCCTGCACCGTGCCGCGGACCGTCCTGAGGACCCGCTCCCTGATGGCCTCGCGCTCGGGGGCGGTGGGCGCCCTCCCCTTCCCCTTCCTGAAGGCCTCGGCCTGCTGGTCGATGGCCGTGTTGAAGAACATGGCGGTCATGATGGGGGCCGGGCCGTTGATGGTCATGGACACGCTCGTGTTCGGCGAGCACAGGTCGAAGCCCGCATAGAGCTTCTTCATGTCGTCCAGGGTGCAGATGCTCACCCCGCTCTCGCCGATCTTGCCGAATATGTCCGGCTTCTCGTGGGGGTCCTCGCCGTAGAGCGTCACGCTGTCGAAGGCCGTGCTGAGCCGCTTGGCCTCGTCGTGGCGGCAGAGGTAGTGGAACCGCCTGTTGGTCCGCTCCGGCCCGCCCTCGCCCGCGAACTGCCGCTTGGGGTCCTCCCAGTCGCGCTTGAAGGGGAACACGCCCGCCGTGAACGGGAACGACCCCGGCAGGTTTTCTTTCCTGAGCCAGGCGTAGAGGTCTCCCCTGTCGGTAAACGCGGGCAACGCGATCTTCGGGATGTTCAACCCGGAGAGTGATTCCCTGGTGAGCGACACCTGGATCTTCTTGTCGCGCACCGTGTACGAGTAGGTCCTGGACCGGTATCGCTCGCTCATCCGTTCCCACCCAGCCACGAGCTCCAGGTCTTCCCTGGCGACCCCCTTCTTTATCTCCGAGAGCCTCCTGCGCAGTGCTGCGGCCTCCGGGGCCGCGCCGTCTCCGGACAGGAGGTCCTCGACGGCATGAACCCTCCGGATCCTGCGGGCCACCTCCCGGGACCGGGCGTGGTAGGCCCGCACGGCCTTCGCGATCTCGCCCAGGTAGTGCTGCCTGGCCGACGGCACGATGCCCTCGTGCGCCTTCTCCTGGTCCGCAGAAGGTTCTAAGGCGCGCTTCCATCGGATGAGGCCCCTGTCGATGAGCGACCCCACGAGGTGGGCGAAGGCCCTGTCCATGCCGGGGTCGTTGTACCTGCTCGCCACGGTGCCGTAGACGGGCAGATCCTCCGGGTTCCTGTCGAACAGCTCGTGGTTGCGCATGTACTGCTTGCGGACGTGCTTGAGGGCGTCGAGCGACTTCTCCTGCTCGAACTTGTTGATGAGCACCATGTCCGCGAAGTCGAGCATGTCGATCTTCTCGAGCTGGGTCGGGGCGCCGTAGTCGGCGGTCATGACGTAGAGCGAGACATCGCTGATGCCGGTGACGGCCGTGTCGCCCTGCCCGATGCCGCTCGTCTCCACGATGACGAGGTCGTAGCCGGCCGCTTTCACGATGTCGAGCGCGTCGCCGATGGCGTCCGACAGCTCGCCCCTCGATGCCCGGGTGGCCATGGAGCGCATGAACACGCGCTCGTCGTCGATCTGGTTCATGCGTATACGGTCGCCGAGCAGTGCCCCGCCGCTGCGCGAACGCGTCGGGTCGACGGAGATGACGGCAACGGTCCTGTCGGGGTACTGGTTCAGTGTCCTGCGCAGGAGCTCGTCGATGATGGAGCTCTTCCCCGAGCCGCCCGTGCCGGTGATGCCGATGACGGGGCTCTTCGCGTCGATGCCCTTCAGGAAGGCCCTCATGGGCTCGAAGTCCCTGTTCTTGAGCGAGCGCGACCGCTCCGCCGCGCTGATGAGCCTGCCCACGATGACAGGGTCCCGCGAACCGATCGCCCGCGCATCCATCTTCACCTCGGGGATCGTGACCCCGCTGGCGATGTCCATCATGTGCGCGATCATCCCCTTGAGCCCCATGGCCTTGCCGTCCTCGGGCGAGTAGATCTTGGAGACCCCGTACGCCTCGAGCTGCCTGATCTCGTCGGGCACGATGACCCCGCCGCCGCCTCCGAAGACCTTCACGTAGCCGCACCCGCGCTCGCCGAGCAGGTCGATGAGGTACTCGAAGAATTCCACGTGCCCGCCCTGGTACGAGCTCACGGCCACGCCGTGGGCCCCCTCCTGGACGGCCGCGTTCACGATCTCTGCGACGCTCTTGTTGTGCCCCAGGTGGATCACCTCGGCCCCGGCGTCCTGGAGGATCCGGCGCATGATGTTGATGGACGCGTCGTGCCCGTCGAAGAGCGATGTGGCCGTGACGAACCTGAGCGGTTCTCTTGCTGTTTCCCGTTTCTTCATGAACGAACCCCTCCGGAGTTGTGAAAACATCAACATACAGACTTACAGTGCATGTCACCCATCTTGATAGCAGAAAAAAGAGAAAAATGCCAATTCATCCAGGCCGCTTTCAGCCGTTCAGTTCCTCGAGGCCCTCAGAGATGTTGTCCCGGATGAGGTTGAGCACCTCCATGCAGTTCAAAGGCACCTGGCCGAGGCCTTCCCGGATCTCCCGGGTATCGAGGACATACTCCCTGCCGTCTTTGCTGTGCCGGTAGACGAAGTCGATGCCGGGGCTCCCGAGGATGAGCATGGTGACGACCCCGGCGATGTCGCCCAGCGGCTGCCGGTCGATGTGGGAGTGCCTGAACTCGGCACGGACCACCGTGCCCCTGCCCGGTTCGGACTCCAGGGAAAACCTCCCCTGCGCATTGTGGGCCGCCTGCTTGAGCATGGGCAGCCCGAGCCCGATGCGCCTGACCTTCTTGGTGGTATAGAACGGGTCCAGGGCCTTTTCCATGGTAGCGGAGTCCATGCCGTGGCCGTCGTCCCTGATCTCCAGGGAGAAGACGTCCTGCTGAAGGTCCTCCACGATGGTTATCTCGACGAGGCTCGCCCCGGCCCTCGATGAGTTCTCCGCGATGTCGAGCACGTGCAGGGCGAGTTCCAGCATGGGTCACTCCATGACATACCTTCCCATCCGCCGTGCCAGGGCCAGCCCGATCTCGGCAAAGGTCGGGCTTTCGAGGAACATGCGGATGGAAGCCCTGCCGATGTCACCGATGAAGTGGGCGTCGGAGGAGGTGATGAACTGGTAGTCCTTGAGCTCGGGGTAACGCTGCCGCGCCTGGGGGATGCCGAGGCCCGCCGATACCTCCAGGGCGTCGAAGGGGACGTCCGGGGGCACGAAGCCGAGCTGGCCGATGAGGCCGAAGGCCGGCCTGTCGATGTGGGACGCGACGGCGAGACCGCCGAGGGAGTGGATGAGGTCCACGGCCCTGTTCAGGGAGATGCCCGTGGCACCGATGAGGAGGTGCTCGTTGAACCCCTCCACCTCGCCCGCCTCGTTCACGATGGCCTGGATGCCGAAGGCATCCTCGTCGTTGACACCGGCGAGGTTCCCGTACACGGTCCCCTGCAGAGCCTCGAGCTCCTCGAGCCGCTCGAAGATCGCCACGAGGTGGACCTCCTCTTGGGTGCAGAGCTCCATGCCGGGTATGACCACGAGGCCGGTGCCGGCGGCCGCCCTCTGGACATACGGCACGTTCTCGGATGCATTGTGGTCACAGACGGCAATGACGTCAAGTCCTTGGGCGATGGACTCCCTCACGATGGATGCGGGGTGCATATCGAGCTCTGCACACGGAGACAGGCAGGTGTGCATGTGGAGGTTGCAGCGGTATACCCTTCCCATGGCCGACTCGGCCCCGACCTCAGTCTCCCGCAGGATACAGGAGCTGATAGAGCCTGCCGACCACCTCGAATTCCGCCATGTCCGCCACGAGGATCGGGATGCCCTCCTTCGTCGCCTTGTCGAGGGTCTCCTTCTCCGGCGTCGCACCCTGGACGATGACGATGGCGGCGTGTTCCTTCAGCGACGCCACGGCCACGATGTTCTGGTGGACCTGCCTTGTCACCCAGATGTTGCCCGCGGTGCTGTTGGCCATGACGTCGCTCAGGAGATCCCCGGCATATCCCCCGGTCACTTCCCTCTTGAGGTTCTCCCAGCAGCACTTGCACTTCAACGAGAGCCGTTCACAGATAGTTTCAAGTGTCATATCGTCTTCACGTCCCTGCCCTGTTATTTTCCATTGAGCATGATGGTGCTCTTGACGCGGGTCCCCCTGCCGATCTCCGAGGTGATCTCGAAGATGTCGGAGGACTTCTTGATGTTCGCCAGCCCCATGCCGGCACCGAACCCCATCTCGCGGATGGAGTCGTCCGCGGTGGAATACCCCTCCTGGAGGGCCAGATCGATGTCCTCGATGCCCTGCCCTTCGTCGATGGCCTCGAAGACGATGGAGTCCGGCAGGATGTAGTAACTGATCGTCCCGCGAGTGGCGTAGGAGATGATGTTGACCTCTGCCTCGAAGGCGATCACCGCGATCCTCCGGATGATGTCCTCGTTGATCCCCTTGGCCTTCAGCCCCTTCTTGATCCGGCTCGAGACGAGGCCCGCGTCGACGAAGTCGCGTCCCTCGACCTCGAACCTGCCCTGAAGGTATCTGTCGTTGTCGTTATCCGGCACTGGTCTTTTCCTCAATGCGAATTTCCCTGACACACCCGGTGATCCCCGCCTGGTGCAGCCTTCCGCACGTCTCGAACATGATCAGGGGGGTCCACAGGACCGGGATGCCGAGCTCCCCGGCGATCTCCACGAAGGGGTCCGCCAGCGCCTTGCCCCTGCATATCACGATGGCCGCGATATCGAGGGCGTAGGCGGTCCTGACCGCCTGCAGGTTGGCCAGCCCGGTGATGAGGAGACATCCTGCTCGGGCGAATGCCAGCACGTCGCTCATGAGATCGGCACCGAAGGCGGTATGGACCTCGAGGTCGAGCCTGTCCTCTCCGACAACCACTTCCGCATCCAGGAGATCCCTCACTTCGGCAAGCGTCACGGTGCTCTCCGTCGTCCCCGAGAAGATTGCAGTACACTACGACATGCAGCTTGTTTATACACCAACGAATGTGTCCGGGTCCAGACCCTTGAGTTCAGGCATGGTCTTGAGCTTGTCAATGCCCGTGACGCCGTTGACCGTGACGATGATCACTCTCCCGAAGCCCTTCCCCAGGGCGTTGGTGAAGTCGTAGAAGGCGCCGACCACGGCAAGTTCGCCCTGGTCCACGAGAGACCGGTACCGGGCGACCGCGGCACCGACCTGGTGGAGAATGTTGGCCCGGATGTTCTTCACGAGCTGCTCGTCGGTGATGCCCCCGCCCGGGGCCGGCAGCGCGCCTCTGAGGTTGTCCAGCTCGGCCTTGATGGCATCGTTCTCGTTGTCGTATCCCTTCATGTAGGCCTTGATGGCGCCGCAGTCGCTGTGCCCCAGGACGAGCAGGACCGGGGTGTGGAGGTGGAGCACCCCGTAGTCCACCGAGCCCTGCGCCGAGGCCATCTGGTTGCCGATGGTCTCGATGGTGAAGACCTTGTCGATGGGATCGGCATTGACGACCATGGGCTGGACCCGCGAATCGCAGCAGGAGATGAGGGTTACCCGGGGGTGCTGGGCGGCCGTGTGCGGCCTGAAGTACGCCTCGCCATGGGTGGAAACGAAGGAGCTGTTGTCCTCTATGATGCCTCTGATGATGTCGTTGACCACGATCTCTCCTCCCTGGGA
Organism: Deltaproteobacteria bacterium; assembly: GCA_017992605.1. Taxonomy (GTDB): domain Bacteria; phylum Desulfobacterota; class Desulfomonilia; order UBA1062; family UBA1062; genus MWEI01. The sequence goes on from JAGOOG010000004.1 coordinate 33,517, forward strand.
ATGTCAGGATTCATTCTTTATGGGTGAAAACGCCCGGATTGTAAAGACATATGTGGGTTGACAGGCCCCCCCCCGAACGGGTACAATGAAAAAATATCCTTTCCAATCAAGACGATATTTACTCCACACTCGCCATGAGAAAAGAGGTACAGACCAGAGAGCCGAGAAGGCTCATTGTTTTCACGGACCTGGACGGGACGCTGCTGAACCACGGCGACTACTCCTGGGAGGCCGCCCGGCCCGCGCTCGAGAAGACACGGGCGCTGGGTATCCCCCTGGTCATCTGCACGAGCAAGACCAGGCCGGAGGTGGAGCTCCTCCGCGCCGAGATCGGCGTTGCCGGACCCTTCATCGTGGAGAACGGAGGCGGAATCTTCTTCCCCCGAGAATACGACGACCTCCCCGTGGGCAGTTCCCTCGTCATGGACACCTACCGGTGCATCCCCCTGGGCATTCCGTATGCCAGGATCAGGGCCTTCATCGAAGAGACCGCCAAAACCTCTTCCATCACGGGCTTCGGCGACATGACGGTGGAGGAGGTGTCGCGCCTTACGGGCCTCGACGCCCGCAGGGCGTCCCTGGCCCGACAACGCGAGTTCTCCGAGCCCTTCGTCCTCGCCCGGGAGGAGGAGCTGCACGAGATCGAACGCCTCGCCCACCTCAAGGGGCTCGCCATAACCCGGGGCGGCAGGTTCTACCACTGCATGGGCTACGGCAACGACAAGGGCGGCTCCGTGAAACGGGTGAGGGATATCTTTGCGCGGCACTGGAGGGGGGGGGTCACCGCCATCGGCTTCGGGGACAGCCCCAACGACTTCCCCCTCCTGGAGGCCGTGGACATACCCGTGCTCATACCCCACGACGACGGCTCGTACGAGGGACTCGACCTGCCGGGGCTCGTCCACGCCCCGTACCCGGGCAGCAGGGGATGGAACGCTGCCGCCCTGTCGGTCATCGCGGGTGCCGATGGCGGCATCCGAGACGGCCAATCCTGACGACGCGAAAGGAGGAACCGCCATGACCTCGACCAGGAGATTTTCCACTGCCCTGCGGGACTATGCCCGCGAAAAGATCGAACGCCTCGGCAACGCGGAGATCCTCGTGGGCATCCCGTCCTATCTCTGTGACAACTCCATCGTGAACGTGATCAAGACCGTCCGCAAGGGACTGGACACCCATTACAACGGGGCCAGGGCACTGATCATGATCTCCGACGGGGGATCCACGGACGACACCCGGGACACGGCCAACGCTTATGACGTCAAGTCATTCAACATAGAGAAGATCATAACCATCTATCGCGGCCTTCCGGGCAAGGGGTCGGCCCTGCGGGCCATCTTCGAGGTTGCCAACTTCCTCAAGCCCAAGGCGGTGGCGGTCTTCGACTCGGACCTCGTCTCCATTTCGCCCCTGTGGATCAAGAACCTCATCGAGCCGGTCCTGAACGGCTACGACTTCGTCGCACCGGACTACATGCGCTACAAGTTCGACGCCACCATAACCAACTCCATCGCCTACAACCTCACCCGGTCGCTCTACGGGTGCCGCATCCGCCAGCCCATAGGGGGGGACTTCGGGGTCTCTCCCCGGCTCGCCAAACACTACCTCGACCAGGAGGATGTCTGGGAAACAGACATCGCCCGGTTCGGGGTGGACATCTGGATGACCACCACGGCCATCGTGGGAGGGTTCAACATCTGCCAGGCCAGGCTCGGGGTCAAGATCCACGGCGAGAAGGACCCGGCCGGCGACCTCGGCCCCATGTACCGCCAGGTGGTGGGGACGAGCTTCAGGCTCATGGAGATGTACCAGGACTACTGGAAACAGGTGAAGGGTTCCCGCGACATCCCCTCCCTGGGGGACTACCCCCATGAAGAACCGGCCCCCTTCGAGATCAACCAGGACGACCTCATAGAGTACTTCCAGACCGGCTATTACAACTTCGGCGGCGTCTGGCGGCAGGTCATCGACGAGCAGGACATGGCGGTCTACCGGGACCTCGCCGAGAAGGGAGGGACCGACATCCACCTGCCCACCGAGACCTGGGTGCGCACCGTGTACCGCTACGCCAACGCATTCCACTCCACGCCCCGGCAGCGCATGAAGGTGCTCAACACCATGATCCCCCTCTACTACGCCCGGGTGGCGTCCCTGGTGAACGAACTGAAGGACAAGGACGCCAGGCAGTCGGAGGCCATGTTCCAGGACCACGCCCAGGCCTTCGAGGACATGAAGGGCTATCTTCTCCAGATCTGGTCATAAGGAGGACCGCCATGGCAGATTTCTACCAGCACACCACGATCGCCACGCTGCAGAAGCTCAGGGACAGGCCCGTCGAGGAGATCGAGGACGAACTCCGCCTCATCAGCCTCAAGCGCAAGATGGTCCTGCTCCTGCCGGCCCTGGTCACCGAGTTCGACACCCCGTCCATGCCGAGGATCATCGACGAGCTCACCAGTGTCACCTATCTCAACAAGATCGTGCTCTCCCTGGACAGGGCGTCGTGGGACCAGTTCGAGGAGGTCAAGAAGAAGATGGCCGTGCTGCCCGCCGAGGTGAAGGTGGTCTGGCACGACGGTCCCCGGCTCCAGAGGCTCTACGACGAGCTTCGGGCCAACGACTTCCAGCTTGAGGTGCCGGGCAAGGGCCGGTCCGTGTGGATGACCATCGGGTACATCCTCGCGGACCGCGACGTGGACGCCATCGCCCTGCACGACTGCGACATCGTGAACTACCGGCGGGAGATCCTGGCCAGGCTCTTCTACCCCGTGGTGCACCCGGCGCTCGACTTCGAGTTCAGCAAGGGCTACTACGCCCGCGTCACGGACCGGATGTACGGCCGGGTGACGCGTCTCTTCTACCTGCCGCTCATCACCACGCTGAAGCGGATCATGGGGCCCAACCCCTTTCTGGAGTACCTCGGTTCGTTCCGGTACGCGCTCTCCGGCGAGTTCGCCATGATCAACACCCTGGCCCGCGGCATCAGGATATCGCCCACCTGGGGGCTCGAGGTGTCGCTCCTCAACGAGGTGTACCACCGGACGTCCCCCAACAGGATCTGTCAGGTCGAGCTCATCGACACCTACGAGCACAAGCACCAGACGCTGGAAAAGGACAAGCCGGACACGGGACTCATCCGCATGGCCACCGACATCGCCGAGGCCCTCATGAGGGTTCTCAGCCAGGACGGGGCCGTCCTGAGCGAGCCCTTCTTCAAGACCCTGTTCACCTCGTACATCGAGGAATCACGGATCATCATCGAGAAGTTCCACGCCCTGGCCCTGATCAACGGTCTGACCTACGACCGGCACAGCGAGATCGAGGCCACCGAGGCCTTTGTCGACTGCCTCAAGCACGCGGCCCAGAACTACACCTCCGACCCCGTGGGCATCCCCATGATGAGCGCCTGGGCCAGGATCAGGGCGGCCATACCCGACTTCCAGGACCGGCTGAACGAGGCGGTGGAAGAGGACAACAGCAGGTGACCCGGACGCGCTCAGCCTGCGCAGAGTGCCCGGACCACCACGTACGCACAGTATCCTGAAAGCAGGGCAGCGCCCTCGATCCGGGTGATCTTCCTCCTGGACGTGAGGGAGACGGGCAGCAGGATGAGGGAAAAGAGCAGCATCGCCACGAGATCGAGCCGCCCGCCGGCAGGCACGTCCACCGGCGAGACCGTGCACACCAGGCCAAGGATCAGGGACAAATTGATGATGTTCGAGCCCACGACATTGCCCACGGCGAGCTCGGGCTCGTTCTTCAATGCCGCGATCATGGACGTGGCGAGCTCCGGCAGGGAGGTGCCCACGGCTATGACGGTGAGCCCTATGAGGGCGTCGGACACCCCCAGGGCAGACGCCAGGCCCACCGCCCCGGTCACGGCCAGCTTTCCCCCTGCCGCGAGCAGGCCCAGCCCTGCCAAAACCATGATGCCGCCGATGGACATGCTCTCTTTCGGCCGCGACGGGATGTGCTCCTCCACCTGGACAAGGTACTCCTCCTCGCTCCTCCTCCGCAGCGCGTCTTTCACGTTGTAGAAGATGAAGACCACGAGCAGGAGCAGGAGGATGAGGCCGTCGGGACGCGAAAAGGAATCGGCCGCAGCCGTGAACACGCCGTCGATACCCGTGATCACCGCCACGAGCGCGACCAGGATCATCATGGGGATCTCCCTGACGATCACCATGCCCGTCACCCTCAGGGGGCTTACCAGGGCGGTCAGGCCGAGGATGAGCCCGGTGTTGGAGATGTTCGACCCGATGACGTTCCCGAAGGCCAGGCCGTCGTTTCCCCTGATCAGGGCTGCGATGTTCACGACCAGCTCCGGGGCGCTCGTGCCGAAGGCGACGACGGTGAGCCCGATCACCAGCGGTGAGACGTTCAGTGACCGGGCGATCCCGGAGGCGCCGCGGACAAGGAGGTTTCCTCCGCCGAGCAGCATGGCCAGGCCTGCGGCGAGCAAAAGAGAACATGAAAGCATGTGTCAGCAGCTCCCCTCTTGGGACTGGAAATATCCCATGAGTTAGATATATCTATGTCCATGCAGACGTCAATCATCCTCGAGATACGGGCATGACCACTACCGGTGACCTGCTGCGCAGGTTCGTCGCCATGGTCCGCGGGCTGCCGGAGAACACCCGTGATCTCCTGCACACGATCCTGCTTGGCGTCGCGTCAGCCCTGTCCGCGGTGGCCTTCCTGCTCCTGACCAATTACGTTTTCAAGGTGACCTACCTGGCCTTCATGGAACGTTCTCTCACGTTCTTCATGACAGCGAGCTTCTGCGTCATCATGGGGACATCGCTGGCAGTAGGCCTGCTGCTCTCCAAGATCGAGCCGGATGCTGCGGGGAGCGGGATCCCCCAGCTCAAGGCGGCATACTGGAAGGAGGTCGGGTACGTGCACTGGCGGCCGGTCCTCGTCAAGTTCATCGCCGGCGTGCTCAGCCTCGGGGGCGGGGCCAGCCTCGGCCGCGAAGGCCCCACCGTGTACATCGGGGGCGGCCTCTCCTCGGTCATATCCGGCTTCCTGGGCTACCCCAAGAGGCTCCGGCGCGGCACCATGGTCATCGGCGCCTCGGCAGGGCTCGCGGCGGCCTTCAACACCCCCCTTGCCGCCATCACGTTCGTGCTCGAGGAGATCATAAGCGACATCAACAGCCGCATCATCGGGCGGGTCGTGCTCACTTCGGTTCTGGGCGCCTTCGTCGTCTACGCCATCGTGGGCAGGCAGCCCGCCTTCACCCTGCCCGCCATCGACACGGTTTCGTGGAAAGTCTATGTCCTCTACCCGCTCGTGGCCCTCATCGCCTCGCTGGCAGGCGTCGTCTTCCAGCGCGCCACTCTGTCGTTGAGAGACCGGCTCAAGGGCCAGGCCTCCGTGCCCCCCTGGTTCCTTCCCTGCTGCGGCGGGTTCATCACCTGGGTCATCGGGAGCGCCTGTTTCATCGCGACGGGCAAGGTCGGGATCTTCGGCCTGGGGTACCACGACCTCTCGGAGGCCCTCTCCCACGGCTTCATCTGGTGGGTCGCCGGTGTCCTGCTGGCCGGGAAGCTCCTGGCATTCATCGTCTCCTACGGTTTCGGCGGCTGCGGCGGCATCTTCTCCCCGAGCCTCTTCATAGGCGGCATGAGCGGTTTCTTCCTCTCCGGCATTGCCGGGTTCTGGCTGGACCTTTCGCCCTCGGACCACATCGCCGCGGCCGCGGTGGGCATGACGGCGTGCCTGGGCAGCATCATCAGGGCACCCCTGACCTCCCTGCTCATCGTGTTCGAGATGACGCACCAGTTCGCCCTGGTCCCCGGCCTCATGATCGCGATCATCATCAGCAAGATCGTGACCCGGCGATCGGGTGACCTGAACTTCTACGACGCCGTGCTCGTCCACGACGGCCACGAGCTCATCAGGATACGGCCTCCCGTGGACATCAGGGCCTGGCAGAACCTGCCCGTCTCCGCCATCGCGAACCACCGGCCCGTCATCGTCGAAAGCCTCGAGAAGGACGCACTGCGGGAGGTCGTCGAGAAGCACCCGTACAATGGCTTCCCCGTGGTCATGGACGGGAAGCTCACAGGGCTCGTCACGAGGGCCCGGATCGAGGAGGCGCTGCGTTCGGACGGCACCGTGACGCTCGAGGACGCGGTCACCTGTCACTTCGACCAGCCGGTACGCGACGTGGCGGACAAGTTCATCGAATCGCCGGCCGGCGTCATGGTGGTGATGGACCGGGTCACGGGGCGCGTGGCCGGCATCATCACCCTGCACGACCTGCTCCGGGCCCAGGCGTCCATGATGGACTGAGGAATTCCTACCCCTTATCCTCTTCGCTGCCTGGCTTCGGGGGTTCGCCCGTGCCGACTTCGAGAGAGACCTCCCACTCGTCGGCAGGGTCGCCTATCTTGAGCCGGTGCTCCGGGAGATGCGTCCTGAGGTAGGACAGGAGAGCCTCGTTCATGCGGGATGTGGCCTTGCGCGATCCGGTGTCCCTGAAACGCTCGGGGTTCTTGAGGCACACCGCCGCAACGATGTCGTCCCGTTGGCTGACTGTCTCCATGGCGGCATCCATGTCCCGGGCCAGCCGCGATCCATACACGGGGTACCGGAAACGACAGATCACCCGCGGGAGCCTCTGCTCGACCACCGAGACATCCATGCCGGTCTCTTTCCTGATCATGGAGGCGATGAGCCCCGTCGCCTCCGTGGACAGCGGCTCGTCCGCGATCCTGAACAGGGTGAGCTCGGTGCCCCGTGCGTGGAGGGCACACCTCCAGTCGTAGGCGCTCACGGCGGGAACCTGTTCGTTCATCGCCGAGATGGCCTCCTCCAGGGAGATCCTGAGCAACTCCTCGTGGCGCGAGGCGGTCTCGTCGGCGGGACGCAGGGCAATGCCCGGGGCCGGCGCCTGCCTGGCGGAGTCCATGGTCTCCATGAGCCTGTTGAGGAACTCGCTGCCCGTCTTGAAGGTCTTGCTCACATACTCCTCGGACGGGATGAAGTCCACCGAGAGGCTGGGGGTTTCTCCCATGACGAGCCTGAGCGTCACCTTCAGGTCTTCCACGATCTCCTCTCTCTTTTCCGGGTCGCCCACGATGGTGAGCCTGAGCGTCACCTTCCTGCCGTCGAGGATCTGCTGCCTGCTCAGGATGCGGTACTTCTTCTCGTACTCGGCGAGGACCCGGTTGATGTTCGTCTTGGTGTTCACCTCCCAGGCCACCTGAGACAGGGCCGACGAGAGGGGGAGCGCGACGATGACCACGAACACGAGCGGCAGGGCTATCTTCAGGCGGGCCCACCTCAGGGTCTTGCGTTGGGCGATGTGGAGCGACTTCACGAACCGGTAAGTCCTCGATGCCTTCTGCCTGTCCCCGACCACCTGCTCCTCGAGGAGCTCCACATCGACGTGGGCAAAGCCCACCAGGAGAAAGAAGAGGTCCGAGACCAGGATGATGGCCGCGAGGTTCGCGATGAAGAGCAGGGTCGAGCCCATGAACACCCTGCCGTCCAGGATGCCCAGCCCGAATCCCATGACGCACAGCGGCGGCACCAGGGCGATGGATATGGCGGTTCCGGCTGCTGCGGTCACCGTGTCGCTCGCCTGACGGGCCGTGGTGAGTGACGCGACCACGGCGCAGAACAGGGCCACGAAGAGGTCCAGCGCGTTGGGCTGGGTGCGGGCCGCTATCTCCGGGGTGATCTGCTCGAAGGGGAGGATCATGGTGGTCAGGGCGGCGAAGACCACCACGCCCAGGGTGCTCAGGAAGACCCTGATGAGCGACCGCAGTGCCAGGTAGAGGTTTCCCGCGGCAAAGGCCATGCCGGTCTGCACGAGCGGGGTCATCAGAGGCGAGACGAGCATGGCCCCGATGACCACGGCCGTGGAGTTCATGACGAGGCCGAAGAATGCTATGCCGGCCGAGATGGCGAGGTAGACCCAGTATACGGCAGGGTGCTGCTCCGTCGAGGCGAAGAGTTCCCTCGCCACATGCTGGATGCGGGTCTCCGGCAGACCGATGAGGTTCTGTATCTTTCTCTGCACGGACCGGTTCATGGTTGTACTATACCCGCCTGTTCAATCATTGCAAGACACGCCGTGCCCGGGACCGCACGATCCGCTTCTCCACGCCGACCACCACCATGACGAGAGCACCCGCGACGAGGATGCGAACCCAGGCCTCCAGTCCGATGGGGCTGCTGCCGAAGGCCGTGTTCATGAACGGGGCGTAGGTGAAGAGGAGCTGCAGGAGCACCATGAGCCCTGCCCCGCCGAAGACCCACGGGTTGGAGAAGAACCCCACCTCGAAGACCGACTTGGTGAGCGAACGGCAGTTGAAGAGATAGAAGAGCTCGGCCATGACGAACACGTTCACCGCGACGGTCCGTGCCTCTGCGACCGTCGCCCCTGCGACCGTCATTTCATACTTGAAGAGTCCGAAAGACCCCAGGAGCAGCAGACATCCCACGAGGATGATCCGCCATAGGATTCCGCTGGTGAGGATGGCTTCGGCGGGGTTGCGCGGCGGCCTGTCCATGATGTCAGGCTCCTTGGGCTCGAAGACCAGCATGAGGCCCAGCAGCACGGCCGTGGTCATGTTGATCCACAGGATCTGCACCGGCATGATGGGCAGCATGGTCCCGATGAGGACGGCCGCCAGGATCACCAGGCCCTCGCCGATGTTTGTGGGGAGCGTCCACACGATGAACTTGGTGAGGTTGTCATAGGTGCCGCGCCCCTCCTCGACGGCGGCCTCGATGGAGGCGAAGTTGTCGTCGGTGAGGACCATGTCCGAGGCCTCCTTGGCCACGTCCGTACCCGTGATGCCCATGGCCACGCCGATATCGGCGCGCTTCAGGGCGGGGGCGTCGTTCACCCCGTCGCCGGTCATGGCCACGACATTGCCCTTGGCCTGGAGGGCCTCCACCAGGCGGAGCTTCTGCTCGGGCGCCACCCGGGCGTACACCGAGACCTCGTCCACGATGCCGACGACCTCCCTGTCGCTCATCCGTGCCAGATCCCTGCCCGTGACGGCCCGGTCGGCATTGCGCAGCCCGATCTGCCGTGCGATGGCCGAGGCCGTGATCGCGTGATCGCCCGTGATCATCTTCACGTGGATGCCGGCGTCGTGGCAGTCCCGCACCGCCTCGATCGCCTCCTTCCGGGGCGGGTCGATCATGCCCTGCAGGCCGAGGAAGGTCAGGCCCGAGGCGATGTCCTTGTGATCGATGGTCTGCACTCCTTTCTGTACGGCCTTCATGGCGAATGCGAGGACCCTGAGACCCCTCCGGGCCATGGCGTCCACGGCCGCGTTTATGGCGGGCACGTCGGGATCGACCCGGTTCCCCTCATGGTCCAGGGATGAGGCGCACCGCTCCAGCATGGCCTCCACCGAACCCTTCACGTAGGCTGCCGCATTGTCCCCGCCAGGCGCTGCATGGAGGGTGGCCATGTACTGGTGGTGCGATTCGAAGGGGATCGTGTCGAGACGCCTCCACTGCGATCCTTCCTTCTCCATGGTCAGCCCGGCCTTGCCCGCCGACACGATGAGCGCCCCCTCGGTGGGGTCCCCCTGTACGGTCAGGCGACCGTCCTCCTCCACCAGCCGGCTGTCGTTGCACAGCAGACCGCACCTGAGGATCTCGGTGAGCGCGGTGGGGGCGGGTTCCCCGACAGGCTGGTCACCCCGCGAGATCACGCCATCGGCCCCGTAGCCGGTGCCGCTGACCGCGAAGACTTCATTTCCCGCCACGATCTCCTGGACGGTCATCTGGTTCTCGGTGAGCGTGCCCGTCTTGTCCGAGCAGATCACCGTGGTGCTGCCCAGGGTCTCCACCGCGGGCAGCTTGCGGATGATGGCACGCCTGCGCGCCATGCGGGCCACGCCGATGGCCAGCGTGATGGTCATGGCCGCGGGAAGCCCCTCGGGGATGGCGCCCACGGCCAGTGCCACGGCCGCCATGAACATGTCGAAGGCGCTCTGTCCCCGCAGGACGCCCACCAGGAAGGTGACGGCCGCCAGGGCCAGGATCACGTAGAGCAGCACCCTGCTGAAATCGGCGATCTTGCGCAGGAGGGGGGTCTGCAGCTCCTCGGTCTCAGAGATGAGCTGGGAGATGCGGCCCACCTCCGTGTGGTCCCCGATGGCAACCACGACCCCGGACGCCTGCCCGAAGGTGACCAGGGTGGATCCGTAGGCCATGTTGCTCCGGTCGGCAAGCACCGTGTCGTGAGGCAGGACCTCCTGGGCCTTCCTGGCCGGGACCGACTCGCCGGTGAGGGCGGACTCGTCGACCTGGAGGTCCCGGGCGGTCGTCAGGCGGAGATCCGCAGGGACCTTGTCCCCGGACTGGAGCAGGACGATGTCTCCGGGCACCACCTCTGCCGACGAGATGCGCGTCTTTTCGCCTGCCCTCAAGACCGTTGCCTCGGTGACCATGGTCCTGGCAAGTGCCTCCATGGCCTTGACCGCCCTCGCCTCCTGGACAAAGCCTATGACGGCGTTGACGAGGACCACCCCGAAGATGACCCCGGCGTCGACCCATTCCTGGAGCATGGCCGTGATGATCCCCGCAGCCAGGAGGATGTAGATCAGGGGCTGGTGGAACTGGAGGAGGAAGCGGAGCAGGGGACCCTTGCCCTTCTTCGTGGTGATGACGTTTTCACCGAACCTGGCACGACGCTCCCCGACCTCGAACAGGTCGAGCCCCTTCTCAGAGTCGCTCTCCAGGATATCGAGGACCTCGTCCGCAGGCATGTGGTGCCAGTGTTTTCCTATGAGTTGATCCATGATCCTGTGCTCCTTTCAGGGCGATATGCACGGTGCGGCATCTTGACCGGACCGGGAGTGCGTCCGCAATGTTCGTCATGTACGGTGAAACAGCCCCTCATTATAGCAAATGCCTCAGTGAAAGGAAACCTAATTGGTCCATTCCGGTTTCCAGACAGTGGACAGAAACATGTATTTCCGGTAGGTGCTTGGCAAGACGCCGGGCGAGATCGCTCCCGTCAACTCGCAGGGAAGAAGACATGCTCTACGGTGACGCGACAAGGACGACGTATAACCCTGAGCCTGATTTCACCAGGCCGTTATACGAAATGGCAGGCACCATCCGCCAGGTGATGTTGCGAAGGCTGCAGGTTCTCTATCCCGAACCCGCGGCCCGGTCCACCATGGCCGAGTTGGAGCGTATCCTCCGGCTGCTCATCGGTGACCGGAGTATCACCCCGAAAGCATGTCTTTTGAAGAGGCCGGGAAGATGAGGTCACCCGGCAAGCCCCAAGATGTTCGAGGCAATGGAGAAATAGATCGCCAGCCCCACCACGTCCGCAATGGACGTGACCAGGGGGCTGCTGGCCACGGCAGGGTCCATGCGCAGACTGCTCAGGATGAAGGGCAGTCCTGCACCGAGCAGGTTGGTCACCAGGACGATGCCGGCCATGGCCAGGGAAACCACCAGGGCCATCTCGATGCCGCCCCGGTAGAACCCGAGCAGCCACGCGAGGAGCCCGAGGCTGATCCCGAGGACAAGCCCCATCACGAGTTCCCTGCCCACCACCCATGCATACTGGCCGGGTTTTACGTCCCCCGTGGCCATGGCCCGCACCATGAGGGTAGCGGACTGGGCCCCGGCGTTTCCCCCGGTGGCGATGAGCAGGGGTATGAAGAAAGCCAGAGCGATTGAAGACGCGAGGAGGTCCTCGTGGTAGGCGATGATGCCCCCCGACGCCAGGTTCACGATGACCAGCACTGCGAGCCACCCGACCCTCTTGCTGAACAGCGAGGAGAGGGTGGCGTCCCGGTAGCCGGTTCTCAGGGGGGTTACGGCGGCCGATCTCTGGAAGTCCTCGGTAACCTCCTTCTGGGCCACGTCGAGCACGTCGTCGACGGTAACGATACCCAGGAGCACGCCATCGGAATCCACCACGGGCAGGGTGACGAGGTCATAGTGCTGAATCCTCCGGACCGCCTCTTCGCGGTCCTCGAAGGCGTTGATGCTCACAAAGGAGTGATCCATGAGCTGCTCCACCGTGTCGTCGGGGCCGGCCAGTATGAAGCGTCTCAGGCTCAGGGTGTCCAGGAGCTTCCACCAGGGATCCACCACGTGGATCACATGGATGGTTTCGCTGTCCTGCCCCCGCTCCCGTATGTGCTTGAGCGCCTCGGCCACCGTCCATTCCGGGCGGACGGCAACGTAGTAGGGGGTCATGAGCCTGCCCACGCTTCTCTCCGGATACCCCAGCAGCTGCAGCGCCTCGAGCCGGTCGTCACGGTCGAGGAGATTCAGGAGCCGCTGGGTCGCCCTGCCCGGCATCTCCTCGAGGAACTCGGCAAGATCGTCTGGGTAGAGGTCGGCAAGGAGTTCTTTCGCCTCCTCGTCTGACAGCTCCTTGAGCAGGTCGTCCTTCTGGGAAGACTCGAGGTATGAGAATGCATCCGACGCCTGCGACCTGGGAAGCAGGCGGAACAGCAGGATACGGTCGTTCTTGGCCAGAGCAAGGAGGAGGTCGGCGATGTCTGGTGCCGGGACGTCGCGGAGAAGGTTCCGCGCTCCTGCCCAGTCCTTGAGGAAAAGCAGCTCCTGTACGTGCATTACGGGGTTGTCCTGTTCATCCATGTGTGCCCTCTCCTGTCCATTCCCGGCTGCCTGTTCAGGTTCCGAACAGCCCAGGGTTGCGTTCTATGAACCGCCGTATCCAGACCTCGATGAACGACTGCCGTTCGCGTATCATGTACCACCAGCCCAGTATGCTGATGGTCAGCGCACCCAGGGTATCGACGATGAGATCCCACATCGTGTCCGTCAGACCGAACGGGTCACCGGCCATGGGCTTCTGCATGTTCGTGCCAAAGAGACGGTCCATGGAGAACTCGAAGATCTCCCACAGCGCCCCCATGGCCACGGCAAAGGTGAAGGCGAAGAAGGCGACGAACCGCGGGAGCATGTGGACGTCCACTCGCTCATTCTCGTTGAGCACATAGACGAGGAGGAAGCCGAGGATTCCCAGCAGCAGACCGGACGTGGTGTGCAGGGCGATGTCCCACCACCAGATTCTCTCGTAGAAGCTCCTCACCTCACCGAGGAAGAGGGACGCGAACACGAAGATCATGGCCAGAAGCAGGAACTCTGGGGGTATGTTCACCGGGAGGTGTTTCCTGAAAACGATGGGAGCCGCCGTGATCGCCATGATGAGGGCCACGGTGAAGGCGGCCATCCACTGACCCTCCAGGAGAACGGCCACGAATTCCACCGCCATGATGACCTGGAGCGCTATGACTACCCAGCGGTGGACGTGCGCAGCTGTGCTCGTTGAAGCCCCCCTGGAGGTGTGAGCGATGTCGTCTCCCTCGTCAGGTCGTTCCCGTTCCGGGTTGTCGTGCATCGCACCCCCTCCTTCATGGCAGCATTGCAACCATGCTCACTGTGATGAATGGAACCTGTCAGAGCCCGGAAACCATGTCTTCGTACAGCCTCTCGGCATCCTCCCTCCGGCACAGCTCAGTTCCCGGCGTCATGTCCGCCGCCGTGCCTGCCGACACGCCGGAAAGGATAGCTTCCCTGAGCCGCTTTCCCCTGGCAAGGCTCAACACGATGCCGGCGACCATGCTGTCTCCGGCACCCACTTTGCTGACGATCGGTACCGTCGGTGGATGGACATGTTCGGTGAACTCCCTGGAAACCATCAGAGCACCGGCTGCGCCGAGAGAAATGACCAGAACTGGACATCGACCCGCCCGCCTTCTTCCCGTGAACCCCGGGATAGTGCTTTGCCATGCATTGGCACCCCTGGCCGTTCCTGCCCTTCATGCACCACATGCGGATGGAGAGCAAGACGCGGCCTAGAGAAATGAGCAGCGTGGTCCTGTCATGCTCCTTCCCGGCCAGGGGTTCGTAAGAACTAGACACTGTCTCTCCCCTTCCAGGCCACCGTCCCTCTGAGAAGGCGCTCCTTCACCTTGGCCATCCTCCGGGCCTTGTATCGGTCATGGCTCGCTTCTCCCTGTTCATTGGTGATGTTCGACACCTTGTCCACGATCTGGAACTCCGCAAGGACATGCACGACCCTTGACGACAATTCGATCCCGGGTGCCCACACCTCCAGCTGCCGGTCATCCAGGCGCAGGGGGAGATCGACGATGAAGTTGGCCGACTTGAACGTGTTGCTCGTGTCCGGGTTCGACGGCCCGCGCATGTCGTGTTCATACATCAGATCCACCTGAAATGCCTGTATCATCTTCGAGACGCGCGGGTGACGATCGAGGAAATCCGTGAAGTCGAAGATCGTATTGTGGCTCTCGCCCGGCACGATACAGTGAAACGGAAAGAGGTGTTCGCTGAGGTATGCCACCACGGGCACGATCTCCTCGACGGTTGCGGTGACAAGCCGGAAGCGTATCATGTCATAGAGGAACGCCCTGTTTCCCTGTCTCTTGCTCAGCAGTTTGGTGATGATGGAGTCATGGGACTTGTGACTGCTCTGGAAATCGATGATGGGGTATCCCTTCTCCTGCATCTCCCGGACGACGCGTGAGGTCTTCTCCTCGAGAAGGTGGTAGAGTTCCCTGTCCGATATATTCAGCCTGGACTTGAGTTCCATCGCATGAATGTGATGCACCACATTCATCACCTTCAACACCATGCAGGCCTGACTCCTGACCGCCGATCTCCGGCCGGAAGCAAGGAGCATGAGATGCCCAATGGATGCGGCATCACATATCTCGCGGGCGAAGGTGAGCCCTGCATTCCTCTGAAGATACTCGATGGCGCTCATGCGTATCCAGCATAAATGAGCCTCGTCCTCTTCTGGGATGAACCCGTTCACCCGAAGGAGGGAATCGCATTCACCAAGGGAGGTCATCCCCAGGCTCCGCCAGTCGAGAACCGACCCGCCGCGCAGTACCAACCGCGCACGCTCGATCTCACCCAGAGACAGCTCGACGATCATGGTGCACCTTGCTTAAAGGCCGGCTTCATGCAGCCTGAAGACGTTCAATGCGTCCTGACATGCAGACATGTATAGATCCCTTGAAGCCGCTGTCAAGTGCCCTGTACCCCAATACATCCGTGCCTGCGCTCCGGCTTGGTGGGACAGTCCGAAAAAAACCGGTGCCGGGCATGACGCCCGGCACCCTGAAGATGTATGAAGGGTTATGTGGGGTGTTTCACGCATGTGCACAGCGGGGAAAGGATGCCCTGCACGTTATCTGTTGCTGATCACGACCTGGCCCCGCCTGTTCTTGGCCCAGGCCTCCTCGTTGCTCGCCGGGTCAATGGGCCGCTCCTCCCCGTAGCTCACCGTGGTCAGCCTCTCCCGGGCTATCCCCATGGTCACGAGATAATCCGCGGCTGCCTCGGCCCGCCGGTCGCCCAGGGCCATGTTGTACTCAGCCGTTCCCCGCTCGTCGCAGTGACCCTGCACCTCCACGGCAAGGTCGGGGTTGGCCTTCAGGAACAACGCCTTCCTGTCGAGCGTGGCAGCCGCATCAGGGGTGAGGGTGTATCTGTCGAAGTCGAAATAGATGACTTCGTTTTCGAAGGCCTTGACCTCCGCCTCGCGGCCCGAGATGGAGACAGGCTCCTGTGCGGCCGCCCGGGCCTGGTCAAGTGCGCCTGCAGCCTGTTCAGTCTTCATCCCATCCTGGACGGGGGGCTGTGTCTCCTTCTCCACGATCTGCTTCTTCGCGCATCCGGTGCTCAGAAATACCGCGCCGGCTACCATGAGGACCACCAATCCGACACGTCTTCTCTCTCTCATGACATTCCTCCTTTTCCTTCCCCGGTACGTGCGGGGGCATGACGTGGTGCCGAAACCTGCACATGCTCCCTGTCCGTCGTTCTCGTCCCTGGGATTTGGTCGGAACCTCCCGGGATCTCCCTGACGGAAGGTACGTGAAAAGCAAAGACAGCCATCCGTCTTGTCGACAGATGGCGGCCCGACCATCCGCCAGTCCTGCGGTGACCGGCCCTCCGGTCACTCCCCCCCTGTACGCATGAACATGTCTTGGTGTTGTCTAGTGCACTCGTGTGACTATCGCATGGGCGAGTACCCAGAACAACCCGGCCGCTGCAATGAGCTTGATGGCATATCGTGCCAAATCCCTCATGGTTTCGGGTTCATTCTCCTCTGTATGCCCATGGTATACAGAGATGTCCACGTACCGAGTCACGATGAGCCCGGCGACTGCAATCCAGAAGACCACATCGAGAACAGCCCGTGATTCGTGCGAACCGACAATGATCAGAATGAGCAGGATGACAAGGAGAAAGTTGCCGAGAACCTTCCAGGTGAGACGCACCATGCGTGCGGCGACGTCATCGTTTTCTGTCTCTACGACATGCTGCTGCGGTATCTTATCCATAAACGCCTCCAGAGAGTGTGCCCATGGAGCGTGATGAATCCATGGACTCGTCGGACAGGGGAGTACACCCGTCTTATCTCTGGATGGCGGCCCGACCATCCGGAAATCCTGAAGCGACGAAACCGCAGGCCGCTTCACCCTTGATGACTCGCGCACCATGTCTTGTCGGACGACATGGTAAGATCATTTTTTATACTATCTTTTC
The DNA here is from genome assembly GCA_017992605.1 of Deltaproteobacteria bacterium. Classification (GTDB taxonomy): domain Bacteria; phylum Desulfobacterota; class Desulfomonilia; order UBA1062; family UBA1062; genus MWEI01. The sequence continues at coordinate 50,074 of JAGOOG010000004.1, forward strand.
CTTTCGGTCAACAATGTCCCCGTAGTGCCCCTCGATTGAAAACGCTGCCCCGTGGGATATGTGTCGGGTACCGTACCGGGGATGGAGTCCCCCTGCAACCGCCGGATATGGCTGATGACTCCCGGCAGAGCGATCTGCAAGGAGTTTTTCATGGTTTCGGCATCAGAGAACAGTCCCACCCGTGGCAGGTCCGGCGTGATCGAGGAACTGATCCGGCGTCTCGCCGCCCGGCAGACAGGGGAGCACGGATCTCCTGTTCATGGCCGAGAGAGGGAACGCTGAGACACCTTGTAGACCGGGTGGATGGGTATAAAAAGGGCAGGCCGGGATTCCTCCGGGCCTGCCCTCTCTTTTCACATTCTGTTGCGGTTAGGCCGTTCTGTGCATCGGTTTCTTGTAGACCAGCGCGATGACGAAGCCCACTGCGAGCAGTGCCGCCGCGGCGTAGAGGGCGCCCTGGAAGCTCTGGGTGGCCTCGTAGATCCTGGCGAATATGAGCGGGCCGACAACGCCTGCCACACCCCACGCGGTGAGCATGATGCCGTAGATGCGCCCGATGTTCTTGGGCCCGAAGGCATCAGCCGCAAAGGCCGGCATGGTGGCGAAGCCGCCGCCGTAGCAGGCGAGCAGGTAGCAGGCGATGATGGTGAACATGAGCTGGTTGGTGATCTTGGGGAAGAGGATGTAGAGGATCGCCTGGCTGAGGAACATGGTGATGAACACGCCCTTGCGGCCGATGAAGTCGGAGGTCCACGCCCAGAAGAGCCGGCCCGCGCCGTTGAATATGGAAGCGATGGCCAGGATCGAGCCTCCTGCAATGGCCAGCGCTTCAGGGGTGATCTCCGGGATATTCAACTTGACCACGTTCTGTGCCATGGGCGAAAGCTGCGAGATGAGGCCGATGCCTGCGCTGATGTTGAGACAGAGCATGGCCCAGAGCATCCACCACTGGGGGGTCCTGATGGCCTCGCCCGTCTCGTAGGAGTCAGCGGCGCTCGCACCGCCGCCCGCTGCCGGGGAGAACCCTGCAGGCAGCCAGCCTGCCGGGGGATTCTTGTAGAACTGGGCGGAAAGCGTCACCAGGACCAGGAAGATGGCGCCCCACATGTAGAACGTGTTGGCCACGCCCATGCTGACGATGTTCGCCGGTGCGATCTTGCCCATGAAGAACGCGCCCATGCCGAAACCCATGACCGCCAGGCCGGTGACCAGGCCGCGCTTGTCGGGGAACCATCGCACCAGGGTGGCGATGGGGGTGATGTAGCCGAAGGCGTTGCCGATGGCTGCGATCACGCCGTAGCCCAGGTAGAGGAGCCAGAGGCTTCCGATATGATCGGCATAGCCGGCCAGTATGGTCCCGGCGCCGAACAGTATCCCGCCCAGGGTACCGGTGAACCGGGGCCCCTTCTTGTCCAGGATGGTCCCGCCGAACGCGCAGAACAGGCCGATGAGGCCGATGCACAGGACAAAGGTCATCTGGGTCTGGGTCTCGGTCCATCCATGGCTCGCAATGAGCGCCTTCTTGAACACGGACCATGCATAGACGGTTCCCAGACTGAGCTGCATGACAATTGCAGCGATCGCGATAATCCATCTTTTGCTTTCAAGATTTTCGTTGGCCATACAACTACCCCCTCGATGTGCTTTTTATATACAGGTTACGGACAGAGCACTACCCTCTCTGAGCCTCATCTCTCATACCCTAATATCGTATGGATTAGCAACAGTTTCCGTGGGCCTTTCAGGATAATGTATGTGCCCTGGAGAATGAACCACTATTCAATTGACAGATCCCGTTGACCCGGGTATAAACCCCGGCTATTGTTTCCAATTTTTGGTGATGGAGAAGGAGGTTTCTATGTCTGACAGCTCGAAGCTCTTTGGAATGGATGCCGAGTCCGGGAGGTGGATGTTCGTCGTCCTCGGCCTGATCATCAACCTCTGCCTCGGCAGCGTGTATTCCTACAGCGTGTTCAAGAACCCGGTGGAACTGAGCTTCAACAGGGTCGCTGCCCAGCAGGCAGTCCCTGAAGTCGGGGATTTCTCCGACGACCTCCTGGGCAAGGTGTTCGCCCTCAAGACCGAAGGCGCCGAAGAGCTCAGGGCGAATTTCACCACCCTCGATGCCGGGGCTGTGACAAACCTGTTCAAGCTCGACCCTGAAAAGGACTTGCCCAGGGCCGAGCAGTACGCGGCACAGCTCAAGGCCCTCGCGCCGGAACAGATCGACCGTCTTCTGTCCATCGAGAAGGTCTCTTCGTTCCAGAGCAACCTGCCCTTCATGGCCTTCCTCGCCTTCTTCTCCATCCTCATGTTCTTCGGCGGGCGCATACTCGAGAAGCTCGGTCCCCGCAATCTCGCCATCATCGGGGGTGTCATCGTGGGAGCGGGATGGTACCTGTCGAGCTTTGCCACCACCATCAACACCCTGACCCTGACCTATGGCGTGATAGCAGGCGGCGGCGTGGGCCTGGCGTACGGCTGCCCCCTCGCTGTCTGCGCACGCTGGTTCCCGGACAAGAAGGGCCTCGCGGTGGGTCTTTCCCTTGCCGGCTTCGGCGGGTCAGCCCTTCTCACGGCAAAGATCGCGGACGTGCTCATCAACTCCGTGGGCCTTGCCACCACGTTCAAGTATTTCGGCGTCGCGTTCCTGCTCATCATCGTGATCCTCTCCCTGCCGCTGAAGTTCCCGGCTGCCGGCTGGAAGCCCGCAGGCTGGGTTCCTGCGGCCGGTGCTGCAGCCGCAGCGGAGCTCACCACGGGTGAGATGGTCAAGACCGGCGCCTTCTGGGGCCTCTTCCTCTGCTACATCATCGGCTGCCTTGCAGGGCTCATGGCCATCGGCATCTCGAAGCCCGTGGGGACCGAGGTCATCAGGCTCGACAAGGTCTTCGCCACGACCCTGGTCGGTGTCTTCGCCATCTTCAACGCCGTGGGCCGTCCGCTCTTCGGCGCGCTCACCGACAAGATCACCCCGCGTGGTGCCGCGATCCTGAACCTGCTTCTCGTCCTCGTGGTGTCCGGCATGATGCTCGTTGCCAAAGAAGGCAGCACTGCCCTCTATACCATAGCGTTCATGGGATTCTGGCTCTGTCTGGGCGGCTGGCTTGCCATCGCCCCCACGGCCACGGTCACCTTCTTCGGCATCAAGAACTACGCCGGCAACTACGGGGTGGTCTTCTTCGCTTACGGTCTCGGCGCCATTCTCGGCGGCCTTATTTCCGGCAAGGCCAAGGACCTGTTTGGCTCCTTCACCTTCGCCTTCATCCCCACGGCGGTCCTTGCGATCATCGGCATCATTCTCGCGTGGCTTCTCATCAAGCCGCCGAAAACGGCATAAGGTTTTCCGAGCAAAAGAGAAGCGGCGTCAACGGCCGCTTCTCTTTTCAGTCTCAATGCCTTCTCAGGCAACCTTGCGCATCTTCACCGCGCAGACCTTGTACTCGGGGATGTTCGCCACCGGGTCGATGGCCTTGTTCGTGAGCCTGTTCACCGCTGCCTCGCTGTAGTGGAACGGGATGAACACGACCCCCTCGTCGCACTTGCGCGACACCTCGGCCGTGACCTCGATGGTGCCCCTGCGGCTGGCCACCTCGACCTTGTCCCCGTGGCCGATGCCCAGCTTCTTCGCATCGGCCGGGTTGACCTCGACAAATGCATCGGGTGTCCGCGAGACGAGACCCTTCGAGCGTCGGCTCATGGTGGAGGTGTGGTACTGGTAGAGGATGCGGCCCGTGGTGAGCATGAGGGGATACTCCCTGTCGGGCAGCTCGGCCGGCGGGATGTGCTCGCACACGGTGAAGAGGCCCTTGCCCCTCGTGAAGGCGGCACCGTGGAGGATCGGGGTGCCGGGGTGTCCGGGAGTGGGGCACGGCCACTGGAGGCCTTTCCACTCGATGCGGTCGTAGGTGATGCCCGCGTAGGACGCCGTGACGCGCGCGACCTCCTCGAACACGGCCTGGGCGCTGTCGTAGCTCCAGGGAGCTCCCATCTTATCGGCGATGGCGGTGATGATCGCCCAGTCGTCCCTCGCCTCGCCGGGGGCGTCGACGGCCTTGCGAATGCGCTGGACCCGGCGCTCGGTGTTGGTGAAGGTCCCTTCCTTCTCGGCCCAGGCCGAGCTCGGCAGGACCACGTGGGCGAGCTGAGCCGTCTCGTTGAGGAAGATGTCCTGGACGATGAAGAGGTCGAGGTTCTTCAGGGCGTGCTCCACGTGGGCCGTGTCCGGGTCGGACATCATGGGGTTCTCGCCCATGACGTAGAGGGCCTTGACCGTCCCGTCGGCCGCGCCGTCGATGATCTTGGGTATGGTGAGTCCCGGCTTGGCAGGCAGCTTCACCCCCCAGGCCTCCTCGAAGGGCTTGCGCTCGGCGTCCTCGGCCACCCGCTTGTAGGCCGGCAGGTTGCCGGGCAGGCAGGCCATGTCGCAGGCGCCCTGCACGTTGTTCTGGCCGCGCAGCGGGTTCACACCGGTGCCGGGCCTGCCGATGTTGCCCGTGAGCATGGCCAGGTTGGCACACGACTTCACGTTGTCCGTACCCGTGATGTGCTGGGTGATGCCCATGGCGTACAGGATGGCCGACGCCCCGGAGGTCGCGTAGAGCCTGGCGGCCTTCTTGAGATCCTCGGCCGGGATGCCGGTGATGGACTCGACATGCTCGGGGGTGTACTTCTTGACCGTCTCCTTGAGCGCCTCGAAGTTCTCGGTGCGCTCTTCGATGAAGGTCTTGTCGTGGAGGCCCTCACTGATGATCACGTTCATCATGCCGTTGAGCCAAGCTATGTCGGTGCCAGGCTTCTGGCGGAGCCAGACGGTGGCGAACTTGGCGAGGTCGATCCTCCTCGGGTCCACCAGGATGAGCTTGGCGCCCTTCTGGGTCACGGCCCGCTTCACGAAGGTGGAGATCACCGGGTGATTCTCCGTGGTGTTGGTGCCGGTGATGAGGAAGCACTTCGCATCCTCGATGTCGGCGATGGAATTCGTCATGGCGCCCGAACCGAACGCGGTGGCCAGACCGGCCACGGTGGAACTGTGTCAGAGCCGGGCGCAGTGGTCGACGTTGTTGGTCCCCACCACCGCGCGGAGGAACTTCTGGAACAGATAGTTCTCCTCGTTGGTGCAACGGGCCGACGCGAAGCCTGCGACGGCGTCCGGGCCATGGGTATCCCTGATCGCAGTGAGCTTCTCGGCGATGTAGCCGATGGCCTCGTCCCAGCTCGCCTCCTTGAGCTCGCCGTCGATCCTGATCATGGGCTTGGTGAGCCGGTCAGGGTGATCGATGAAGTCGTACCCGAAGCGCCCCTTGATGCACAGGCTGCCGTAATTGGGCGGCGGGGCGTTCCACCGGGGGGTGGTCACCTTGACTATCTTGCCGTCCTTCACGTTGAGCTCGAGCTGGCAGCCCACGCCGCAGTATTCACAGGTGGTGCGCACCTTGCGGGCCTCACCCGCCCTGCTCTTGAAACGGCCCTGCTTCTCGAAGAGCGCACCCACCGGGCAGAGCCTCACGCACTCGCCGCAGAAGACGCACGTCGAATCCTCGTAGGTCAGCCCGAAGGCGGGACCCACGCTCGCCGTGGGGCCGCGCCCGGAGAAGTCGAGGACCTGGTTGACCTGGATCTCGTTGCACGCCCGCACGCACAGGCCGCACAGGATGCACTTGTTCATGTCGCGCACGATCATCTCGTTGGCCTGCTCCAGGGGTTTGTAGGTTTCCGGCTCAGGGAAGCGCGGGGTGTCGATGCCCAGCGAGTAGGCCAGGCTCTGGAGCACGCAGTCGCCGTTGCTCTCGCACACCAGGCAGTTGTGGTGGCCCTGGGTGAGGAGCAGTTCGACCGTGAGCCTGCGGGCATTGAGAACCCGTTCGGAGTTGGTGGTGACCACCATGCCTTTTTCGGCGGGCATGGCGCAGGACGCCACCAGGGAGCGGGCCCCCTGGACCTCGACCACGCAGACCCGGCACGCGCCCACGGGCTTGAGCTGTTCCTGGTGGCAGAGCACCGGGATGGGGATACCGTTGTCCCTGGCCACCTCGTAGACCGTCTGGCCGGGGGTGAATGTACATTCCTTGCCGTCAATCACTATCGTCATGAGTGTCCTCCTGGGAACAGAGAATGTGCACCGCATGTGTACCGCGTGACAGAATACGAATGGATTCGGTGCGCTCGCAATGATGTGTAGAGTTCTTCATGAATCAGTATGCTCGTTTTTACACAATTATAACTTATTGATATATGATGCTTTTGCTAGCTATATGTCACATAGAGTTCATGGTACAGAAAACCATTATCATCCTCTGTCAGGAAAATCCAGAGAAAATTTCCCATGGGTCTCAGATTCGTGGAAAAAACATGACAGCCAGCCGGACAATCCAGGTAAGGGTATGGTGGGCTACGACTTCTCTCCGGCGTCGTCGAGAAGACTCACCTCATACGGAAAAGGAGACAAAGCCCGTCTCAACACCCCGTGAACATGGGAGATGGCCAGCCTAGAGTTGGTCATGGGAACTTCCTTCTCCTCGGTTGCCCGTATCCTGCCGGGCATCTCCTGGCGGTTGATCATGGAGCCGCCACAGTGACTGATGCGTTTGTTCTCCGCGATACCCCTGTCCAGGATGGGCCCTCCATGCATGTCCAAGGCCGGGTCCTTGGAAAAAAGACCTTTACCCTCTATGAGCGTAAAGGTCTTCGGTGGGTCCTTCTCGTTCCCCTCAAGGTCAGCCCCAGGGGACCTCCCTCGCAGGCTCGTTGTCGGGATGCGCGTATGCTTACGTTATAGTGTTCTCCTGCCGGTCGCCCTACAGTTCCGCGTCGCAGCGCAGGCACCTGCAGGACTCTTTGTGCGCGGTCTTCTTCGAGTAGCCCAGCTCCACCTCCTTGAAGGTGATCCGCCGCTCGGACTTCTTGAGCTCGGGCATCTTGCCCCTGGGCGTCTCGACGACCTCCTCGTCCACCTCGAAGGGGATCTCGATCTCTTCCTCGGGTGGTCTCCGGTACGCAGGCTCGTTGTTCTGGGCCCGGATGAAGCTGTCCACATCGTCCGCTGTCCTGTGCCCCATGGCGATGGCCTCGACCACCGTGGCCGGGCCGCTGGCCGCGTCGCCTGCTATGAACACGTTCTCTGCCGTGGTCTTGTTCTTGGCCTTGCCCGTGGTCTGGATGCCGCCCCACTTGTTGATGGCCACATCGGAACCGGCCGGGATGAACGTGGCATCGGTGTTCTGGGAGATGGCCGGGACAATGGTGTCGATGGCCAGGGTGAATTCGCTGCCGGGAATCGGGACGGGCTTGCGGCGGCCCGAACGGTCGAACTCGCCGAGTCTCATGCGCTGGCATTCGACTCCCACGAGCTTGCCGTTCTTGCCGATGAGCTTGGTCGGGGCAGCCAGGTACACGATCTTGACGCCTTCATGCTCGGCAGCCACGATCTCGTTTTCCCAGGCGGGCATGTCCTTGCGCTCGCGCCGGTAGATGATGGTGACGTCCTTGGCTCCCAGTCGCACGGCCGTACGGGCAGCGTCGATGGCTGAGTTGCCGCCGCCCACGATGGCGACCTTGGACCCCACGTTCACCTTCTTGCCCAGGTTGACTTCGCGGAGGAACTCCACAGCCCCCCAGACACCGGAGAGGTCCTCGCCCTCGATGTCGAGCTTCCAGCTCTTGTGGGCACCGACTGCAAGGACGACCACGTCGAAGTCCTTGCGGAGCTGCTCGAAACTGATGTCTTTGCCGACCCTGGTATTGGTCCTGATCTCAACACCCAGTGCCCGGATGTCGCCGACCTCCTGCTCCACGATGTCCCTGGGCATGCGGTACTCGGGGATGGCGTAGCGCATCATGCCGCCCGCATAGGGGAGTTCCTCGAACACGGTGACCTTGTAGCCCCGCAGGCACAGGTCCTGGGCCGCGGTGAGGCCGGCCGGGCCGCCGCCGATGACCGCGATCTTCTGCTTCCGGGTCACGGGCACCTGGTCGATCTTGGGCCGCTTGGCGTTGTCCGCGATGTACCGCTTGATCCATGCGATGGCCATGGGTTCGTCGAGCTGGCCCCTGCGGCACTTGTTGGTGCAGAACTGGGGGCAGACCCTGCCGCACACGCCCGGGAACGGGTTGGTCCGCTTCATGACCTTGAAGGCGTCGGTGAGCCTGTTCGCCCGCACCAGTGCCATGTAGGAAGGCACGTCCATCTCGATGGGGCATGCGTGCTGGCAGGGGGACTTGAAGAGCTTGGAACAGACCACCGCCGGGCACTTCTTGTCGTAGATGTGCGCCTCGTACTCGTGCCTGAAGTAACGGATGGTGGAAAGCACCGGGTTGGGTGCCGTCTGACCGAGACCGCACAGGGCGGAGTCCTTGATGATGGCCGCCAGGTCCTCCAGCAGCTCGATATCGCCATCTCTGCCCTCTCCGTTGCAGATCCGCTTGAGGATCTCGAGCATGCGCTTGGTGCCTTCACGGCACGGGGTGCACTTGCCGCACGACTCTTCCTGGCAGAACTCCATGAAGAACTTGGCCGTGTCCACCATGCAGGTGTCCTCGTCCATGACGATCAGCCCGCCCGAGCCCATGATGGCGCCGAGCTTGATGATCTCTTCGTAGTCGGTGGGGGTGTTGAGCGCCTCTGCCGGGATGCAGCCGCCGGACGGGCCGCCCAGCTGGGCCGCCTTGTACTGCTTTCCGTTGCGGATGCCGCCGCCGATGTCGAAGATGATGTCGCCGATGGAGGTGCCCATGGGGACTTCCACCAGGCCCACATTGTTGACCGCACCGGTGAGCGCGAACACCTTGGTGCCCTTGGAGCGCTCGGTGCCCATGGAGGCGTACCACTCGCCGCCATGGAGGATGATCTGTGCGATGTTGGCATAGGTCTCGACGTTGTTGAGCACCGAGGGCTTCTGCCACAGGCCCTTGCTGGCCGGGAACGGCGGGCGTGGTCGCGGCATGCCGCGCTTGCCCTCGATGGAGTTCATGAGCGCCGTCTCCTCACCGCACACGAAGGCGCCGGCGCCCTGGTAGACGTTGATGTCCAGGCTGTAGTCCGTGCCCAGGATGTTCTTGCCGAGCAGGCCGTATTCCCTGGCCTGCTCGATGGCTATGTTGAGCCGTTTGATGGCCAGCGGATACTCGGCGCGGCAGTAGATGTAGCCCTCGTTGGCACCGATGGAGTACCCGCCGATGATCATGCCTTCGAGCACGGCATGGGGATCGGCCTCGAGGATGGAGCGGTCCATGAACGCTCCCGGGTCGCCCTCGTCGGCGTTGCAGAGGATGTACTTGACGTCGCCAACCGACTTGCGGGCAAAGGACCACTTCATACCGGTGGGAAACCCTCCGCCCCCACGGCCGCGGAGACCCGACTTCTTCACCTCTTCGATGACCTCGTCAGGACTCATCTGTGTCAAGGCCTTGGCTGCCGCCATGTATCCTTCGCGGGCGATATACTCGTCGATCTTTTCCGCATCGATGAGGCCCCTGTTCTTGAGCGCGATGAGCTTCTGCTTGCCGAAGAAGGGAATGTCGAGCATGTGGGGAATGGGCTCTGCCGTGGTGGGCTCCTTGTACATGAGCCTCTTGACCGGGCGCCCCTTGACGATATGTTCCTCGATGATCTCCGGCACGTCCTCGGCCTTCACGTACTGGTAGAAGGTGCCTTCCGGATAGATGACCATGATGGGCCCTGCGGCGCAGAACCCGTTACAGCCGGTCTCCACCACGCAGACCTCTTCGTTGAGATTCTTGGCGATCAGCTCCTGGACCACGGCCCTGTGAACGGCGTCGCCCCCGCTGGCGCGGCAGCCCGTGCCGCCACAGACAAGTATATGTGCGCGAAAGACGTTCATTTGCCAACCCCCTTCTTGTCGTGCTCAGAGCCCCTGGCCATGACGAAGTCCGTCTGCACCTCGCCGTTCATGACGTGGCGCTTGAAGATCTGCCTGGCCTTGTTGGGGTTCAGGTATTCGTAGACGATCGGGTCCTTGCCCTGCTCCTCGACGGTCGCCAGCGGCTCCCTGCTGCAGATGCCTATGCAGCCCGAGGTGGTGACGAGCACGTCGTTCACGTTGTTCTCGCTGATCTCGCTCATGAAGGTATCCAGGATCTCCTTGGCGCCGGAGGCGATGCCGCAGGTGCCCATGTGCACGGTGAGCTTCATGCGCTTGGTGCCAGCCCTGAACTGGTCCTCTTTCTCAACCCGTTCCTTGATCTTTTTCAGGTCGTCAATGGTCAGCTTAGCCATGGAATCCTCCTAGTTGTACTTCGCGAGCACCTGCTCGAGTTTAGCCGCTTTCACCTGCCCGTGGGTGTCGCTGTCGACGACCACCACCGGGGCGAGCCCGCACGCACCGAGACAACGAACCGTCTCCAGCGAAAAATTCCGGTCCTCCGTGCACCCCCCCGGCTCGATGCCCAGTATATGGCTTATCCTGTCCAGGATGTTCTGGCTTCCCCTGACGTAGCAGGCCGTGCCGAGACACACCCGGATGACATGCTTGCCCCTGGGGATCATGGTGAAGAAGGAGTAGAAAGTGACCACGCCGAACACGTTGGCAATGGGAATGTTGAGCCCGTCCGACACCACTGTCTGGATTGCCATGGGCAGGTACCCGCACACCTCCTGGACCTGCTCCAGCACGGGGATCAGGGCACCGGGTTTGCCCCGGTGGTCCGCAATGATCTTGTCCACCTGCGCAAGCTGTTCGGCCGTGAATTCCGCCAGACCCGCATCCATAGTATCTGTATCGACTGCTGCCACGGTGTACCCCCTATTGTGTAGTAAGTCGCGTCGATGACGTTACTCTTTCGAGGATATTTCCTTATCATGCATTGCCTGAGTCATCAAGAGTAAACTGAATGGTGGTTCAGGTCTCAGGGACATCACAACGACTCGCCAGGTGCAGCCTCGACAATCAGTGTCATAACGGCAACAGGAGCCCTACGGAAGCTCCCCACATGCCTGTCTTTAAAATCTTCAATACGGCAACATGTGTCTTTGTTTCCTGTTTCTGGCCGTCATGCCATTCAATTGTTTTTTGACAGGAGAGATATCCATTGACTGCCTGGGACAATCTCTCTAAAGAACCTTTCATGACGGGGGTCGTGCTCGTGGGCGGGAAGTCGAGGCGGTTCGGAAGGGACAAGGTGCTCTCCGAGTTCAAGGGCACACCGCTGCTCGACCATGTGGTGGGAGTCCTTCGCCCCCTCTTTGACGAGGTCATCCTGGTCGGGCACAGGCGCAAGGGCCTCGAGCGGCACAGGGTGTTTGAGGATATCAGGCCGGGCTGCGGACCTCTCGGGGGCATCTACACCGCCCTGCACGCAACCTCTGCGGAGCACTGCTTCGTCTGTGCGGCGGACATGCCGCACATGAACCCCGGGTTCATCTCCCACATGACCTCGCTGGCCGACGATCACGACATCATCCTGCCCGTCTGGTCCAAGGGAAGGGAACCGCTCCACGCCGTGTACCGCAGGACCGTTCTCCCCCTCGTGGAAGAACTCCTTGCCAAGGGGTGCTTCAAGATCTTCTCCCTCGTCGAGCAGGTCGACACCCTCTTCATTCCCGAGGACGCCATCAGGCGCTATGGCGATCCCGCGGTCATGTTCTCCAACATCAACACGCTGCACGACATGGAACGCATGATATCCTGAGCCCAGATCTCATCTGCCGGAGATCGACCCCGCTCCATACCCTTTGAAAACCCCCGGCCCCTTGTGCTATACAGGGCCCCATGGAGAGCAGCCGGCTGCAGCGAAGCATGTATGAGCTCATACGCCGCACCTGCACCGAACTGCCGGCCGACGTCACCGCAGCCCTCGATCGAGCGAGAAACGCGGAATTAGAAGACTCCACGGCATACCGGACCCTTGACATCATCCTGAGGAGCACATCGCTCTCCCGGGAGAAAGGACTCCCCATCTGCCAGGACACCGGTGCACTGCTGGCAGTCATACGGTCCAGACCGGACGATGGAGTCCTCCTCATCGAGCAGGCCATCGTGAGCGCCGTGAGGACCCTTACCCGGGAAGGCATCCTCAGGCAGAACTGCGTGGACCCCCTCACAGAGAAGAACACCGGCGACAACACAGGGGCTCACGTACCCCGGGTACACTTCGAGCCCGCCGACGGACCTCCCCGCATCGGCATCATGCTCAAGGGCGGCGGATCGGAGAACATGAGCACCCAGTACAGCCTCCCCTGCCCCGGGATCGACGCGGCACGCGATCTCGAAGGGGTGCGGCGATGCGTCCTCGATGCCGTGTATCAGGCCCAGGGCCGCGGGTGCGCGCCGGGGATCCTGGGCGTGTGCATCGGGGGAGACCGGGCATCGGGGTATCTCTTGGCCAAGATGCAGCTCTTCCGGGACCTCAAGGATGTCAATCACGTCCCTGTGCTGGCAGCCCTGGAAGAAACGATCCTGCACGAGGCCAACGGGCTCGGCATCGGCCCCATGGGACTGGGGGGCAAGACGACCCTGCTGGGCTGCAAGATAGGCACCGCGGGCAGGCACCCGGCAAGCTATTTCGTGACCGTGAGCTACTCGTGCTGGGCAACCAGGCGTTACCGGGTGGAGCTCGACGGGCGTGGAGACATCAGGCAATGGATCTGAAGCGCATCTCGTCCCCTCTTTCCGCTGAGGTCATCGGGGGTCTCGCCGTCGGTGACATGGTGAGCCTGTCCGGTACCGTCGTCACGGGCCGCGACCAGGTCCACAAGTACCTGGCATCCGGAGGTACGCCGCCCGTGGATCTCGAGGGCCTGGTGATCTATCACTGCGGCCCGGTCGTGATCGAAGAGAAGGGCGCCTGGAAAATCACGGCCGCAGGGCCTACCACCTCCATACGGGAGGAACCCTACGAGCCCGAGGTCATTGCCCGGTTCAGGCCCGGCGCCATCATGGGAAAGGGCGGCATGGGCGGGAACACACGAGCCGCGCTGAAGGAGCATGGCTGCGTATACCTCCACGTTGTCGGCGGCGCCGCCCAGTACCTGGCCGAGCGTATCGTGCGGGTTCAGGCCGTTCACCTGGAGGAATTCGGACAGCCCGAGTCCCTGTGGGTACTCTCCGTACAGGACCTGCCCGCCCTGGTGACCATGGACGCCCGGGGCGGTTCTCTCCACGACGCCATCCAGACTGAATCCCTTCGCAGATTGCATGCGCTGTTCGAGCACAGGTTCGCAGGCAGCGACCCCCTATGATCGAAACCAACCACCACAAGGAGGATATTCCATGAACGTGAAAGAGATGTACGACCTCAAGGGCAAGGTCGCCATCGTCACCGGCGGCGGCAGAGGTTTGGGCAGGTTCATCGCGGAAGGCCTGGCGGAAGCGGGAGCAAGCGTCGTCATCGCCTCACGCAAGCTGGCGAACTGCGAGAAGGCGGCCGGGGAGATCGCCAAGCTCGGCGTGAAGACACTGGCCGTCAAGTGCGACACCGCGTCCGCCGAGGATATCGACAACCTGGTGAACGCCGCCATGAAGGAATTCGGCGCCATCGACATCCTGGTGAACAATGCCGGCATCACCTGGGGCGCCCCGACCCTGGATTTTCCCCTGGACAAGTGGGACAAGATCTTCGCCGTGAACGTCCGGGGCGTGTGGATCCTCACCCAGAAGGTCGCCAACATCATGAAGGACAAAGGCGGCGGCAAGGTCATCAACATATCGTCCATCTTCGGGTCGCGCGGCTCCATCGAGGAGGGTCACCCGGCTGTTGCCTACAACCCCTCCAAGGCCGCCATCGAGGTGCTCACCAAGAACCTCGCCGTGAAGCTCGCCCGTCACAACATCATGGTCAACTGCATCGCCCCGGGCTTCTTCCGCACCGACATGATGGAATACATCTTCAAGCCGGAGATGAAACCCATCCTCGACCTGACCATCGCCCAGATCCCTCTCCTGAAGTACGGAGAGGAAGACCATATCAAGGGCCTGGCCGTGTTCCTTGCGTCAAAGGCATCGGATTTCATGACCGGGACGGTCATACCCCTGGACGGCGGGATGGCAGCGAAGTGACTTTCAAGGGCGGGGGGCATTCGCCCCCCCTGCCCGGGACGGCGCCGTTCAGAACCAGAGCCAGAAGACCTTCTTCCTGATCCGGGGCACCATCTCCATGGCGGCCTTGTACCCCTCTTCGATGAAGGTGTCGAAGTTGTTGAAATCCGACCATGGGAAGGACCCGATGTTCGGCCTAACGATGCAGTCCATCTCCCTGGCGAGATAGATATTCATGTATTCCTTGGAGATGTCATAACAGCGGAACACCACGTCCAGGCTGTGGTGGATGTCCTCATCGGCGTTGATGAGGTCGATGCTCCGTGACACGTCGACCCCGATGACGTAGTCGGGATGAAAGGTCCTGACCGTATAGTACGGGATCATCTCCGCCACCCCGCCGTCCACCAGCTGCATGCCGTGCAGCTTGACCGGGGGGAAGAAACCCGGTGTGGCGCAGCTTGCCGTGAGCGCCCGGTGGAGATCCCCTTCGGTGAAGATGATCGGTTCACCAGAGACGAGATCCACGCTCATGCACTTGAAGGGGAGGCGCAGGTCTGAGAACTGCTTGTCTCCCACCAGGGACTTCATGTGCAGGACAAAGGTCTCGGGCGTGACAAAGGACTTCCTCAACAGTGCGCGCGTATAGAAGTACCCGTGCTTGATCGTTGCCTGCACCTGCTCGAGGAAGGAGCGGGACTTCTCGGCTTCGGGAAGCTCCATGTCCTGCATGGTCTCCTTGAACAGCGGTGAGTCCATGTACTCCCTGAGGCTCCTCTCCACTTCGTCGATATCCAGGCAGAGGCAGTAGAGTGCCCCGATGATGGAGCCGAAGGAGACGCCCGCGATACAGTCGATGGGGATGCCGGCATCCTCCAGGGCACGGATCACCCCGATGTGGGCAAGGCCCCGCGATCCGCCCGCCCCGAGCGCAAGCGCCACCTTCTTTTTTCTCCTGAGCATCAGGGCTTCCTTGTCTTGTACGTGTCCTGGTCCATGTCCTGCAGGAAGACGGCATAGTAGCTCTCGTCGGTGTTCTCGTACCAGTCCATGCCCTGATCCCTGCAGGCGCGGCAGGCACCGTGCGGCACGTGAACGCCGAGGATGCGGTATCCCGTGGATGCCGACGAGTCGATCCTGAACGCACCGGGGCATTCCTCGCAGTACCGGAAGACCTCCTGCTGGTTCTCGGAGATGCCGTCCGTGTCGTAATAGATGCTCCTGAACCTCTCGACGAAGGGCTTCCGTTCAGGCTTCAGGGCGGCCCGTGTGCGCCACATCCCATAGATCTGTTCACACAGCCGCTTGATGTAGTCGGTGACCTGGGGATCCTGTCTGAGGCTCTCCGGGTCGAAGTCTGGTTCCCGGATATACGAATAGTCGACCCCCGCCAGGGCGAGGATGATCCCGGTATTGACGTACGGCAGGGCACCCTCGATGGAGTACCCGCCCTCGAGCACGCAGATGTGGGGGCTGAGCATCTCGTTGAGCCGGGCATACCCCCCCGCCGAGAACGACATGTTGGTGATGGGATCGGTATAGTGGTTGTCCTGGCCCGCCGAATTGATGACGAGGTCCGGCTTGAAGTCGGCGAGAACCGGCATCACGACGTTCTCCATGGCGCACAGGATGCCCTCGTCGCTGGTCTTCGGCGGCAGCGGGATGTTCAGCGTAAGCCCTGCCGCATTGGGGCCGCCGTATTCGGCAGGGAAGCCGGACCCGGGATACAGGGTCCTGCCGTCCTGGTGGATGGATATGTAGAGCACATCCGGGTCGTGCCAGTAGATGTCCTGGGTGCCGTCTCCGTGGTGGCAGTCGGTGTCGACGATGGCGATCTTTTTTATTCTCGGGTAGTGCTTCCTCACCCACTCCACCATGACCGCCTCGATGTTTATGTTGCAGAAACCACGGGCGCCCTGGACCACCCTCATGGCATGGTGGCCCGGGGGCCTCACGAGGGCGAACGCGTTGTCCACGATGCCGTCGAGCACGTGCCTGGCCGCTTCGATACATCCCCCCGCGGAGACGTTATGGGACGGGGTGATGCAGGAGGCGACATCGGGGACGCAGAAGTGTGTCCTGGCGATGTCGTGCTCCCCGGCGAGGCCGGTCTTGAACTCGCTGATCCCCTCGATGTCGAGGATCCCCTCCTCCAGGACCTGGTCCTGCGTATAGAGGAGCCGCTCCTTGCGCTCCGGATGGGTGGGCGAGATCTCCCAGTCGTATGCCGGGAAGAATATCAGCCCCGTCTTTCTGCGAGCCCTGATCATAGTCCTCTCCATTCCTGCAGGATTCCCGGCGTGGTCTGGATCTTGACCCTGAGGTTCCGTCCCACGGTGGAAAACCCTCGCACCATGTTGAAGCTCTGTTCCTCGATCACCTGGGCATCCACGCCGCTGGATAGACCGAGCTCTGCGGCGTGTTCCCGTATCGCGTCGAATCCCACGGCCTTGAGCTCCTCGATGCTCATGGTCCTGGGGACATCCTTGTGCAGGTTGAGCTCGGGACAGACCATCGTGCCGATCTGCGTGTCCGCGTGCAGGGTGATCTGGGCCGTGGTCCTGGCAAGCGCCGCCCCCAGGGCGTTGGCCACCATGGCATGGTCCGGCACCTTGCACTCCAGTCCGAAGGCATCGGCTATGTACGGCCTGAGAATGGCGGCCGGGCCGCCGATGAGGATCACCCGGTCGGGCCGCACAAGATCGGGATGGAGCATCTCATAGATGGTGTAGACGGGGTGGCTGTTCACCTCTTCGATGAATCGCAAGACCCCTTGCCTGATGGTTTCGACCATGGTTTCTATGGCCCTGCGGCTGAGCGTCTCGACATCCATGGACAGCTGTTCGGCAAGGGGCGAGAGGGACTGCCTTGCCTTGAGCTCATCCCCTTCGAACGCCCCGAGCACCGCGAAGGCATCCGTTGGCGTCGGTGACGGCCCCCCCACGCAGACCGGCGGACCGCTCCTGCCGGGGCCTACGCGCAGTTCACCGTCTTCGACGGTTATGCACGAATCACCTCCCGCACCGACCGAGACGACCCTGAGCCCGCGCACCAGGGTCCTGACTCCCCCGATATCGATACCCTTGGGCTCCAGCAGGGGTGTGCCGTTGACGAGGACCCCGATGTCGGTGGTCGTTCCGCCCACGTCCAGCACCAGGGCCGTTCCCTCGTGGCTTCGGTTCAGCGCCACCGCGCCCATGATGCTCGCCGCAGGGCCTGACAGGATGGTCTCCACCGGGAGCCTTCCTGCCGCAGCCGCTGCATAGGTACCCCCGTCGGCCTTGAGAAAGAACAGGGGGGCGCTGATGCCCAGGTCCTCGAGGGCCTGGGTGACGGCGGACATGAACCGCTCCTGCACGGGCATGACCGCCGTATTGAAATAGGTGGTGTTCAGCCGCCGGGGGAAATTGAGGCCCCCGCTCATGGTGTGCCCGAGGCAGACATGACGGAAATCATCCCTGATCAACGCGGCAATGGCAGCCTCATGGGCAGGATTCCTCACCGAGAACTTGGACACGACCCCTACCCCGACGCAGCCTGCCTCCCTCATGAGACGCGCGGCATCGCGCACCTCGTCCCGGTCGACGGGTATGTACTCCCGGCCCCGGTGGTCCAGCGCCCCCTGTACGTGATGAAATGCCTCACCGATGAAGAACAGCTTCGGGTCGATGCCCGGGCCTGCCGAGCATATCATGCCGGTCTTCGGGTACTTTTTCTCCACAATGGCATTGGTGGACAGGGTGGTGGACAGAACCACCCGCTTGATGCCGTCATGCTGCATGCCCAGAGCGTTGATGGCACCCAGGATGGAGCCGACCAGATCTTCCCGGGTCAGGGTTTTTGAAGTCGAAACGATGGAGCTTCCTCGAAGGCAGACCGCGTCGGTATGCGTGCCGCCGATGTCGATACCCAGTATCATGCGTGACTCCTTTACGAGCGTGAGCGAGCATCCCGGAACGATCACAGGCCGGATGACAGCTCGGAGAATGCCTTGGCTGATCATACCAACTCATGGCCGAAAATTCAATCGCCCCGGGGCATCGGTGGGCGTTCCCGCCATGGATGAGATACGGTCCTCGGTCTCCTTGCACTCCTGCGATGGATCTGGTAGATCACGAATGGAAGAATTCCCGGAGGTTTCATTGAAGAGACTACTGTGCGCATGCGTGGCCATGCTTCTCATCCTGGGATGCTCCACGACCGATCCCGAACTGACGGATGCGAGCATAACCGACGACAACCCCGTGGTCGGTCAGCGGGTCTATGCCCAGGTCTATGCCATAACGGACGATCCGCCCATGACCTACGAGTGGTCGGCCAGCGGCGGGACGCTCGATGTGGATGGAGACTTCCCGTACACGACCTACTGGACGGCGCCGATGACCTCCGGACCATATACCATAACCTGCAGGATTCTCGACAACGACGGGAACCAGGCTCTGTACACCTACAGGATCGAGGTGCGTGAGCGGTCGCTTCAAGGCGACGTCATCGGTGGTGGCAGGAAGGCCATCACCATGACCAAGCAGTCCGACTCCAGCATCGGGGGCATCTGGGTCTCCGTCAGGGACGACGCGCTGCGGTTCGTCTCTTCCAGGTCCAACGAGGGCAGCGTATGGAGCAAGAACTTCTTCACCATGCTCGCCAGGACCGATTCCTATACCGGCTATTACACCATATGGGGTGCAGCGGCGCAGGGCAGGGACATCTCCGTTCTCACATCGGACGTTGATGCGACGCTGGCCTGCGGGACATGCCTCGCCACCGATACGATACAGGCCCTGGCCAAGGATGTCCTCGATGACACCATTCTCTGGGTGGGCACGGATTCGAGCCTGAGTTACTATGACCAGGTCAACGACTTCTGGGGCACATTCCTGTTCGTGAATGTCCATGACCTTTCCGAGGGTCCTGACTATGTCTATGCGGCGACGGGCAGCGGCATATACCGGCTCGATGGTCGACTGGAGCCTGTCTACAGCGGGGATTCCCGGGCGGTTCTCGCCGTGGGGAACGACGGCGTCACGGATGTATGGTCAGTCACCCAGGGAAAGATCAGGAAGAACGGGCAGAACCTCGCTTCGCAGCCGTCGTCGGTGGTGAGCAGCCTGGATCTGGACATTTCGGGAAACGTCTGGTGCGGGAAATACCGGTGGGACGGCAGCCGGTGGCATCAGGTCCCGGGACTGGAACGCGTGACCGTGGTCAAATCGGTCGCGAGCACGGAAGGTCTGATCTATTTCCTGTCCGATTCAGGGATTCTGTACCGCTGGTGAGTGTGTCCTGGAGGCGATGTCGTTTGCGACGGCCTTCAGGGCGCTGTTCATGACCTCTTCGATATAAGGCGAGGGTACATCCACCCTGCGAAGCCATGCCAGGTGGAAGGCGCTCTTTTCGGACGAGGCCTTCACAGAGCGCTGGAACCTCACCCGGGAGTCCGAGGTGCTGACCACCCTGATGGTCAGGAATACCGTGGTGGGGCCCTCGTTCCCCCCAAAGAAGAGATGTTCGAGGGTTCCGTCCACGACGTAGTTCGTATCGGGGACCGCGCCCTGTGCGACGGTGACCTGACCGAAGGCCCTGTTCTCCATGAGGTAATCCGCCAGCTTCCGGGAAGCATACGTTCCCCATGATTCATCGCCCGCCGCGTGAAAGGGGACGACCGCGGCGGAGCCCAGATAAGCACCGGGAAGCCCCGCGTCCACCTGGGTGGACACCTCGGTGACTCGGGTGGGTTTCACGAGGGCGCAGCCGGCGATAACCAGAAGGAGAAGAAAGAGAAGAAAGAAGATGAGCGCTGATCGTCTCGGCATGCTATCTTTCCCTACCTATGCCTCCCTATGGCAAGCAACGGATCCGGCCTGTCATCTCAATGTGTTCCACAGCTCCGTGTTAGCGGCAACGGCGCCGCCGTTGAGCGTCCCGCGGTTCCCGTTGGAATCGATGGCAAAGGTGTAGACATCGCCGGCCTGGGCATTGATAGGAGCGGCTGACGCTATGAATCCCTGGCTGTACGCGGGAAGAGGTCCGACATTTATCGTGTAGTGCCTGTCCGGGTCGGCGTTCGGGTCGGGAAGTCCACGATTGGCGACAAGGTTGGCAAGGCTCTCGTAGGAGTTCGTCTCCGCAAAGGCCTTTTCCTGATAGAGGGCCACGGTCTCCAGCATGGTGACGGCGTCGGCCCGTCTCGTTCTGGTCACGTATCCCGTATACGATGGAATTGCAATTGCGGCTATGATACCGACAATGACCACGGTGATCATGAGTTCCATAAGGGTCAAACCTTTATTGTTGTTCATGCCCTCGTCTCCTTTATCGGGTAGGACTCACCTAACCTTATCGGCTGATCCGCCCGGTTGCAATAGTGGATTTCACCGCACCCTCTCAGGTCAGCGCGAACCCCTTGACTCGCCCCGGACCACCATATATGGAGGGTCACATGAAGGGCCGCGCCAAGATATTCACCTATGGCTGCCAGATGAACGACCTGGACAGCCAGAAGATGTATTCCGAACTTTCAAGGATCGGCTATCTCCCGACCGGTCAGACCAGGGAGGCCGACATCATAGTCATCAACACCTGCTCGGTAAGGCAGAAGGCCTATGAAAAGGCCATCAGCAATCTGGGCAGGCTCGGGACCCTCAAGAGGGGAAAACCATCGCTCGTCATCGTCGTGGCCGGCTGCGTGGCCCAGCAGGAAGGCGAGAGGCTCAGGGAGCGGATGCCTCTTGTGGACATCGTCCTGGGCACCCATCAGCTCCATCGCCTCCCCGAACTGATCGAACAGGTCCGTGCACATCCCGGACCGCGGGTCGAAACCGGCTTCACCGACTGCATCCCGTCCATGGACATCGTTCCCGACCCGGTGTACACAGACCATCCCCATCGTTCCTTCATCAACATCATGCAGGGCTGCGACAACTACTGCTCGTACTGCATCGTCCCCTACGTCCGGGGCCGCGAGATCAGCAGGGACAGCACGAAGATACTCGAAGAGGTACGCATCCATGCAGAAAGGGGCGTCAAGGAGATCTTCCTGCTCGGCCAGAACGTCAATTCCTACACGGGAGGCATGGACTTCCCGGAACTCCTCAGGAACATCCACCGGATCGAGGGCATCGAACGCATCCGGTTCACCACCTCCCATCCCAAGGACGTCAGCGGCGGCCTCATCTCCTGTTTCCGAGACCTCGACAGGCTCTGCAGCCACATCCACCTCCCCTTCCAGTCGGGGTCCGACAGGGTGCTCGCGGCCATGAACAGGCACTATACCCACGGATCCTACCTCGAGCTCATCTCGAGGCTCAGGGATGCACGTCCCGACATCGCACTCAGCTCGGACGTGATGGTGGGCTTCCCGAGCGAGACTCAAGGCGACTTTAAGGACACCCTGGATCTGATGGAAGCGGTCAGGTTCGACGTGCTCTATTCCTTCAAGTACTCGGTCAGGCCGGGGACCGCGGCGGCCGCCCTCGAGGACGACATAACCCCTGGAGAGAAGGCCGAGAGGTTGATGGCGCTCCAGACCTTGCAGAAGAAGATCACCATGGAGAACAACCGGAACCGCGTCGGCAGATCGTATGCGGTCCTGGTGGATGGAACGAGCCTCAGGAACCCGGATCAGGTCCATGGCAGGACGAGCCACAACACCATCGTGAATTTCCCGGGAGAGCGCTCCCTCGTCGGGAGGATCGCTGCGGTAAGGATAACAAGGGCAAACCAGAACTCGCTGACAGGAGAAATCGTACCCTAGACACCCACCCCTCGACATTCCCCTTGGACACCCCCTCGCAGTGATGCTATGAGCGTACCATCATGGAACAGCCCAGACGGTGGCCTACCATACTGATACTGGTCGCTATCCAGACCGCCTGGATCATCGTCGTGATCCTGTGGGTCGTATGGTACGTTCACTACCGCCAGGTCAGGATGCACCCGTTCGGCATGTGGGATGTGGTCATCATCACCGAGGTCGCCGTGCTCTTCACCCTCATCCTCGCAGGCATATATGTCCTTTTCATCCTCTACCAGCGGCAGCTCACCCTCATGAGGACCCAGATGCATATCATCCAGTCGGTCACCCACGCATTCAAGACACCCATCGCCACCATGCAACTCTTCCTCGAGACCATGACGAAGCGAGACCTCCCTGAGCAGACCAGGTCAGAACTCATTAGCGGTATGGTCGTGGCGAACCAGCGGCTCAAGTCTCTCGTCTTCAATTTCCTGGAGGGCGCCCGCCTGAGCACCAGCCGGAACCAGTACAGCTTCTCTGTCGTATCGGCCCCCCAGCTCATAGCCACGTACGTCGCCAATCACGAGGTCTTCTTCAAGAACGTGGCCATCAGTATCCACGCAGAGGAAGACCACATACCCATTTCCGTCGATGCCGATGCCTTCGAGATGGTCTTCTCGAACCTGGTGGAGAACGCCATGCACTACTCCACGACGACCCCCCGGGTAGACATCAGGCTCTGGAAGGATGAGAAGTGGGCTTTCATGCTTTTTTCTGATACAGGCATAGGCATCCCCAAAGACCGCCACCGGGATATCTTCGGGATGTTCAAGAGACTCCCCGACGCGGTGATCATGTGGGGATCCGGTACCGGCATGGGGCTGTACGTGGTGAAAGGCATCATCAAGGCACATGGGGGGACGATACGGGTGAAACCCACGGAACCCGGAAGCGGCAGTTCGTTCAGCATCAGGCTGCCCCTGGCACGCTCATGACCATCAAGTGGCGCATACTCATCATCGAAGACGACCAGGCCCTTGCATTGGGGCTGCGAATCAACCTTGAGGCAGAAGGTTACGAGGTCATCCATGCGATGAATGCGGAGGACGGGCTCTCGGCCCTCGACACCGCGAGTGTCGACCTGGTGGTTCTGGACCTCATGCTTCCGGGCATCGATGGAATCGAGGCCCTCCGGCGCATCAGGAGCGAGAACCTCAAGCTCCCCGTCCTCATTCTCACGGCACGTTCCACCATGGACGACAAGGTGGAGGGATTGAAGGCCGGTGCCGATGATTATCTCACCAAGCCATTCAACCTGGAGGAATTCCTCCTGAGGGTGCACCGGATGCTCGACCGATACCAGTGGTACAGGCCGGAAGACATATTGCAACTCGGCGAGACCCGGATCGACTTCAACACGCTCGAGATCTCGGACACGAACGGAAAGGTCGCTCGCATCACCCCGCACGAGGCGAATCTCATCCAGTACCTCACCATGCACCAGGGGCGGATCGTGACGCGCGGAGAGCTGCTGAAGAACGTCTGGGGGCTCGACCCGGACATCGAGACGAGGACCGTGGACACGTTCATCTCCCGCATCAGGCGCTATATCGAACAGGACCCCTCAAGACCGGAGCACATCATAAGCATCAGGGGCAAGGGGTACCGCCTCATGCCCTAGATATATCCCGGCCGGGGTCTGCACAACCGCGCCCGGGAGATTTGCCTGTTGAAATTGCATGGCGGTTCTTCTACCATAAGCTTTCATCTCACCCAGACAGAAGGAGGTGCAGGGATGAATACGCGACTTCTCGCTCTATCGATCCTCTTCGTTGGCCTTACCGCATCGATAGTCTTCACCATCCTTGGATGCGCCACCGCCCCATACACCGGAAGACAGCAGCTCCTCCTCATTTCCGAAGCGGAAGAGACGGCACTTGGCGTAAAGGCCTACCAGGATGTGCTCAAGAAAGAAAAGATCTCCAAGGACAAGAAGACCAATGACATGGTCAAGCGCGTCGGCTCGCGCATCGCGGCTGCCGCGAAGAAACCGGGTTACGCCTGGGAATTCACGGTGATCGACGCACCGAAGACCGTCAACGCCTTTGCCCTGCCCGGTGGAAAGATAGCGGTATACACGGGAATCCTTCCCTACACCCAGACTGAAGACGGCCTTGCCTTCGTCCTCGCCCACGAGGTCGGCCATGTCCTGGCACGGCACGGAGCCGAACGGATGAGCCAGCAGCTCCTGCTCCAGCTCGGCCAGCAGGGGCTCAACATAGCCATCGCCAACAGGAGCCCCGTGGCCATCGACGCGATCAACACGGGGTATGGCCTGGCCACTGCCGTCGGTCTCTCGCTGCCGTTCAGCAGGAAGCACGAGTATGAGGCCGACAAGATCGGCCTGATGCTCATGGCACAGGCCGGCTATGATCCGCGGGTGGCCCCTTCGTTCTTCGAACGCATGATGCGGGATTCCAAGCAGGCAAAACCCCCCGAGTTCCTCTCGACACACCCGGCCGACCAGAGCCGCATCCGCGAGATCAACGCCATGATCCCCGAGGCCATGAAGTATTACAGGAAGTGATTTCCACGGGCCCGTGGAGGGTCATCCCCGCCCCTCGCAGCTGCATCTTCCCATTGCGTCGTGGATCCGGGGAGTCGCTGCCGTGCAGGTCACCTTTGACATCCCCGAAGGAATGTTCTATAGAGTCCATCTTATAGTTTAACTTCATGCTTAAGAGAGGCAGGCAATGGGCCTGAAGATCGGTGAGATAGCGAAGAAGAGCGGCGTGGCGCCTTCGACCATACGATACTATGTGCGCCAGGGACTCCTGCCTGAACCGGACAAGGTCAACAAGAGCATGGCCTACTATGACGAGAGATGCATCGAGAAGATCCATGCCGTCAGGCACCTCCAGGAACGGAAGTATTTCCCCCTCTCGGTCATCAAGAACATACTCCGGAGAATGGACCAGGGGATGAGTCTCGACGAGGCCGAGTCCATAGAGGATGCCGTTTTCGGCGCC
This sequence comes from Deltaproteobacteria bacterium, assembly GCA_017992605.1. Taxonomy (GTDB): domain Bacteria; phylum Desulfobacterota; class Desulfomonilia; order UBA1062; family UBA1062; genus MWEI01. The sequence goes on from JAGOOG010000004.1 coordinate 74,829, forward strand.
CAGGAGGGAATGCCCGAAAAGGTCATGGACAAGGCCGGATTCATGGAGGCCACCGGACTCACCAGGGAGGAGCTGCAGACTGCATCGAGGATCGGGCTCCTCATACCCTATCATCAGGAAAAGGGCCGCACCCTTTATAATCAGGAAGACGTTCTGTTTGCCAGGGAGGTTCTCAAGAAGATCATCTCCTTTGGACAGGACCTGCATGAGCTGAGCTTCTACGTCGATCTCGGCAGGCAGATTGTCGAATGCGAGATGAACCTGCGGAGGTCGGCGGTCAAGAACAGGTCCGCCCAGGAAAACATACGCATCACGGCCGAAATCTCAAAGATGGCCGACATGCTGCGGGGCTACATCCTCAGGAGACTCTTCCAGAGAAAGGTTCAGGCCGCCATACAAAAAAGCCTCAGCGACTCATGATCACCCCCGGGGGGGTCCCCGGGGTCTCGTCTATGAGTGAATGCTGCGAATTCGTGCCGGGCAAGGATATTTTCTTTCCACAGGACAGGGTAATTCTTTTCCAATTGATTGCTGATCCGGATCCCGTTATTCCATAACTCATGGATTTTTCACACGCGCATCATGAGCATGAATTTTGCAACATAAGTATTTAATTCTATTTTTTATTTATAGCGATTGCATGGCACGTGTGGTTCTCGCTGCGGGGGAAGGTCCACCGGCAACGTTCACCATCCGGTCACCTGCTCCCCAGGAAGAGCGCCCGAGCCCGCCAAGGGCACCGGGATAAAGACACAGGCGAGGGATAGATAGAATGAGAAGAAACCTGAGAGACACACTTGTCCACCGGGAGCACCATGGACGCGGCACACGTCCTTTTACCCACCGGCGCCCGTGCTCTATGCTCTTGACCCTGGCCATGGCGCTCCTCCTCGTAGCGGGGTGTCACAGCGGAGGCGGTGCCGGGCCCGTCGCGGCAGAGGAAGGAACCTACAAAATCGGATACTTCATAGACAGCCCGGTCGAGGGCCTGGAATACTCCTCCATAACCTTTGCAGGCGTCACGGACAGCCAGGGGGGGTTCTACTATAACGGGAACGAGGAAATGACGTTCTTTCTCGGCGGCGTCGTCATCGGACGCATCAATGCCCAGAGAATCGTCACCCCGGTGGACCTCGGGGGCGTGCTGGCTGACACCTCCAGCACAAGGGTCATCAATATCGCCCGCTTTCTGCAATCCCTTGATGATGACCTCATCGCGGCAAACGGGATCAGGATTCCCGAGGAAGTTCGCGAGGCCCTGCAAGGAATCCGCGTGGACTTCAACAACCCCGAACTCGACAACGATGCAGGGGTGAAGGAACTTTTCGACCGGCTCAACGACATGGGCATTTACCCGGAAGAGGTTGAACGGGACCTCCTCCCCACCGCACAGACCCAGCTCCACCTGGAGAACACCATAACCCGGATCGAACAGGAGGAAGCAGACACCGAGGAGGCACTGAAGAATCTCGAGCTGTCCGCGTCCATCGGCTTTCCGTATGCAAGCGTCCTCTTGACACAGGGGCAGGTCATACCTCTGCAGGGATATGTCTACGGCGGCAAGCCGCCGTATACCTACTCATGGCGGATCGACGACGGGGCTCCTTTCTCCTCCCGGCTGAGCCCGGGCAACTATCGCTTCAGAAACCAGGGTGCCTATACCGTAACCTTCACCGCAACCGACAGATCCGGGGATACCAGCACAGACATCCGTCATGTCAATGTCGTCGACCCTGAAACACAGGCGGGCGATTTTCCCCCAGATTCGATCCCCACGGTCGGGATCGTCTCCCCTTCTCCCGGGAACGCGACGTTTGCGGCAGGCGACACCGTGACCTTCGAGGCCTTCATCAACAACGGGAACACCCCCCTGTACTATGGATGGTCCGTGGGTGCCGTGCCGGGCAACACGCACGACCCGAGGACCGAGAGCATAACCTACATCTCGCCGCGGACCTTTATCATCTCTCAGGACATCACGCTCAATTCTCGGGGAGACTACTACATCTACATCTCCACCCGGGACACATCGTACGCGGGAAAGGGGCCTGACCAGCACGCTGCAAGCATGAAGGTCACGGTGAAGTGATTGCGCCGGAACCCTGGAATTCCGTCTTGACAAACACGGGCACCCTCCTGTATTAACCTTATAGCTTAACTTTAATCTTTAATAATTCATGGGGAGTTATCGCAAGGTAGTCCTCAGCACAATACCATTCACAGGGAGTCATGTATGAAGACACGCATTACCGAGCTCTTCGGCATCAAGCACCCCATCGTTCTCTCAGGCATGAGCTGGATAAGTGTGCCCAAGATGGTTGCGGCGGTTTCCAATGCCGGCGGTCTCGGCATTCTTGCCACCGGCCCATTCGATGCCCAGCAGACACGGGCCGCCATCAAGGAGATCAAGTCGCTCACCAGCAAGCCCTTCGGGACCAACACCACCCTGCTCTTTCCTGGGGCCGCCGAGAATGCGATGGTCGCCCTGGAGGAAAAGGTTCCGGTCATCAACTTCTCGCTGGGCAAGGGAGACTGGATCGTGAAGGCAGCCCATCAGTACGGCGGCAAGGTCGTCGCCACGGTCGTCAATGCACGCCACGCCAAGCGCGCCCAGGATTACGGCTGCGATGCGCTCCTGGTGACCGGTCACGAGGCCGCTGCCCACGGCGGTGACGCCACCACCTTCTGCCTCGTGCCGAGCATAGGCAACGCGGTCACTATACCCATCATCGCAGCAGGCGGCATCGCGGACGGGAGGGGCCTCGCAGCAGCCCTTGCCCTGGGCGCGGAAGGGGCCGCCATGGGCACACGGCTCATGGCCACCAAGGAAAGCCCTCTGCATGAGAACTACAAGCAGCTCTCCATCCAGAAAGAGGTGTATGACACGCTCTATTCAACCCGCTTCGACGGCCTCGGGTGCAGGGTGCTCGACACCAAGGCGGCACGGAGCGCTATTCGCCAGGGGCTGAATATCAGGAAGCTCATAGAAGCGCTGCCGAACTCCATGGTCATCGCAAACCAGCTGCACCTGCCCTATTTCAAGCTGTTCCTCGGCGTCCTGGCCTCGGGGTGGAAGAATGCCAGGCAGCTTGCCTTCATGGCCAATGCCTTCAAGGCCATCCGCGTGGCCACCGAGGACGGCGACATCACCACGGGCGTCCTTCCCGTGGGGCAGGCAACCGGCCTGATGAGGGACATCCCCACCGTTGCCGAGGTCATCGAGAGGACCGTCAAAGAGGCGGAAGCGATCACCATCGGGCTCGCGCAGAAGGCAGGCGGGGCCGCAAAGACCCGGCCGGCCACGAAGGCACGGCCAAAGGCACCCCGGACCACACGCAAGACACCACCGAAGAAGTAGCGGGCTCTGTCACAAGCTCCTGACGCGAACGAGCGGTCACGCCCCGTCCCGGGCGCGACCGCTCGCTTCTTGGTTTCCTGTGTTACTGGATCAGGCTGACTGTCTTCTTCAGGTGGGCCACCGCGTCATCATGCATCTTCTCGAGGAGTTCCTTGCAGCTCACGATACCACGGATGTGACCGATGGACTGGCCTACCATCAGGGGGGCGTCCTCGACATCCCCGGTCTCCCATGCCCGCTTGATGCGCTGGCCTGCAATGAGCGGGATGAGTGCCTCGATACCCTTCCCCTCGCCCTCGGCCCTGAGTACTTCCGAGATGATCTTGTTCCTGAGCGCCCTGCCCTGGAGGCCGATGGTCTTGCAGAAGAGGGTGGTCTCGTTCTCCTGGCGCTTGACGAGCTCCTGCTTGATGTTCTCGTGCACGACGCAGTCGGTGGTGGCGATGAACCTGCTCGCCATCATGACGCCCTGCGCGCCGAGCGTCAGTGCGGCGGCCATAGACCTGCCGTCGGCAATGCCGCCCACCGTGACGACGGGGATCTTCACGGAATCGGCGATCCTGGGGGTGAGCACCATGGTGGTCACGTCATCGCTCAGGGGGTGTCCCCCCTCCTCGAATCCCGCCGCATAGACACCGTCATACCCGGCCTTTTCCGCGTGCATGGCATGCCTGACCGAGCCGACCTTGTGAAAGAGCCTCACTCCCGCATCCTTCAACTCCCCGAATGCCTTATTTCCCAGGGCCTTGTCCAGGGGAGAACCTGACACCTCGATGCCCGCCACCCGCTCCTGGGCGCATACCCGGGCATACATCGCGTGATGCTCGGAGGTGATGCGAACCGAGGGCAGAATGGTGATGCCCACCATGAAGGGCTTGTCGGTGAGCCTCTTCGTCTCGCCGATGGCTGCGCGGAACTCCTCCTCGGTCTCGAAGTTTCCGGCCGTGAGGTTTCCCATGCCCCCCGCGTTCGAGACGGCTGCACAGAGCTTCGGCGTACAGAGCCACATCATGGCGCCGCAGATGACCGGGTACTTGATACCGAACATTTCCGTGATCGCGGTCTTGATCATGTTTTCCCCCTGTAGTGATGAAAGGTTAAAGTTAAACTTTATACTTTATAACAGGTACATGCTTCCGTTTCCCATGTCAACACATTTCTTGTCATCCAAAGGCAGGCTGCATCTGAACGACGGGCCGCCCTCCAGAGAAGCTTGTCCTTTCCCTGCCCCTGTGATAGGTATACCACCGCACGCCAGATAACAAGGAGGTATGCCTTGCAGTATACGTTCAACAAGCACGACTACCTGATATTTCTGATCAGCTATGTCTTCTTTTTCCTTTATATTGCGCAATCCCTTGCTTTGCTTTCCATTCCCGGACTCGAGGCCCTGCCCTCATGGATCTATCTCATCGTTGCCGTCGTGCTGAACGTGTGGGTCCTTCCCCTGCCCGGGATCCATCCCAGATTGCCCGGCAAGCCCGAGACCCCGTCACTTCCTGCTCCGGCCGAAGCCCTGCCTGTGCCGGGGAAACCGGCGAAGCCCGTCCCGAAGGAGGCCCCCCCTGCGCCGACACTTGAGGAAAGGCTCGGCAGGGGACTGTCCAAGACCCACAAAGGATTTATTGACCGGATCGCCGCCGTCTTCAAGCGTTCTTCGTCCTTCGACGCTCACGTGCTCAATGAGCTGGAAGAGACCCTGGTCGGCACCGACATAGGCGTCCGGACCGCCTACGCACTCTTCGAGTCGGTCCAGAAGAAGGCCCCGTCTCTGAACAGCCCCGACTCCGCCATAAACGCCATACGGGAAGAGGTGGAGGCCATCCTCCTCCGTCGCGAGTCACCCCTCGTCATACCCGAGGGCAAGAAACCTTACGTGATCATGGTGACCGGCGTGAACGGGTCGGGAAAGACCACCACCATTGCCAAGATCGCCCATCACCTGAAGAGCGAGGGTAAATCAGTCATCATCGCATCCGGAGACACCTTCCGTGCAGCCGCCATCGAACAGCTGGAGCACTGGGCGAACAGAGCCGGTGCCGATTTCGTCAAGGCCCAGGAGGGAGCGGATCCCTCCGCCGTCGCCTTCGACGGACTTCAGGCCGCCATGGCGCGAGGGCATGACGTGCTCATCATCGATACGGCAGGCCGGCTCCACACCAAGGAAAACCTCATGGAGGAACTCAAGAAGACCAGCCGCGTCCTGGACAAGAAACTCGAGGGGGCTCCCCACGAGATACTCCTCGTTCTCGATGCCACCATCGGCCAGAACGCCATCGAGCAGACCCGGCAGTTCAACAATGCCCTGGGTATCACGGGCATCGCCCTGACCAAGCTCGACGGCTCGTCCAAGGGCGGAGTCATCGTGGGCATTGCCAACGAGTTTCCCATACCCATCCGCTACGTGGGCATCGGCGAGGACATGGACGACCTCCAGCCGTTTAACGCGAAGAGTTTCGTGAATGCCCTTTTCCTTGACAATTAGGCAAGCCTCTTCCATTGTTATCCGATGCTGAAGATCGACGATAAAAGGCTGAAGCTCATCTTCGATGCCATGAAGACGAGGAGCATCATGGTCATCGGAGATCTCATGCTCGATGAGTACATCTGGGGGAAAGTCGAGCGCATCTCCCCCGAGGCCCCCGTCCCTGTGGTGGAGGTGTCCAGCGAACTCTTCAAGCTCGGTGGCGCCGGGAACGTCGCCAACAATCTCCTGAGCCTCGGTGCCAGGGTCATCGTCAATGCGGTCAGGGGGAACGACCGTCATGGCCACATCCTCAAGGACATCCTCGACGAGATGAACATCCCTTCGGACTCCGTCTTCATGGACTCGAGAAGAGGCACCACGGTGAAGACGCGCATCATAGCTCACACCCAGCAGGTGGCACGGATCGACAAGGAGGACAGGACCCCCATCACGGAGTCCATGCTCAAGAAGATCGTTTCGTCGTTCACGGGAGCCCTGAAGGATATCGATGCGCTCATCATTTCCGATTATGGAAAGGGCGTGGTGAGCAGGAACCTCCTCGGCAAGGTGGTCCCTTTCGCGAGGGCGAACGGTATCCCCGTGTGCGTCGATCCGAAGGAGAGGAACTTTCCGCACTACAAGAAGGCGAGCGTCATCACGCCCAATGTCAAGGAACTCAGCTTCGGCGCGGGAATAAAGATCGAGGAATACGCCGATATCGTCAGGGCGGCCCGTAAGGTGAAGGCCATGCTGGACTGCGACATGGTCCTGGTGACCCGGGGAGAGCACGGGATGAGTCTCTTCGGACAGGACAGCACTCCCATCGACATACCGACCAATGCCAAGGCCGTCTTCGACGTCACAGGCGCAGGGGACACGGTCATCGCCTGCTTTTCTCTCGCCCTGGCCGCAGGTGCCACCCCGAAAGAGGCTGCCGTCATCGCGAACGTGGCAGCCGGTCTGGTGGTCGCCGAAGTCGGCGCCGCGAGCGTCTCCCGGGACAGGCTCTATGCCGTGTGCAGGGAGGAGATCGGTGGGTAGTGCATCCGCCCCGGACAGCGCCCTGCTCTTCTGCAGCGCCCTGTATCATGCCGAGGCCCCCCTGGACGAGGCAATCCGGACTCTAATCGGCGAGTTCGGGGACACGCTTAACGAGTCCGAGCCCATGGACTTCACCTTCACGGACTACTACCACCGTGAAATGGGCAGGCCGCTGCACCGCATGATCATCGCCTTCTCGACCCTCGTGGAGCGCGACTGTCTCCCCGAGGTCAAGACCAGGACCAACGACGTCGAGGACTCGTATCGCCTCAACGGAAAGAGAAGGATAAACCTCGATCCCGGCATCCTGACCCTCGAGAATGTCTGCCTGGCCACCACCAAGCCCTACAGTCACCGATTGTATCTGGGAAAAGGCATCTGGGCCGAGATCACCCTTATCTACAAGGGCAGCTCCTATCAGAAACTCGACTGGACATACCCGGACTATGCGTCGGAACCCCTCATAAGGATCTTCAACGGCCTGCGGGAGGACTACAAAAGGAGGGTACCATGCCGTCAAGCATGACCGGATTCGGCCAGGCCGACGCTCACGGATACCATGTAGAGATCAAGAGCGTGAACCATCGCTACAAGGATATCAGGGTGAAGATGCCCAGAGATCTGGCAGCCTTCGAAATGTCGGTACGCGACATGGTTTCCGAAGCGGTCCATCGGGGCAAGGTCGATGTCACCGTGAGCCGGACGCCATCCATGGAGGCCCATGAAAAGATGGCCGTCAACTGGGACCTTGCCAAGGCATACTACGATGACCTCTGTATCATGGCCCGGGACTTCGGCGGCGAGGTTTCTTTCCGTGACATACTCCTCGTTCCGGGTGTCCTCAGCGAGGGCCCTGCCCAGAGGGACGACCAGCAGCCACTGGTGAGGGAGGCGGTGCACGAGGCGCTCGTTTCCTTTTCACGGGCCCGCGAGAACGAGGGCAGGAACCTGGCCCGTGACATTGTCGACCGGGCAGCGGCGCTCACGAGAATGACCGGGGCCATGAAAGACCTTGCAAGGCACATGACAAGCGTATATAAAGACAGGCTGCATGCCAGTCTGAGCGCACTTCTCGCAGGGAAGACCTCCATGATCGATGAAGTGCGGCTGGAGCAGGAGGTCGCACTGCTCGCGGACAAGAGCGACATCACCGAGGAATTGGTGAGACTCGAAAGTCATCTCCGCATGCTTGAGGAGACGATCAACGGCCGGGGCGCCCCCATAGGAAGACAGGCCGACTTCATCCTCCAGGAGATCAACCGTGAGATCAACACGATCGGCTCCAAGAGTCAGGTGAGTGCCTTGAGCCGTCTGGTGATCGATGCCAAGACAGAACTCGAGAAGATCAGGGAGCAGGTACAGAATATCGAATAGCGAACGGGACACGGAGAAAGGAGAGCGGGTATGAGCAAACATGACACCAGACTTCTCAATATCGGCTTCAACAACGGGGTCGTTGCATCGAGAATCATCGCCATCGTCAATCCATCATCATCCCCGATGAAACGCCTCAGAGAGGAAGCCAAGGAGAGAGGACAGCTGATCGACGCAACCCAGGGAAGGAAGACCAGGTCGATCATCATAACAGACAGTTCCCACGTCATCCTCAGTGCCATACAGGCAGAGACCATCTCGAACCGGCTGTCCGACGGCGGCGGCCCGAAAGAGGCGTCCATCCCGAAGGAGTAGCGGTGAGGATCTTCGTCTCCGGCCCTTCCGGGGTCGGAAAATCCACGATCATCAAGGAGATAGTGAAGAGGAAGACCGACATCGTTCTCTCCGTCTCCTACACGACCAGGGCGCCGCGCCCGTGCGAACAGGACGGCATCGATTATTTCTTCATCAGCAGGCCGGTTTTTGAACGGATGATCCGGTCAGATGCCTTCCTGGAATGGGCGCAGGTCCATGAAAACCTCTACGGCACCTCCCTGGCGTGGATAGAAAGAGAAGAGCGGCAAGGACACCATGTCCTGTTCGATATCGATGTCCAGGGTGTCATCCAGGCAAAGGAGAAGGGATCCCCGGGCTGTTTCATCCTTATCCTGCCCCCCAGCATGGACGAGCTCGAACGGAGGTTGAGCGAGCGGGGGACGGAGGATCCGCAGGCGCTGATTCTGCGGACCCAGAATGCGAAGAACGAGCTCAGCAACTGGGCACTGTACGACTACCTCGTGGTGAACGAATCCCTGGAACAATGCATCGATGATATCGCAACCATCATCGATGCCTACAGATCATCGCGAGAGGTGGTCATCGGAGAGCTGCCATGGCTGAAAGCGATCGCATAGTATTCGCCCTCGACGTGGGTGATGCGGCCTCTGCGGAGAAATGGGTCCATCTCCTCAAAGGTTCGGTGGGCTGGTTCAAGGTGGGGCTCGAACTCTTCACCGCGGTGGGGCCAGACGTGGTCAAGCTCGTGAGGGACCAGGGAATCAAGTGCTTTCTCGATCTCAAACTCCATGACATACCCAACACCGTGGCAGGAGCCGTTCGCAGCATATCCAGGATCGGTGCGGACATGATGACCGTCCACCTGTCGGGTGGAAGAGCCATGATTGAGGCGGCACTCAAGGCCGCCGGAGAGGAATCCCGGGTTCTGGGCAACGAGAGGCCGAGGATAGTCGGGGTAAGCGTCCTGACATCGTTGAGTGGCGACGACCTCGAAGACGTCGGCATTCACAGAACACCATCGGAACAGGTTGCCCATCTCGCCCGGTTCGCCGCTTCCTGCGGCACTGACGGCATGGTATGTTCGGCGGAGGACCTCGCTCGGATCCGGCCGGAGGTACCGACATCCCTCATGCTCATCACCCCGGGCATCAGACCGGACTGGTCCGGCGCCGGTGACCAGAAGAGAATAGCCACGCCTGGGGCGGCCATCAGAGCCGGGGCCGACCTCCTGGTCATCGGGAGACCCATCAGCGAGGCACCCGATCCCCTTGAGGCCGTGGGCCGGATTGTGGCCGAAATGAAGGCCGCTCTCCAGTAGACCGCTTCCGGGACATGGCTGGGAAAACCAGGGTTCGCCACCCCTCCCATGTTGACCTTGTGCCTTTTCTCGCCTATCTTAAGCGACCATGTCCATCAGAATATGCGGAGGCAGGTTCCGCTCCATCCGGCTCGCGAGCCCTGGCCTTCACGTGCGCCCCACCACCGACCGGGTCAAGGAGGCCATCTTCTCGACGCTCATGCTCGACCTTGAGAACTCACACGTCCTCGACCTCTTCGCAGGCAGCGGGGCCCTGGGGTGTGAGGCGCTGAGCAGGGGGGCTGCCCGGGTGACCTTTGTCGAACAATCGAGGGAGTGCGTCGCCGTCATAAAGAGGAACACAGCAACCCTGCAGGCACACGACGTGGTCACCGTCATCAAGGGAGACGCAAGGGCGTTTGTCAATGCATGCAGGGAAACCTATGACCTCATCTTCATGGATCCACCTTACCACAAAGGCCTTGCCTCGGATTTGGCCCCTCATGTATATAACCTCCTCAACACAGGAGGAATACTGGTAGTTGAACATGAACGCGGCGCAGAGATCCCGTTGATGCCGTGGAAGCACAGGCATTACGGGGACACCACCATCTCCTACTTTACCAGGAGTGAGCGATGAGGAAGGAAAAGATAGCGGTCTGTCCGGGATCCTTCGATCCCATCACCCATGGCCACCTCGACATCGTACGCCGCGGCCTGTGTGTCTTCGACAAGGTCATCGTCGCCGTGGGCCACAACCCCCTGAAGCAGGACCTGTTCACTACCAACGAGAAGCTCGACATGATCCGGCGTTCCGTTGAGGGGAATCCCAGGATCGATGTGGATTCCTTCGAAGGCCTGCTCGTGGACTACATAAGGAGGGTTGGCGCCTGTGCCATCCTGAGGGGCCTGCGGGTCATCTCGGATTTCGAGCTGGAGATGCAGCTTGCCCTCATGAACCGGAGACTCTGCGCCGAGGTCGAGACCTTCTTCCTCATGACCGACTACAACCATCTCTTCGTCAGCTCGACCATCGTCAAGGCCACGGCTGCCGCAGGAGGATCCGTGGAGGGCCTGGTTCCGCAACCGGCACTCGAGAAGCTCCTTGAAAAATATCCCCGCATGAAGAACTCTCATCCTTAGGGAGGTTTTGCATTGAAGATATCACAACTCGTATCCAAGATCCCGGGTTCGGCCACGCTCGCCCTGACGGCCAAGGTCAACGAGCTCAAGGCACAGGGCAAGGATGTCATCGGCTTCACCGCCGGCGAACCTGACTTCGACACCCCGGAGAACATCAAGAGTTCTGCCATTGATGCCCTGCACCGCGGCAGTACCAAGTATACCCCGGTAGGAGGTACCCCGAAGCTCAAGGAGGCCATCTGTGCGAACATCAAGAAAGACTACGGGATCGCCGTGGAACCGGAGAATGTCATCGTCTCGTGCGGTGCCAAACACAGCCTGTACAATCTCTTCCTGACCCTCTTCGAGGCAGGAGATGAGGTGATCTGTCCCGGGCCTTACTGGGTGTCCTACCCTCCCATGGTGGAGATGACCGGTGCCAAGGCGGTCATCATAGACACCAGGCCGACCGGCATGAAGCTCCATGCCGACATGGTTGCCGAGGCGATCACGAGCCGCACGAGGGGCCTCATCATCAATTCGCCATGCAATCCGACGGGCATGGTTTTCGAGAGGGCCGAGCTGGAGAAGATCGCCGAGCTCTGTGTCGAGCACGATATATCCATTATCTCCGATGACATCTATCGCAAGATAATCTTCGACAACATGGAGTTCTTCAGCGTCGCGAGCATCTCGCCCGAGATCGCCAGGAAGACCTTTATCGTGGACGGATCATCCAAGACCTATGCCATGACCGGATGGCGCATCGGATACTGCATCGGAGACAGCACGGTCATCAAGGCTATGGAGAGACTCCAGAGCCAGAGCACCTCGAACCCGGTGAGCTTCGCCCAGGACGGTGCCGTGGCCTCGCTCATCAATGACGAGACCCAGAAGGTGGTGGAGGATCGCAGGCAGATCTTCGAAAAGAGACGAGACCTCATCGTGGAGAAGCTCCGGGAGATCCCCGGGATCGGTGTCATCCCCCCCAACGGGGCCTTCTACGCGTTCCCTTCCATCAACGGATACATGGAACGGTTCGGCAATGCATCGGCATTCGCCGAGTACCTCATCGAGCATGCTCTGGTGGCCATGGTCCCGGGAGGTGAGTTCGGTGCCCCTGATCACGTGAGGTTATCCTTCGCCACATCCGACCAGAACATCATCAAAGGCCTTGAGCGCATAAAGGAATCGCTCGCGGCACTCTAGGCGGCCAAGGGGCTGGCAGGCGCCACCGTGCGCGTCAGCCCTTCCGGACCGTCCATGTCCCGTCTCGGCACGGTACCGTCGTGTCCTGACATGGGGTCCACAGGGGAACCTGCATTGCATGGAAATCATTCTAAAGAAAAAAGTTCCGTCACCGATATGGGTAGTAGGATGCAATGGGGAGGGGTCCTACATGAACATGAACATTCACGGCTACCAGACATACAAGAGAACCCAGATCCAGACGGCGGACCAGGGCAGGCTCATACTCATGTGCTACGACGGGGCCATCGGATTCCTCAAGCAGGCACAGAAGGCCCATGCAGACAAGAACTACAAGCTTGTGAATGAACTGCTCAACAGGACCCAGAATGTTCTGTGGGAGCTTACCAACGGCCTGAATTACGAGGCGGGTGAGGTCGCGTATCACCTCGACTCGCTCTACAACTACATGATCAGGCGGATCGTCGATGCCGCTTACAACAACACCATAGAACCGGCCCATGAGGTCGTCGGCTACCTCGAGGAGCTCCGCGAGACATGGCAGAACATACTGCAGAAGCAGTCCTGAACCTCCTGAAATCTTGGCGGGAGGCCATCTGCACGCAGGTCAAGGCACTTCAAGAGGGGAACATTGAAACACTGGAAGGCTTCATGCAGCAGTCCTCCAAAATTCAGCTCCACCTTCAGGAGATCTTCAAGACCTCGCCCCGGGTTCTCCGTGACAGACAGATTGCCGGACTTCTCAGGGAGCTTCACCAGGACCAGGGGAGCATCATAGAATATCTCAAAGGCCAGACCGATGAGCTTGCCCGCGAGATCGCCACGCTCCGCAGAAACAGGACGTCCCTGGGCGGATACAAAAAGAAGAAAGATCCGTCCCCGCGGTTCATGAGCAAGCGTACCTGACGTGCATACGTTGACAGACGCGCTGTTTTCTCCTAGTCTGTGAGCCTATGCAGGTACTTCTGGCATCCGGATCACCACGAAGAAAAGAGCTCCTCTCCCTTCTCGGCATCCCCTTTCTGATACAGATCCCGAACATACCCGAAACGAGACACGAGGGTGAGTCGCCCCGTCGGTACTGCGCCCGCATCAGTAGGGAGAAGGCCCTGGAGATGGCCAGGCAGCATCCTGAGGCGCTCGTCATCGGGGCCGACACGATAGTGGTCGTCGGCGACATGATCCTCGGAAAACCGCTGGATCCAGATCAGGCGAGGGAATATCTCCTGCTCCTCCAGGGCAGGACCCACGATGTATTCACCGGATATACGATCGTTCTCGGAGACCGCGCGGAATCCAGGGTGATCCGGACCAGGGTACGCTTCAGACCCATGACGCATGAAGAGATAGTGTGGTATATTGCAAGCGGTGAACCCATGGACAAGGCGGGGGCCTACGCCCTCCAGGGCATCGCCTCGATCTTCATCACCGGCATTCGGGGGTCATACACCAATGTCATAGGGTTGCCCCTCTCGGAGCTCTATGATGACCTGAAACAGTTCGGGCTTCGGTTCGAGGGCATTGAAGGAGGAGGTCCGGCTAATGAAAAAGCATGTATTGACCATTGATCAGGGCACCACGGGGACCAGGGTGATGATCGTGGACCACTCTGGCGAGGTGTCCGGCATGGCCTATTCCGAGTTTCCCCAGATATACCCTCAGCCGGGCTGGGTGGAGCACGACCCTGAAGTCATCTGGGAGACGACCCACACGGTCATGAAGAAGGCGCTGCTGGCGGCTTCCGTGCAACCCAGGGACATAATGGCCATCGGCATCACGAACCAGCGCGAAACGGTTGTCCTGTGGGACAGGAAGACGCTGAAACCCGTCCACAACGCCATTGTCTGGCAGTGCAGGAGATCCGCATCCATCTGCGACGAGCTCAAGTCGGAGGGCCTCGAGCCCCTGTTCCGCGACAAGACAGGTCTGGTGGTGGATGCATACTTCTCCGGCACCAAGGTAAAATGGCTTCTCGACCAGATACCGGGCCTCAGGGCAAGGGCTCTCGCCGGCGACATAGCGTTCGGAACCATCGATGCATGGATCATCGCCAGGCTTACCAAAGGCCGGATCCACGCGACGGACTTCACGAACGCATCCAGGACCCTGCTCTTCAACATCCACGAAAAGAACTGGGACAAGGAACTCCTCAGGGTGCTCGATATACCGGCAGCCATGCTCCCCAGGGTCGTCTCATCGGCCGAGGTCATCGGAGAGAGCGACCCCGAGGTGACCGGTGCGGCGATCCCCATAGCAGGGATAGCCGGTGACCAGCAGGCCGCACTTTTCGGCCAGGCATGTTTCGATGAAGGGCAGGCGAAAAACACCTACGGCACCGGCTGCTTCCTCCTTCGGAACATAGGCCAAAAGAAGATCGAGCCGACCAACGGGCTCATCCTGACCCTCGCCTGCGACGAGAAAGGCGGCCCGTGTTATGCCCTGGAGGGATCAGTCTTCATCGGTGGCGCGGTCATCCAGTGGCTCAGGGACGGCCTCGGCATCGTTTCGGATGCCTCCCAGACACAGGAGATCGCCGAGAGCGTCCCCGACACCCACGGGGTCTACATGGTCCCGGCCTTTGCAGGCCTGGGTGCGCCCCACTGGGACATGTATGCGCGTGGAGCCGTCCTCGGGCTCACCCGGAGCACTACCCGCGCCCACGTAGTCCGGGCAGCCCTCGAGGGGATCGCCTATCAGGTCAAGGACCTCATCGGCGCATTCGAACAGTGCACCGGGACATCCTTCAGCGAACTGAAGGTCGATGGCGGCGCATGCAAGAACAGCTTCCTCATGCAGTTCCAGTCTGACATCCTCGGGTGCCCCGTCGACCGTTCGAGGCATATCGAGTCCACCGGTATGGGGGCCACCTACCTGGCCGGTATCGCCACAGGGCTCTGGAAGGCCGGGGACCAGATCGGGGGGCTCAGGCAATCGGACATGGTCTTTGTCCCCATGATCGACGGCGCGACACGCAACAGGCTCTATACCGGCTGGAAGGATGCCGTATCACGGATCAAATCCACCAACGTCTGCTATGCGAATGGTTGAAAATATCGGGAGGATGACCCTCTCCTTTCTAGAGGAGCTGGGGGCATTCTTCATCTTCTTATTCCAGGCGGTCTCCCACCTGGCAAGGCCACCGGTCTTTGTGAAGCAGTATTTCAAGCAGATGGAGTTCATCGGTATCCGCTCGACCCCGGTGGTCATGCTGACCGGTGTTTTCACCGGCATGGTGAGCGCCCTGCAGACCTACCACGGATTCAGCCTCTTCGGCGCCGAGTCCCTCGTGGGATCCACAACGGCCCTGGGACTTCTCAGGGAACTCGGTCCCGTGCTGGCGGCACTCATGGTGACGGCCCGTGCGGGTTCCGCCATGACCGCCGAGATCGGCATCATGCAGGTGACCCAGCAGGTCGACGCCCTCGTCGTCATGGGGGTGAATCCGTTCAAGTACCTGATCATCCCCCGCGTGGTGGCCACCATCGTCATGATGCCCATGCTGACCCTTGCCTTCGATGCGATCGGCATGGTCGGGTCGTACATCGTGGGGACCATCGTCCTCGACATAGACAGGGGGGTCTTCATGGCGCGTATCGTGGAGTACGTGGCCTACGACGACCTCTTTTCCGGCCTTATCAAGAGCTGCTTCTTCGGGGGGATCCTGGCGGTGGTCTGCTGCTTCAAGGGTTACAGCACCAGCGGAGGGGCCGAGGGCGTGGGCAAGTCCGCCACACAGTCCGTGGTCATCTCATCGGTCAGCATCCTGATCGCGGACTACATCCTGACCGCGATCATGTTCTAGGTGGCCGGCGAGGTCATGGTGATCGCCCCGACCGGACACTCCAGTGCGCAGAAGCCACACCCGATGCATGCCCTCCCGTCCTTGAGGTACGGGAATCCATGCGGGTTTCCGCTGTCGTGAGGCTGGGACAGGTCAAGACAGTTCGCCGGGCACGTCTCTATGCATATGTTGCACGACATGCACCCGTCGTTGTTCACCCGGGGTTTCTTCCACCGGGATCTCTTCACCATGGCGCACAAGGCCCCGAAGGAGTCGAGAACCGAGGCGTGGGGGCATATACGGCCGCAGGCACCGCATTCGATACAGAGATCCTGGTCGATGACGTGGATCTCCTTCTTCTGACCGGTTATGGCGCTCACGGGGCATACCTTCGTGCATGCCTGACATCCGACACACGATTGCGTAATACTGAAGGGCATCTCTGTTCCTCCTGCAGATCTCAGCTCGTCTCGATGCCAAGCCGGGACATGGTCTGAGGGGTCGGCTTTCCCGTCGACGGATCCCATCCGAACTGCTTCCAGTAGTCGCTCATCATCTTCTCGATGTTCACCGTCCTTCCCTTGTTGGCGCCGCGGGTCTGCGGGGGTCTCCCCACGGCCCGGTCGTGAAGCTTGTTGTTCATCGGCTCTATGCCGTGCTTCACGTTGAAGGCCTGCTTGATGGTCTGGATGCGCTCACCGATCTCCATATACTCTTCGGGGGTCCTGTTCCAGCCGGTCACGGCATTGAGCCAGTCGAAGGTCGGGGTCCTCGTGACCCCGAGGAAGGCCCCGAACATGCAGAGCCCCGCCCCATTGACGACGGCGATGTATTTGCTGCAGGATGCCTCCTCCCGGGCCTTCCCGTCATCGGCGACATACCTGCTGTTCTTGGAGTAGATCTGGAAGGGCAGCTTCTTCGGGATGCCCTTCACCTTTTTCCAGAGCTGGAACATCTCGTAGTAGAGCTGTGAACCTATGGTGTGCCTGCCGGGTGTGGGCTCCACCGAATAGTGGACCGCGAATCCCGGGTCCATCCTGCCGTCGTGCATGGCAGGCTCCTGCCCCCCGGCATGGATGGCATATTTCTCAGATCCCCTTCCGATCTTCCGGGCAGCCACCCTCACGCCGTCCGCCAGGACGTCACCGATCCCCTCGCGTCTCACCATCCTGTGGACAAGCTCGGCCATGGATACGGCATCACCCCAGGAGAGGTCGAGGCCGCCGGTGTCCTCCTTCGTGAGGATGCCGCGCTCATAGCACTCCATGGCAAAGGCCACCGTGGACCCTGCGGATATGGTGTCCATGCCCGCACGGTTGAGATACTCGTTGAGCTCGAACATGCTGTCCGTGTTCTCGTTCATGCAGAGGCCGCCCAGGGCAAGGACCGATTCATACTCCGGTTTGTGTCCCTCCGGATACTTGCCGGGATACCTGCAGATACCACCGCAGCCCAGCGGACACGAGTAGCAGTGGTACTTGAGGACCTCGTAGCCCTTGACAAGATCGGGGTGGGCTGACCTGGACTTGCTCATGGGCCAGTCCACGTTGCTGCCCTTCCAGTTCTTGATGGGCGAGTCTCCCCACTCGGGAGACATCTGGTTGAGCCCGCCGGTACCCCACTTCCTGAGAATGTTCTTGTACACATACCCGTCCATGGCCATTGCCGTGGGAAGTACCCTGAGCAGCACGCCCAGGAGACCCATGCCGGTGCCGGGCCCCAGGGGCAGCTGGGTCCGGACCCACCGGTTGCAGATCCTGCTCAGGCGGTTGACCTCTTGACGATCATGCACCTGGATGCGCTTTTTCCCGTCGAGGACCAGGGCCTTGAGCCTCTTGGAGCCCATGACAGCGCCGAGTCCCGAGCGCGCGGCGAGCCTGCCCCTATCGTTGCACACCCCCGATATGAGCGAGAGATTCTCTCCTGCCGGGCCTATCACGGCCACACTGACATGCTCGCCGAATTCCTTCTTCAGGATCTCCTCGGTCTCGATGGCATCCTTGCCCCAGAGGTGGGCTGCATCGCGCAGTTCGGGTTTCCCGTTCTTCACATAGAGCAGCACCGGCTTCTCGCTGATTCCGGAGAAAAAGATGCCGTCATAGCCCGAGCGTTTCATGGCAGGCGACAGGGTACCCCCGCAGTTGGCGTCACCCCACCCGCCGGTCAACGGAGACTTGGCCACCACCATCCACCGGCCGGCAAAGAGGCTCCCGGTCCCGGTCAGGAGCCCCGAAACAAACCCGAGAATATTGTCCGGGCCGAGAGGGTCTGCACCCGCTGGAATTCTGTGGAACAGGATGTGCGCTGCAAGCCCCATTCCAGAGAGGTGCCTCTCGTAGAGAGCATCGGGGATAATCTCGTCTTCAAACGATGACCTTCCCAGGTCAACCTTCAGGATCCTGCCCATGTATCCTCGGCCCATACACCCTCCTTCTGGTGTTCGGTAAATCAACGCCCATGGATATATCCCGTCATGTTCTCCTGTGACCATGATCTCTTACCGGCGCGTTGATGTATCCCGGTAATAGATGAAGGTACCAGGTAGGTGGAACAACGTGCCTCTCATGGAAAGAATTCTCCGGGGAACAGGATCCGGGCCACCATAAAACACGACCATCTCTGCAGTACCGGCTCAAAGGTCACCATGCACCATACCGATCATCACACCCCCGCATGAGAGGGCCACAAGAACGATACGAGTACCTTAACAATGTTAAACTTATATGCCAAAGGGTTCTTTACGGTCAAGGGGACTTCATGCCCGTTCAGGGCGAGTCTCGCGTACCGCTCTCTCCAGAGGACACAACTGCATCCCGGCGCACACCGGGAATCGGTATCCGTGAATGATCACGGTATGAAGCGGTCGACCTGGGTCTGCAGCTGCTGAAGAGGAAGTGCGCCGTGCAGTGTGGTTACCACAGCCCCGTCCCTGAAAAGGAACAGGCTCGGGATCGACCGGATACCGTATCTCGATGCCGTGACGGGATTTTCATCCACATTGACCTTCACGACCTTGAGCCTGCCGGCATATCTTGCTGCAAGTTCGTCCAGCACCGGGGCCAGGCTCCTGCACGGCCCGCACCACGGGGCCCAGAAGTCAACGAGAACAGGAGTGCCGCTGTCGATCACCTCGGAACCGAAGGTGGAATCGGTCGCTGCGAGCGGTCTGTCGAAACGCTCAAAGACCAATCGAGCATGGCACTTTCCACACAAGGCATTGTCATGAACACGCGTTCGGGGAATCCTGTTCTTTGTTCCGCATCTCTTGCAGGAAACAGTCAGTGCATCAGCAACCATATCCTGGGTCTCCCTTCTGTATGGATCTTACAGCCATCGGCCATGGGCGAACTCACCTTCCTCATCTGTAGTGACTCAGCGTGTCCATTCCAAGGTCATGCGCCGACTCTTCGATCGTTCCGGTAAATGAATACCTGCGTGCAGTGCGCACCATCAAATATATATTGACACCTGTATCAACGGGTGCTACACGTTCTACCGATATGTATGTCAATAACGATTGTCTAATTGTATGTTATTCTTTAGAATCCGTATCACATCGTCCGCCAGGGATCGAGCGTACGGCAAAGGAGATTGAGCCATGACAGCCTTCAGAGAGATCACCATGGGAAACCTCGTACGGGAAACTGTATCAAGGTTTCCTGAGAACGATGCACTGATTTTCCCCGAAACAGGCCTCCGCCTGAGCTACAGGGAGCTGCTCTCAAGGTGTACAGACGTTGCGAAGGGGTTCATGGCTCTTGGGGTGAAGAAGGGAGACCATGTCTCGGTCTGGACCACGAACATACCCGAGTGGGTCTATCTGCAGGCCGGTCTCGGCATGATCGGCGCAGTTCTGGTCACGGTGAACACCAACTACAAGACGAACGAGCTCGAATACATCCTCAACCAGTCCGACTCCACCACCCTCGTCATCATGGAAGGGTATCGCGACACGAACTTTTACGCCATCACGAGGGAGGTCATTCCGGAACTCGACTCCTCTGAACCAGGAAAGATCGAGGCCTCGAAGCTTCCCCTGCTCAGAAACGTGGTGTTCATCGGTGACCGGAAAGAAACCCCCGGCATGTTTTCATTCGATGCGGTCACTGCCCTGGGGAAAAAGATTTCCGATGAGGAACTCGCCGAACGGGAGAAGGCGGTACAGGTGCACGATGTCCTCAACATGCAGTACACTTCAGGTACCACAGGGTTTCCCAAGGGCGTAATGCTGACCCACTACAACATCATCAACAACGCGCGGATGGTCGGCGACGTCATGGGCATGACCGAGAAAGACCGTCTGCTGATCCAGGTTCCTGTGTTCCACTGCTTCGGCTGCGTGATGAGCACTCTGAACTGCATGGTACACGGGTCAACCATGGTGCTCGTCGAGGCCTTCGACCCCCTGAAGGCACTGAAATATATCGAACAGGAGAAGTGCACCGCCATCAACGGCGTCCCCACCATGTTCATCGCCATACTGGGGCACGAGGACTTCAGCGCGTACTCGACCAAGTCCCTCAGGACCGGCATCATGGCCGGGGCCCCATGCCCCGTGGACACCATGAATCAGGTCAGGGACATCATGCACTGCCCCGAGATCGTCATCGCCTTCGGCCAGACTGAATCGTCGCCGGTCATGACCATGACCCGCCGTGATGACCCGGTCGAACTCAGGGTGTCCACCGTGGGAAGGCTGCTGCCCGACATCGAGGGCAAGATCGTCGATCCCGGCACCGGAGAGGATCTGCCCTGCAACGTGCAGGGGGAAATCGTTACCAGGAGTTCCTGTGTCATGAAGGGCTACTACAAGATGCCCGAAGATACGAAAAAGGCCATCGACAAAAATGGCTGGCTCCACACCGGGGACCTGGGTACTGTGGATGGAAACGGTTATTTCAAGGTGACGGGCCGAATCAAGGAGATGATCATCCGCGGCGGCGAGAATATCTATCCCCGCGAGATCGAGGAGTTCCTCCGTAAGAATCAGAAGGTGCGGGACGTGTACGTGGTGGGCATCCCGGACAAGAAATACGGCGAACAGGTCCTTGCGGCCGTCATACTGAAACCGGGCACGACGGCTTCTCATGATGAGTTCATCTCATTCTGTCAGGGAAAGATCGCACGCCACAAGATACCCAGATACTGGGAGTTCGTCGACTCCGTCCCCATGACCGCCAGCGGCAAGGTGCAGAAGTTCAAGATGGTGGAGCAGTACGCCCGGAAATACGGGAGTTGACCGTTTCAGCGAACCATTGCCAGCGCTTTAGCGGGTGCAGGGCATGAAACCGCCCTGCACCCGCTTTGTTTCATGACGCGAAACTCTCTTCGGGAATCTCGACGACAGACATGTCCTCGGTCTTCGCCGCCTTGGCTGCAGCCTCCACTTCGGGCAGGACATTCCTGATGAAATACTGTGCGGATGCTATCTTGCCGAGATAGAATGCCGCATCCTTGCTGGTCTTCGCAAGGCCGGCCAGGGCTGCGTGGTCTGAACCGCTCACGCCCCCCTTCTTGGCAAGGGCATCGAGCTTTTCCCCGGCGATGCCGGCCTGCCAGAACAGGAACCAGCCCGACACGACCTTGCCCATCATCATGAGGAACGGATAGGCATTGTTGACGGGGACAAGGAACTTTCCCGTCTTGCCGCAGGAGGCGAAGAACATCGCCGTGTCTGCCAGGATGTTCACGCTCGTCTGCACCGCTTCCCCGAGATCCCTGAGTCCCTCCTGGCCCTTGTACCTGGCCACGGTGTCTCCCATGAGGCCCAGCAGGTTCATGAAGTAGGCCCCCTTCTTCATGCCGAGCTTCCTGCCCACAAGATCCAGTGCCTGGATGCCGTTGGCCCCCTCATAGATCGAGGCGATCTTCTCGTCCCGCATGAACTGCTCCACCGGGTACTCGCTGCAGAAACCGTATCCACCATAGATCTGCATGGCATACTCGGTCACACGGAACCCGATGTCGGAACAGTAGGCCTTCACGATGGGGGTGAGGACCTCGGCATATCCTATCCATTTGTCCTTTTCCGCATCGTCGTTCCCCGCGTGATGCATGTCGAAGCAGAGCGCGACGAAATAGGCCAGGGCACGCATGCTCTCGACGCTCGACTTCATCCACAGGAGCATCCTGCGCACGTCGGGATGCTGAATAATGGCCACCCGGGGAGCCTCGGGATTCTTCATCTCCATGATGGACGATCCCTGGAACCTTTCCTTGGCGTACTTCAGCGCATGCAGGTAGGCTATGGAAGCGCTCGCGAGCCCCTGCATGCCGACGGCGAGGCGCGCCTCGTTCATCATCTGGAACATGATCTTCATGCCCTCGCGCTCGTTGCCAAGGAGCTCCGCATAGCAGTCATTGTTGTCGCCGAAGTTGATGAGGCAGGTGGCGCTTCCGTGGATGCCCATCTTCTCCTCGATCTTGGCGATCTCGTAGTCGTTGCGCCTGCCCAGCGAGCAGTCGGCGTTGACGAGGTACTTGGGGACGATGAAGATGGAGATGCCCTTGGTCCCTGCAGGGTCACCCTCGATCCTTGCCAGGACTGGATGGATGACGTTCTCGACCAGATCATGGTCTCCGCCGGTGATGAAAATCTTGGTCCCCTGGAGCTTGAAGGTCCCGTCCGGCTGCCTTATTGCCCTGGTGCTGAGGTTGCCCACATCCGAGCCCGCCCCGGGCTCGGTGAGTGCCATGGTGCCACCCCAGACGCCCTGCATCATCTTTTCCGCATACTTCTTCTTCTGCCCGTCAGTACCGTAGTTCAGGATGAGGTGCGCTGCCCCCTCGGTGGCGAATGGATACGCGATGAAGGCAAAGTTGTGATAGAACCATTCGATGGCCGCGAACTTCACGCTCTCCGGCAGCCCCTGACCGCCGTCATCCGGGCAGAAGGACATCCCGATCCAGCCGCCTTCACAGAAAAGCTTGTACGCACGCTTGAAGCAATCCGGCACATGAACCTGGCCGTCCACGAGCCTGCACCCCTGCCGGTCGCTGTCCACCAGCGTGGGGTGGATCTCCTCCTCGGCTATTTTCTGCGCCTCGGTGAGGATCATGTTGAAGGTCTCCCTTGAAAAGTCGGCGAACTTCTCGTGCCCGCAGATCTTTTCGACATCGAGCATCTCAAAGAGCACAAACTGCTGATCCCGTTCATCTACGATCATGCTTGCCATACAAACCCCCTCTTTCTTGTCGATAATGTGATACACCGCATGCTGGTGTTCGTTCGCTGCTTCGCTCCGTCACGGGAAAAGACGCGCCAGCCCTGTGTCCTGGACCATCCTCATGGAGACCCTCAGAACCTCCTCAGTTGCCAGGTCCCACGCACAGCGCAGCAGACCTGCCCTTCTGAATCCTTTATCTCGAGGTCCATGGTCCAGTCCTGCTTGCCTTGAGCCGCCGCCGATTTCTGGATCTCGTCGACCTGCTGCTCAGAGAGCCCGACCTCGAGGAAGACGTCTCCTGTGGCCGGCCTGCGATATTTTATGAAGACCTCCTTCACGATGGGGTAGAACTTCGTGTGGTCGAAAGATACGAAATAGATCACCCCGCCAGAGAATTCGGCCAGGATGAAGAGCGAGCCCCCGTAGACTGTCCCGATGTGGTTGATATTCGGTTCGAAGGGGAGCATGATCTTGGCATACCGCTCCCTCAGCGAGACGATCCTCACCCCCGTCTGGCGGATGATGCTGACCGCCTGCTCGAGAAAAGCAGCCCCCTCTCGGTAACGCTCTTCAATCATATGACTCCTTGACTGTCGCCAAGCGATCTACAAGGCTCTATCATAAGACAGACTTACCATGATATTTTATCAACTACCCCATGAACGAATCAAGCACACATTTCAGGACCTTTCATTCCGTTCCGTGCGCCTAAAGGAGGCCCCTCACGCATAGCACGGGATAAGGCACTGGGTGATACCTTTATGAAGGGTGCTCCTGTATCGAATCAGAGACCCTCGAGGATAGCGGCCTTCTTCTTCTCGTAGTCATCCCGCGTGATGAGGTTCTTGTCCAGAAGATCCTTGAGAACCTTGAGCCTGTTCTCGATGCTTTCGGGATGTCCCATCGTCTCCGTCACAGGAGGTATGACATCTGCCGGTTCTTTCTTGCTGTCCTTGGGTTTCACATACTTGGAGGTAGCGTCGAAAATCTTCTTGGATTCCATGAAACTGATGGCCTGGTAACTCCTCCCGTCAAAACCACCGAGGACCTGCTTCCTCCTCGATTCGTCCCCGGAACCCTGCAGGCATGCATCGCATGCGCTATTCGAGCATTCCGACGATGCATTCTCGAAATAGTATATCTGTACATGGGACTTGTTTCCCAGGCCGGCTTTCTTTTCGAGAAGCTTGACGAGATAGCAGGGTGCCGTGGACCCCTTGAAAAGGATCCTTTCTTCTTCGAAAAGGAGGGCGGTGCTGGTAAAGAGAAGGAAGTCATACACATCATCGAGTATCTTCACAGCCCCCGAGTCCAGGGGGGCCTTCGCCTTGCCGGCAGACATCCCGTCCCGGGCCTTGCCCGGGTCGCCTCTGACCACGGTCAAGCGTATGAGGATTCCTTTCTGGAGTATGCCTGCAGGATCGAGGTTCCCGAAGAGATACGATGAGGTGCTGTCCATAAGATCTCTCTCGTTTGGGTGAACAGGTGTGTCCTTTCCCGAGATCTCGGAGCTTCCAAGGTAGGATAGTTCCTGATCTACCTTCACCTTAAGCTCGGGGAAAGAAGAGGAAAGCTGGTTTCCCTCGACCGATCTCTGGATCTCGTACCGGTTCAGCTCAGCACAGGCTGCAAGGACGATGGCTACAAGAACAAGGAGAATGTTTCGCGCATATGTCTTCATATGATCTTTCCTCTTGCCAGGGAAAATACGATGCGAATACACCTTAAAAACCCGCACTGTTCACTGGGAGACTTCTACCCGCTTTCAAAGGAAGCGGTCAAGGTTGATTTCACGCGCCGGTCATTACGCAGCGGCATTTCCGTCTCAAGATGTCCTGGCCATGACATGATGAAAGGCCGTGACTCCCCCGAAGAAGCCCTTCGAAAGCTGTTGTATTTACTACACCATGAGAAATATAAACGATGCAGATTTGCAACATGTCTCGTGACCCCGATTCGGTAATCCATTAATTTTCGGTTAATTTTGATCATGGTACAATTATTGTATTGACGTACATAAAAATTTCATGAGTAAGATACTGTTCAGGGTATGAGGGCACTTCATTTAGGTAATGTGAAAATGGGTTCAGTACATATATGCGCTGACCTATTCTCCAGAAATCGATCAAAACCATTGTAGGAGGAAATCATGAGGAAATTTATGATGTTTCTGATGGTGTTGGCTCTGGCATTCACCTTTGCCGTACCGGCATTCGCCTTTGAGAACATCTTTGGCGGGTACTGGAGAACCAGGATGTACATGGACAAGAACTTCACCGGTGAGGACGAGACCGAGGCGGCTGATGTGACCCAGGTCGACACGAGGACCAGGCTGTACTACACCGCGAAGTTCAGCGACAACTTCAAGTTCGTCAACAAGTTCGAGATGGACGCAGTCTGGGGCGACTCCGCTTATGGCGACATCGGTGCCGACGGCGTCAAGGTCGAGGTAAAGAACTCCTATGCTGATATGACGTTTGACAGGACCAACGTAAAACTGGGTGTACAGGGGACCACGCTCTGCCGCGGCTTCCTCTTCGACGATGACTTTGCCGGCGCGGTCGTGACCGTCAAGGCCAGCGACACCCTGTCCATCCCCTTCATCTGGATCAAGGCCTTTGAGGGTGGCTATGGCCTCGATGCCAACGATGCGGATTTCGATTACTACGCCATCTACCCGACCATGAGCCTTGGCAAGGCAACGGTGAAGCCGATCTTCCTGTATGCTTACTCCAAGGATTCATCCAACTTTGACAACTTCTACACCAATCCCTTCGGCGAGGATCTCACGGAGATCGGCCTTTTCTTCCTGGGTGCCGATGTCGATGTGAACGTGGGACCGGCAAGCGTGTGGTTCACCGGTATCTATGAGGGTGGGTCAGTTGATATCGAGACCGAAGTAGAGACCGACAGTGTCGATGTCAAGGCATACCTCCTTGCACTTGGCGCCAGCACCGACGTCGACAAGCTGAGCATTCATGGTCAGGCCTTCTATGCCAGCGGGTACGACTCCGGCAGCGACTACGAGGGGTTCTGGGTTCCCGCAGGCCAGAGCTACTACTGGGCCGAGATCATGGGTTATGGACTGATTGACAACCAGGTTTCCGCCGGATCATGCGCCGACCAGATCAGCAACATCATGGCGCTCAACCTCGGGGCATCCATGAAGGCCACCGACAAGCTGACCCTGGGCGCAGACCTCTGGTTCGCACAGCTCGCAGAAGACGATGCCAACGGCAACAGCGATCTGGGCACCGAAATCGACCTCAGCGCCAACTATGCACTTCTCGACAACGTGTCCCTGGATGTCGTGGCCGCCTACCTCTTAGCCGGCGATGCGACCACCATGGAATCAGCCGACGATGCAGACCCGATGGAAATCGGGGCTCAGGTCTCCTTCAGCTTCTAAGGTCATCGTTCCTGTTTATCACAAGGGGGCTGGTTCATCGAACCAGCCCCTTGTCCCCTTCTGAACGACACCGTGATTCCATGGCCGGAATGCAATGCGCCGGGGTCTGATCCCGTGATACATCCCTGACAAAACACCCTGACGATCGATGCATTTGTGCATAGACTGTGCAGGTATGCATCACCAGGGTCTGTCGACAGGTACGCATCAATCCTGTAATCCCTCCATTCATGAACTGCTGGCAGGTATGATGACCCCTTCGAAGGCCTCGGCCACTGCTTCGGAACGATCTTATCCACCGCTGCCGGTTTGGTCCGGGTATAGCCGCACTGCAGAGATCCATGACGAGGTACCCCCTTCCGGCAGACAATCGAAGATCAAGCATGAATCACGAGGGCATGGTACCGCAGGTTCTTGACATGATCCCGACTATCCTGCATATCCCAGGGCAGTGAACATGCGGCGGGTCCAGGATCAAGAGCCTGGCCGGCGGAATTGTCCCCGGGGGGCACGGATGAGTGGCGAAAAGGCATACTGCATGGTCATGTGCGCATGCCCGGACAGCGTTCTCGCTGAGAAGCTCGCTGGATCGCTCGTGGCCAACAAGTTCGCGGCCTGTGTTCAGATACTCCCCATACGGAGCTTTTACCAGTGGAAGGGAGCCGTCTGCCGCGACGAGGAAGTGCTTCTTCTCATCAAAACGAGGGGCTCCCTCTACGGGGAGGTCGAGGCCTTCATCGCGCGGTCCCATCCCTATGAGGTTCCTGAAATCGTGAGATGCGAGATCACGGGCGGTCTTCAGAGATACCTCGCATGGATCGACGACGTGACCAGCCAGGACCTTGGATAAAGTGTCATTGACACACGGGTAAGGTTTTACGTATCGTTGAGGTGCACGCGGGGCGAGCACCGTGTGCAGTGCAGTGATTTCCTTATGCAGGGGCGGCCATGATCATCAGCTTTGTCCAGACCAAGGGCGGTACGGGGAAGAGCACGCTTGCCCTCAACACGGCATTCTCGAACCATATGAACCGGGTCTTCACGTCGGTGGCCCTGGTGGAACTCGACCCCCAGGGGACCCTGAGGACCTGGTGGCACGAACGGTCGGAACTCGGCAGAGACCCGGGCAGGGTATCGTTCCACCATATCTCGAGCAGCCAGAAGGAGGTCTTTGCCGACGGCATCAAGGCGATCGCCGCACACAACGACCTGATCGTCATGGATATCCCCGGGGAGAGCACGGGCAAGCTCCATACGCGTTTTGCCTGCGCCGTGTCCGACCTCGTCATCATCCCCATGAGGACCTCCACCAATGACGAGGCTGCCTTTGCAGACAACCTCTACCCCATCATCAAGGAGGTGATCAAGATCGACCCCGGGAAGAAGGGAGGCTTCCACGTTCTGCCCTCCTTCACTCATCCCAAGGCGAACAGGGACACCATCGTGGGATACTTCACCGATATCCTCCCGCCCCACGTGGGTTGTCTGCGGGCCATTTATCCGGACAGGTCGGTCTATGAAAACTTCAATCGTGACGGCGCGACCCTGTACGAGTACGCCGATTCGGTGAAGGAGAACAAACGGTATTCAAAGCAGGCGCTTTCGGCCGCAGGGGATGTCGAACAGATCGCACAGATCATAACGCAGATGCTGGAGAACAACCATGTCTCTTCCCAGAAAAAGAAAAAGGCTCTATGAGAACCAGGTCCCGGTCGAGGAGAATCAGTCCGGCCGGCACACAAAGAAATCTTCGGGAAATCCTTCATCCGGGGTGTCGGCAAGGACCACCCAGATGCAGAAGGCCTTCGAGATCGTGGACCACATCGAGCACACGCACGATGCCCCTGAAGTGCCGGAAACCGCAGCACCCCGTCGGCCGCCGGTCCGCGGAGAATCGCCCGACCCGGAAGGATTCAGGATGAAGGTGTCTCTCGGGACCGACCCCGGCGTACCCCAGACCGGCGACAACGGCCCCGGGGGTCCAGCGGAACCGTTCATCGAGGTGAGGCTCACGATCCCGGCCTTCCTCTGGAAGGTGCCTGTCCTGGGGGGCGTCGCCAGGAGTCTTGTCCGGAGGATCTCGAAGGAACAGGCCTGATCGACCGGCGCCGTGCCCCTCGACCCCTGGATAGGTCGGTTCCCGGCCCTTTTCGAAAGACCCGAGACCACCATTGAGTTTTCCCTGGAGACTTGCTATAAACCCAGACACTGAACTCTCACAAAGCAGGCACATGGGCACGAAGACACGATATACAGGCATCCTCTTCCTTGCATGGTTCATTACCGTAGCGGCCTGCCAGAGCTCACGTGCAGCCCCTGAATCCCTGGGCCCGTCCGACTACATCAAGGTCATCACACCCCTTGCCGAGCACAGCCGGGTGGCCGTCGAGATCATCAAGGATCTCAAGAGGAATCACTTCCGCAAGGTATCCATCGACGATGCCCTCTCCAGCAAGGTCTTCGAACGGCTGCTGAGCGACATCGACGCTTCTCGGCTCTACTTCCTCGCATCAGACATCAAGGAATTCGAACCCTACCGCAACCGCCTCGATGACGCCTTCCTCAGGGGGGACATGAAGCCGCCCTTCAGGATCTTCAACCGATATCAGGAAAGGCTGGCCCAACGCCTCATCTTCACCATCAAGCATGCGGACAGTGGGCTCAAGGACCTGAACCTCGAAAAGGACGAGTTCTTCGAGACCGATCGGGAAAAAGCACCCTGGCCTTCATCTCAGGCCGAGCTCGAAGGGCTGTGGCTCAAGGCCCTCAAGCACGAGGTCATCAACATGAGGCTCGAAGGCACGCAGATGGACGAGATCGCTCGGACCTTGTCCAAGCGTTACTGGAACCAGCTCAGACGTCTCCGGCAGAACACCAGCGAGGATGTCTTCCAGATATCCGTGAACGCTCTTACAGCCTGCTATGATCCCCACACCTCGTATTTCTCGCCCCGATCATCCGAGAACTTCAACATCAACATGAGCCTGTCTCTGGAAGGTATCGGCGCCATGCTCACGGCGGACAACGAATATACCAAGGTCGTCCACCTGGTGCCTGGCGGGCCTGCCGACAAGTCCGGCCTCATCAAACCCAATGACCGTATCCTCGGAGTCGGCCAGGGTTCCGAGGGAGAGATCGTCGACGTGGTGGGATGGCGGCTCGATGACGTTGTGGACCTCATCCGCGGTCCCAAGAACACAATGGTCAGACTCAAGGTCATCCCCGCCTCCGCCAGCGATGAGCACCAGACCAAGGTCATCAGGCTGGTACGGAGCACCGTCAGGCTGGAGGACCAGGCAGCGAGCAAGGACATCATCGATATCAAGAGGAAAGACCGGACCTACAGAATAGGCGTCATCCACGTCCCCACGTTCTACCTCGACATCAAGGCGATGCAGTCCTACACGAACAACTACAAGAGCACCACGCGTGACGTGAAACGCATCCTGAACGAGCTGTCCATGCAGAAGGTGGATGGAGTGGTCGTCGATCTCAGGGACAACGGCGGCGGCCTGCTCCACGAGGCGAACACCCTGACGGGCCTGTTCATAAAGGGCGGCCCCACGGTACAGATCCGCTCGGCCGACGGCGATACCGAGACCCTCTATGACCGGGATCCGAGTATTTCCTACACGGGTCCTCTCGCGGTGATCATCAGCAGGATGAGCGCCTCCGCCTCGGAGATATTTGCCGGCGCCATCCAGGATTACGGCAGGGGGATCATCATAGGAGACAACAGTTTCGGCAAGGGCACGGTCCAGACGCTGCTCTCCCTGTCCAGGGGACAGATCAAGGTGACCACGTCGAAGTTCTACCGCATCTCCGGCGAGAGCACCCAGCATCGCGGTATCGTGCCGGACCTGGAGTACCCGGACATGTACGACAGAGAGAGCATAGGCGAAAGCACCCTCAAGGACGCGCTGCCCTGGGATGTCATCGGGGCAGTGCCCCATTTCACCTATGGCGATATCGCCTCATACAAGGCTCAGCTCAGGTCCTCGTACAAGGCCCGTATGGAACGTGATCCCGACTACGTGTACATGAACGAGATGAATGAATATCTGAAGGCATCCCGGGAAAAGACACGGGTGTCACTGAAGCTGTCCACGCGGATCAAGGAAAAGAAGAAGGCCGAGGACGACAGGCTGGCCATTGAGAACAGGCTTCTCAAGGCCAAGGGCTTGAAGCCCGTCACGAGCGTCGATGACCTCGACGAGGACAAGGATGACGCCCAGCAGAGGACCAAACCGACCAAGCAAGACGCGGAACTGGTCGAGAGCGGGAACATACTGGTCGACTTCATCACGCTCAGGGGCAAGAAAAACGGGTCAGGAGCCCTCAGGATAGGCATACAATAGGGCGCGCTGCCTGCATCGAGGTAGGTGATGCGAATACTGGTTACAGGTGGAGCCGGGTACATCGGGAGCCATACCTGTGTCGAACTTCTCGACGCCGGTCATGAGGTCACCGTCGTAGACAACCTGATGAACTCGAAGGAGGAGGCGCTGCGGAGGGTGCAGGAGATCGCCGGCAGATCGCTGACCTTCCACCGGGCGGACCTCCTCGATCGCCGGGCCGTCAGGGAAATCTTCTCCTCGGGACAGATCGACGCCGTGATACACTTCGCCGGGCTGAAGGCGGTGGGGGAATCGGTCCAGGTCCCGCTCTCTTACTACCACAACAACATCACGGGCACCCTCGTCCTCTGCGAGGTCATGGCGGAGCACGCGGTCAGGAATATCGTGTTCAGCTCTTCCGCCACGGTCTACGGCGACCCGTCGTCGGTGCCGATACGGGAGGACTTCCCCCTGGGACCAACGAATCCCTACGGCCGCACCAAGTGGATGATCGAGGAGATCCTCAGGGATCTCCATACCTCGGACCCGTCCTGGAATATGGTGCTCCTGCGCTACTTCAACCCCATCGGGGCCCACGGCAGCGGCCGCATCGGCGAGGACCCCCAGGGCATTCCCAACAACCTGCTGCCGTTCATCGCCCAGGTGGCCGTCCAGAGGCTGCCGGAGCTCAAGGTCTTCGGCAACGACTACCCCACCCCGGACGGCACCGGCGTGCGCGACTACATCCATGTGGTGGATCTTGCCAGGGGTCATCTCGCCGCACTCAGATGTCTCTCGGCAAGGGGCGGGGTCAAGGTCTACAACCTCGGGACCGGCCGCGGATACAGCGTCCTCGAGATCGTGAAGGCCTTTGAACAGGCCTCCGGCAGGAAGATCCCCTACTCCGTCGTCGGCAGGAGAGAGGGCGACATCGCAACCTGCTATGCCGATCCGTCCAGCGCGAACAGGGAGCTCGGGTGGAAGGCCGAATACGGTATCGACGTCATGTGTTCAGACACCTGGAGATGGCAGTCCGGCAACCCTGAAGGGTACTGAAGACCGGCATGGGTCTCATCAAGGGAACCTTCAGCACTGCGAGGGACAGGGCCTCTTCAGCCCTTCTCCGCCAGCTCGCCGAAACATACATGAGGAAGTACGGCAGAGTCGAGGGTATCGATATCGATTCCTCACGGAAGACGATCGATGCGAAGATCCTCCTTTACGGCGAAACAGAACCCATAACCCTGAGCATCTCCCGGTACGAGATCATCCACGTGGACGGCCATCACAGCGTCATAGCACACGGAGTCAGTGCATCCAGGGAATGGATCGGGTTGCTCGCGAGGGACTGCATCGAGGGCCGCCCGATACGAATCCCGTCATCCCTGGCGCGGGCCCTGTCGTTTCTTGCATGAAGCGATCCTTGCAATTCATCAGGAACTTTTATAGGGTGAGTGGCCAGTTGGCCCTTACGGGTGGGAGGTTTCATCCGACATGCTGCTGAAAAATATCCTGAGCTGCACACCGACCACGTTCAGCTTCGAATTCTTCCCACCCAAGACCGATACGGCATGGGAGCACCTCTTCCACACCATTGCCGACCTCATGCCGCTGAGTCCTTCCTGGGTCAGCGTCACCTACGGTGCCGGTGGGACCACCAGGGAAAATACGCACAGGCTCGTCGTACGGCTGAACAAGCAGACCGACCTCACCGTGGTCTCCCACCTCACCTGCGTCGCATCCACCAGAGAGGACATCCACGCGATCCTCGACCACTACGAAGCCAACGGCATCGATAACATCCTCGCGTTACGGGGAGATCCCCCCGCGGGACAGACACGGTGGACGGCGGCCCCCGGCGGATTCCGCTATGCATCCGACCTGGTCTCCTTCATCAAGGACCATTTTCCCCGCATGTGCATCGGGGTTGCCGGTTTCCCTGAGGGCCACCCGGAGACCCCGAACCGACTCAGGGAGATCGACTATCTCAAGGCCAAGGTCGATGCAGGGGCGGACTTCATCATCACGCAGCTCTTCTTCGACAACCGGGATTTCTATGATTTCCGTGAACGTTGTGAACTCGCAGGCATCACCGTCCCCATCATCGCGGGCATCATGCCCATCATCACGAGAAGCGGTATGATCCGCATGGCCGAACTGGCGGCCGGATCGCGATTCCCCGCCGGACTGCTGCGCGCCCTGAACGGCGCTCGTTCACCCGAAGATATCGAACGGGTGGGAGTGGAATGGGCCACGGACCAGGTGCGCGACCTCCTTGAAAACAGTGCCAGAGGTATCCATTTCTACACGCTCAACAATGCCCGCGCCACCCTGAGGATCTATGAAGGGCTCGGCCTATCCGGGGCCTGCCGCACGGGTGCGTGAGAATCAACCTGATCCAGGAAAGGGAGGGTGGTCATGGGACATGATGAGGACGGTGCCGGGCCGGATCCGGAGCATGACACCGCCGACCAGGAAGAGTACCACGAGCTCATCGTCGACGGAACCCTCGACCTCCACATGTTCAGCCCGAGAGATACGAAGCGACTGGTCCCTGACTATCTGGAGGAGTGCCGGGAAAAGGGGATCCTCTCCGTCCGGATCATCCACGGCAAGGGAACCGGTGCCCTGCGCAGGACCGTGCACGCCATCCTCCAGCGACTTCCCTGGGTCGTATCGTACAGGCTCGCCTCCGACTGGGAGGGAGGCTGGGGTGCGACGGTCGTGTCCCTGGAACCCTGCGGTGACACGTCACCAGGGAAGAAATAGTTGCCGCTTGATCATTCGCCACCAAAAGGAGTAGTATCTTCACGAGGAAAAGAAACCATCATCATCACAATACAGGAGGGTTCTATGGTTATGAGAAAAGCTTTCGTAGTGGTGTTCGCACTGTTCTTCCTCGCATCCTCGGTATATGCTGCGGATGTGGCCGGCGTCACGATGCCCGATACCATGAAGGCCGGCGACACTGATCTTGTCTTCAACGGCGGCGGGAAACGCACCAAGTTCATGATGAAGGTCTATGCGGTGGGGCTTTACCTCAAGCAGAAGAGCTCCGACGCCGATGCGATCATGAATGCGGACGAGCCCATGGCCATCAGGCTTCAGATCACCTCGGGCCTGGTGACACCGGACAAGATGAAGTCTGCCATCGATGAGGGCTTCGAGAATGCAACCGGCGGCAATGTGGCTCCGATCCAGGCCAAGGTCGATGCCTTCACCGCCATCTTCAAGGATCTTTCGAACGGCACTGTCTACAATTTCATCTATGTACCCGGCAAGGGTGTGGAAGTCTACAAGGGAGACAATCTCTCGTCCGTGATCCAGGGGCTGGACTTCAAGAAGGCGCTGTTCGGCATCTGGCTCGGCAAGAAACCGGCCCAGAACGACCTGAAGGCACTGATGCTCGGAAAATAACCCTTCCATGAAGATCTCGGGCCTGTGGTCTCGAACGACCACAGGCCTTTCTTCTCTTCGGAGATCCGCCGTGCGTATCCTGTACCCGTGAGAAGCCATGAAGAACATCCTGCGCAGATGGGCAAAGCACTATTTCTCGGATCCCCAGTTCATGATCCTGGTCATGCTGCTCCTGGGCGGGTTCCTGATCATCCTTTTCTTCGGCGGGATGCTCATCCCTGTATTCGTCTCCATCATTGTCGCACTGCTGCTGGACAGCCTCATCAACTGGCTTACCCGTTATAACGTGCGCAGGAATGTCGCGGTCTATCTGGTCTTCATCCTCTTCCTCATCCTTTTCCTTGATCTGTTGGTCATCATGCTCCCCATCATCTCGCACCAGATAGCCGAACTGATGCAGGATCTCCCTGTCATGATCGGCAGGATGAAGGCCGAGCTGCTTCTGCTTCCACAGAAGTTACCCGGGGTCATTTCGGAAGAACGGATTGCACGGACCATCTCCATGCTCAGCGCTGAATTCCAAGGCCTGGGAAAAAACATCATCAAGATATCCGTCTCTTCGGTGCGCGGCATGATCGAGGTCCTCGTCTATATCATCCTCGTGCCCTTCCTTGTTTTCTTCTTTCTGAAGGACAAGGAAGCCATCCTCGACTGGTTCAGAAAGCTCATGCCTGAAGAACGCGGGCTAGCCGTCATCGTTTGGGATGAGGTCTATGACCAGTTCTTCAACTACCTGAGAGGCAAGATCCTCGAAATCCTGTTCGTCTGGGCCATCAACTACGCTGCCTTTG
Source organism: Deltaproteobacteria bacterium (assembly GCA_017992605.1). Classification (GTDB taxonomy): domain Bacteria; phylum Desulfobacterota; class Desulfomonilia; order UBA1062; family UBA1062; genus MWEI01. The sequence continues at coordinate 109,895 of JAGOOG010000004.1, forward strand.
CCTTTCTCGGGCTCAAATACTCCATCATCCTCTCAATGCTGGTCGGTGTGGCGGTACTGGTTCCCTACATCGGTTCGGCCGTTATGTTCGTGCCCGTCGTCCTCGTAGCCTTCTTCCAATGGGGCATCAGCGCAAACATGATATCCATCGTCATCGCATATGCCGTCATGCATGCCCTCGACGGCAATCTCATAGCACCGCTCCTGCTCTCAAAGGTCGTCAAGATGCACCCCATCGCCATCATCATCGCGATTCTCATCTTCGGGGGCCTCTGGGGCTTCTGGGGGCTGGTCTTTGCCATACCTATAGCCACACTGCTGCACGCCGTGCTCAAGGCATGGATCGGAACAGCCACTGCACTGGAGAAATTGTCGTCCTCCGTTTCACCCTTCGACCGGTAACCTATCGCTTCGTAGAACAGCCGTGCACATGGTCCCAGTCGTCTTCTCAGGGCACCTACCCCTGAGCGGAGGATCAATTTATGGAATGCATCCTTCCTTCCGATAGAGAAAAAGAGGTGTGGATAGGGTGTGTTTTTGAATGGTTATGCGTTATATCGCTTATGGCGGAAGATCCCCTGAAAAGGAAGGCCCGAGATCGTGAGCAGTGCATACGACCTTCCTAAAGGGATCCACATTCTCATTGCCGATGCAAGCGCAGTCGTGCGCCGCATCCTGTCCCGAGAACTCGAGAGGTCCGGGGCGGTGATCTCCCTCGTCGATGACGGGGAGAAGGCCCTCAAAAGGACGACGACGGGCGAGTTCGACCTGGTCATAGCTGACATGGATCTCCCCGGTATCGGGGGAATCGAACTGTGCAGAAGGCTCAAGGCAAACCAGCGAACCCAGCAGATTCCCGTCGTCATCATGGACTCGCAGGAGTCGGAAGACGCCGTCAAGAGAGGGTACCATGCCGGGGCCACTGCATGCATATCCAAGATACAGCCCAAGGACACCCTGCTCGACGACATCGCCAATGTCCTGAAAAAGGCCACCTTCCAGAAAGGTCGCCTGATCCTGGTCGTCGACGACTCGCTCACGGTGCGGTCTCTGGTGAGCAAGAGCCTCAAGGGCGCTGGCTTCTCGATCATTCAGGCGGAAAACGGCAGGGTGGCCATGGAGATCATGAGACATGAGAAGCCGGATCTCATCCTCAGCGATATCGACATGCCGGAAATGAGCGGTGAGGCCTTCTGCCAGGCAGTTCATGCAGACCCTGTATTCGCTTCCATACCATTCGTTGTCATGAGCGCCAACAACCAACGACCCATCATGAGGCGCATGCTTCAGCTCGGGGCCGACTCCTACCTGGTGAAACCCTTCAATGTGGAACAGCTCGTTATCACGGTGGAGAAACTGCTCTCGGACCAGCTGCTCCTCCTTCACAAGGAAAAGGAACGTCTCGAGATCGAACAGAGGCTCATCCTGGCGAGCATAACGAGCCTGTGCAACGCCCTGGAGGCACGGGATTCGTATACCAGGGGGCACTCGGAAGCGGTCTCGGACATCGCCAGCAGGATTGCCCTGCAGATGGGTATCCCCCGTGAGGAGGTCGAACTGATCCGTCTCGGCGGGAAGCTCCACGACCTGGGAAAGATTGGTGTCATCGACAGTGTCCTGCTGAAGCCAGGCAAGCTCTCCGACGAAGAGTTCGCCATCATTAAACGGCATCCCGTCATCGGAGGGGAGATCCTCAGGCCCGTTCCTTCAATGGCACCCATCCTCCCCATCGTCCTGTACCACCACGAACGCATCGACGGGAAAGGATACCCCGAAGGCCTCACGGGGTCATCGATACCCCTGTGGGCACGGATCACCGCGGTAGGCGATACCTACCACGCCCTCACGAGCGACCGGCCCTACCGCAAGGGTATGCCCCGGGACAAGGCCCTCGAGATTATCCAGCAGGCGAGTGGAACCCAGCTTTGTCCGGACTGCGTGGACGCCTTCATGGCCATGGAGTTTCGGGACGGCCTGCCTGTCTGCCCGGAGAAGGCATCTTCCGACACTGACATCGATTCCCCCGAGGAGGAGGCGACAGGGTCCTGCAGGGATGCCCGTGCATCCTGAGAAAACCTGTCTTCACGCAGGATTTATCTCAAGAAATACGTTGCATTCACCCGATCTTTTGATTATGTATCCTCAAGGAAACCCTAAGACGTATTGTCCTGCGCCTCCTCGGAGACGCAGGGAATGAGAGGGGTATGAGAAGGAACATCGTACACGAGGGAGCGGAGCAGCTCACCTACGAAATTCGGCAGATCGTCGCTGTCGCGGAAGACCTCCAGAGGCTCGGGGTGGAGATCACCTGGGAGAATATCGGTGATCCCATAGCAAAAGGGGAAAAGCTTCCCTCGTGGATGAAGGACATCATCAGTTCCCTGGTATCGGATGACAAGACCTTTGGGTACGTGGCCACCCAGGGTGTGGCCACCTCACGCCAGTTCCTGGCCGACATGGTGAACCGGCGCGGCGGGTACCAGGTGACAAGGGATGACATAATCTTCTTTGACGGCATCGGCGATGCCATCGCCAAGATCTTCGGCTACCTCAAGCGTGAGGCCCGGGTCATCGGCCCCTCCCCTGCCTATTCAACCCATTCGTCCGCCGAGGCGGCACATTCAGGGTACGAACACCTCACCTATGAACTCGACCCGAACAACAAATGGATGCCCGACCTTACGGACCTCGAGAACAAGATCAGGTACAACGACTCCATCGCGGGTATCCTCATCATCAACCCTGACAACCCCACCGGGGCGGTCTATCCCAAGGACCTCCTCCAGAAGATGGTGGATATCGCGCGCCGCTACAGGGTGTTCATGATCTGTGACGAGACCTACATGAGGCTCGTCTACGGCGGCGTGAGGACAGCCCACCTGAGCGAGGTCATCGCAGACGTGCCCGGGATCGCCCTGCGAGGCATCTCGAAGGAATATCCCTGGCCTGGAGCACGCTGCGGCTGGATCGAGGTCTTCAACCAGGACAAGCTGAATTTCAAGCGCTACATCAAGAGCCTTGTCAATGCCAAGATGCTGGAGGTCTGCTCCACGAGCCTGCCCCAGTACTCCATCCCCCTGGTCATGGGCGATCCCCGCTACGAGGAACACCTTGCCTCACGAAGGGCTGAATACGAGCGCAGGGCCCTGGAGGCGTGGGAAATCTTTTCCGGGGTGGAGGGGATCCGCGTGAACAAGCCCCAGGGAGCGTTCTACATGTCGGTGCTCTTCGAGGACAGCGTGCTGAACAACCGGCAGACCCTCCCCATCGAGAACCCCAGGGCGCTGGAATACGTGGAGAACAAGGTGAAGGGCGTGGAGGTGGACAAACGCTTCGTATACTATCTGCTGGGCTCCAAGGGTATCTGCGTGGTGCCCCTGACCGGTTTCTGCTGCAACAGGAAGGGGTTCAGGGTCACGCTGCTCGAAACCGACGATGCAAAGCGCAGATGGACCTTCCAGACCATCGCTGACGGGATACGGGAGTATATCGCGTCCACGGGCACGACCCTGTTCTCGACCCGGTCCGCTGTCTGAGGCCCTTTCCAGCAGAATGATGACCCGGGAGCGGGGGGGCAATCCCCCGCTCTTCCTCGATGAGGAGAGGCATGAAAGCCCGCTCCAGAACGATATCCCTGGTGTCCCGGTCCGAGATCGTCTCCGGGATACTGTCTCTCCCCGATGCACGGGAACCATCGCCGGCCCTCATAGTCTGCCACGGCGCCCTTGATTTCAAGGAGAACTTCGCCGAACTCTGCGAATACCTGGGCGCCCGGGGCATGGCGACCCTGGCCCTGGACATGCATGGCCACGGGGCGAGCGGCGGCAAACGGTACCACGTGAACATGCACGACTGGGTTTCCGATATCGGCACCGCACTCGATCATCTCGTCGCATTGCCTGAGATCAGGGAGAACGGCATAGGCGCTTTCGGTTTTTCCTCTGGTGGGACGGCTGTCCTGGAGGCAGCGGCCCTCGACCGGAGGATCCGGTGTCTCATCACGCTGGATGCCACGGTGAACAACACCCTGGGCCTCCTTGACACCTGCGTCGTCTCCTTCCTGAACGCCCTGGGGTGGGTTAAGCGAGCCGTCACCGGGGAAGACCTCAGGCTCTCCCTGACTAAGGCATTCAGCAAGGTGCCTGCGACATCCGATCCCGTGTTCAACAGGTCATGGCAGGATGACCCCAGGGTCCGCAGGATGTGGTCCTCGGTGCCGTTTCCCGGGTTCAAGGCATCCTTCATGGTGGACACCATCAGGAGGGTGCACCGGATCCAGGCCCCCGTCCTGGTGATCCATGGCGAAAACGACCAGGTGGACCGCCCTGAATCGGCCAGGATGCTTTACGAGTCCCTGACGTGCCCCAAGGGACTCTCCATCATCCCGGGTAACGGCCACATGGGCCATCGGGACCTGAACAGGGCTGCAGTGTTCAACCTGACCGCACAGTGGGCGCTGACATACCTTCTTTGAGATAATGCCCCTGCTGTGATATCTTTCCTGTCAACCCATGTTCCTCCCTGTGACCAGAGAAGAGATGCACGCCCTCGGCTGGGAACGGCTCGATGTCATCCTGGTCACCGGGGACGCCTATATCGACAGCCCCCACATCGGGATCGCCGTGGTGGGCAAGGCCCTTCTCGGGGCAGGGTTCCGGGTGGGCATCATCCCCCAGCCGGATACTGCCACTGATGCGGATATCCTCAGGCTCGGCGAACCGGCCCTGTTCTGGGGCGTCACCGGCGGGAGCATCGACTCCATGGTGGCCAACTACACCCCCCTGAAGAAACGGAGGAGGTCTGACGATTACACGCCCGGAGGCATGAACACGAAACGCCCCGACAGGGCGGTCATCGCCTACACCAACCTCATCAGGAGGTTCTCCCGCGCGAGGGTGCCCGTCGTGCTCGGAGGCATCGAGGCGAGCCTGCGGCGCATAGCCCACTACGACTTCTGGTCGGACAGCATCCGCAGATCGATCCTCTTCGACGCGAAGGCAGACATCCTCATCTACGGCATGGGTGAATACCCGGCCGTGGACCTGGCCCGGGCGCTCTCGTCCGGCCATGAGTACAAAGACATGAGAGGGATCTGTCGCATCGGCAGAGACAGGCCTGCCGGGTACGTGGAGCTGCCTGCCTACGAGGCCGTCCGTGACGACATGGACGCCTTTACCGAGATGTTCCTCGCATTCTCGCGCGGCACCGGCCGGGGCATGTACCAGCGGCACGCCGACCGTTTCCTGATCCACAACCCGCCATGGCCGGTACTGTCGGAGAAGGAACTGGACGACGTCTTCGCCCTCGACTTCGAGCGGGAGGTTCACCCCCACGACCGTGCCCGAGGCGTTGTGAAGGCCGTCGAAACCATCCGGTTCTCCATCACCACCCACCGGGGGTGCATGGGTAAATGCAACTTCTGCTCCATCAGCGCCCATGAAGGTCCTGCCGTGATCTCGCGCAGCGAGGCATCCATTCTGTATGAAGCACGACGGCTCGCCGGGCATCCTCTCTTCAAGGGCACCATTCAGGACGTGGGTGGACCCACTGCCAACATGTACAAGGCGACGTGCTCCAGAAGGGCCGCAGGGATGTGCCAGGACCGGAGATGCCTGTACCCGGAACCATGTCCCTATCTCGACATCGACCACCAGCCACAGACCGAGCTCCTGCGGCGACTGCGTTCTCTCGATGGTATCGGAAAGGTTTTCGTGGCATCGGGCATCAGACACGACCTGGTGTGTTCTGATGCAAGACACAAGACGGCATACCTCGAGGAACTTGTCTCGCACCACGTGTCCGGCCAGCTGAAGCTCGCTCCGGAGCACTGCGTACCGACCGTGCTGGAGAAGATGGGCAAACCGGGCACCGACTCGTTGCTCGAGTTCAGGGATCACTTTTCCAGGATTTCCCGTCAGGCGGGCAGGAGACAGTTCCTCACCTATTACTTCCTCGCCGCACACCCGGGGTGTACGGAGTCCGACATGAGACGACTCAGGGCATACATCGACAGGCACCTGAAGCTCACCCCGGAGCAGGTTCAGATCTTCACACCCACCCCGTCGACCGTCTCGACGCTCATGTACTGCACGGGAAAGGACCCCTTCACCGGGGACCGGATCTATGTGGAGAGGGACCCTGTCCGCAAGCAGCGGCAGAAGGATATCCTCACGAAAAAGGAGGAGAGACCGGATCATGAGAGACGACCACGGCCCCGACGATGAATCCCGGCAGCCGGAGGAGCTCAAGAAGAGCAAGACCATGCGCAAGAAGGAGATGCTCGAGCTGCAGAAGCTCGGGGAGCGGCTGATCGACCTCCCCGCGAGCTATCTGAAGAAGTCGGGCATCCCCGGCGAACTGCTGGAGGCCGTACTCGCGGCGAAGAAGATCTCCACCTTCGGTGCAAGAAAGAGGCAGAGGCAGTACATCGGCGCCATCATGCGAGAAGTGGACCCCGATCTCATCAGGCGCACGCTGGACGAGTTCGGACAGACGGCAATGAAATGAGAAACCGACGGGGGAGATACCGGAAGGAGGAGGCAATGAAGAGCATTCCACGAACGGCGCTGGCCGCAGCGATCGTCCTGACATGCATGTTCGTCCTTGCCCTGTGCGGGTGCGAGGGCAGCGATGCACGGAAGTCCATCACCGGCACCGTGGAGGACCTTGTCGGCACGAAGGCCATCGAGAGGGGTGAACGGATGAAGAAGGACATGGACCGTGCCATGGAGGAGGAGGCCCGGAGACTCCTCAAGGTGGACGGTAGCGATCCGGGAGAATCGTCACGGGGGCAGCATGAAGAGTAGGACATGTTCCTCCGTACATGAAGCCAGCTTGCCCCGTGGTCGAGCAGGCGGTATAATGACGGGGACACATCGCATCACCATGCACTGAGGAGGGAACCACCATGTCCTACAACGGCAAGGTCGTCTGGATAACCGGCGCTTCCTCGGGCATAGGCGAGGCCCTGGCGTATGCACTCGCAGCCACGGGAGCGAAACTCGTCCTGTCCGCCCGAAACGAAAAGAGACTCGACGAGGTCAGACTCGGGTGCCCGTCGCCGGACAGCCACCTCGTCCTCCCCCTCGACCTCGAACGATCCGGGGACTTTGATTCGTGCGCACGAACCGTGCTCGACAGGTACGGGCAGATCGACGTTCTCGTCAACAACGGCGGCATATCGCAGAGGAGCCTGGCCGCGGACACGAACATGGAAACGGTCCGACGGATCATGGAGACGGACTTCTTCGGGGCCGTGGCACTGACCAGGGCCGTCCTGCCTGCCATGTTCAGGCAGAATTCCGGCCATATCGTGGTCGTCAGCAGCCTCATGGGCAAATTCAGCACGCCGCTGCGCTCCGCGTACGCCGCGGCCAAGCATGCCCTCCACGGGTTCTTCAACAGCCTGCGGGCCGAAGTCCGGGACAGGGGCATCAAGGTCACCATCGTGTGTCCCGGGTTCATCCGTACCGGCATCTCCATCAATGCCCTGTGCGCGGACGGTTCATGCCACGGGATCATGGATGAAGCCCAGGCCGCCGGCATGTCGCCCTCCGGTTGCGCCGAACGGATCATCCAGGCCATGGGAAAGGGCAAGGACGAGGTCCTCGTAGGCGGCAAGGAGGTCATCGGGGTGTACCTGAACCGATTCGTGCCGGGCCTCTTCAACCGCATCATCGCCAGGGCCAAGGTAACCTGAAAAGACCGGAGCCATGATGAGACCTCGCATCCTCGTCATCGGTGCAGGCATGGTGGGCTCCACGAGCGCCGCCTCCATTGCGTCCAGGCGCCTGGGCACGGTGTACCTCCACGACGTCGTGGAAGATCTCGCCCTCGGCAGGGCCATGGACATCAACCACTCGCTGCCCTCGAGCAGCAGCGACTCCCGCGTCGTCGGGTGCAACACACTGGCCGAGGCGGGCAGGGCAGACATCGTGGTCATAACGGCAGGCATGGCGCGCACGGCAGGCATGAGCAGGCTCGATCTGCTCCGCAGCAATGCCGCCGTCATCTCCTCCCTGGCACCGGTTCTCTACGACCAGTGCCCCGATGCACAGGTGCTGCTGGTGACCAATCCCGTCGACGTCCTCACCTGGCACCTCAAGAGCCTCTGTCCGTCCATGCACGTCGCGGGGCTCGGGTGCTCACTGGACATGATCCGTCTCAGGTACCTCATCGCACAGGCTGCGGGCGTATCGGCGGACAGCGTGGGGGCCATGGTGATCGGCACCCACGACGACAACATGGTGCCGCTGGTGAACAGGGCGTCCATAGCCGGGATCCCGGCGAGGGCCTACCTGACCACGGATGATGTCCAGGGGATCGTGAGGATGACGAAGAGCGCCGGGAGCACCATCGTCAACTACATGAAGACCCACAGCGGCCACTATGCTGCCGGAGAAGTGATCGCACTGATCGTTGAGTCCATGGTGCTGGACCGGGGGTTCGTGTTCCCGGTGAGCGTCTGTCTGAAGGGGGAATACGGCTACCGGGACACGTGTCTTGCCCTGCCCTGCATCGTGGGGGCAGAAGGGGTGCGCCGTGTCCTCGAGATGGATCTCGATGGCCAGGAAAAGGCCTCGCTCGACGCGTGCGCCAGGTCCATGGCCGGACAGATCCGCTCATTGATCCCGGTTCGCTCCTGAAAGGGATGTCATGACGGTGAACGTCCGCTGGCTCGGTACGGCAGGAGTCGAGTTCAACCACGAGGGCCGGGTCATCCTCGTCGATCCCTATCTCTCGAGATTGGGAAAGGTCGATATCTTCTTCAGGCCGCTCGTTCCCCTCGAGGGGGCCCTGGACACATACCTCGAAGGCATGACGGGCGACCTCGAGGCGATCGTGTGCGGCCACACCCACTTCGACCACGCCCTGGACATCCCGGGCCTTGCCCGGCGCACGAAGGTGCCTGTCCTGGGGTGCGACAGCCTGGACGCTCTTATGGACATTTCCGGACTTCAGGGCCGGGTCACGGTCTGCAGACCCCACGAGCCGGTGTCTCTCGACAGCGGAGCGACAGTGACCCTCATCCCTTCCCTGCACGGTCTGGTCCTTGGCAGGCTGCTTCTTTTCCTCGGGAACATCGACAGGTCGCTCTCCCCGCCGCTGCGTGCCCACCGGTACCGGCTCGGGTCCATGCACACGGTGAAGGTGGAGCTGGGCGGCACCACGTTCATGCACGTCGGGAGTGCGGGCTTCCTGGAGCGTGACCTCGAGGGCCATCGGTGTGACGTACTGTTTCTCTGTGCCGCGGGCTGGAGGAACACCCCCGGATACCCTGAACGTGTCATCGAGATTCTCAGGCCGTCCATCGTGGTGCCTATCCACTACGACGACTTCTCCCTGCCTCTCGAGCCGGGCAAGGGAATCAGGATACTCAGGTCAGCCGATATCGGCACCTTCACGGAGAGAGTGAGGGCGGCAAGGCATCCCCTCACGACACGACGGATCGAGCCGTGGGTGAAGACTTCATTCTGAAGGGAGTGCATCATGGAAAGGGACAGGATCGGCTGGATCGGAACCGGGGTCATGGGCGCGCCCATGTGCGCCCATCTCATGGGGGCAGGGCATGAGGTCCATGTCTACACGCGTACAAAAAGCAAGGCATCACGCCTGGTCGATCAGGGCGCCGGGTGGTGCGAGTCCCCCGGGGAGGCGGCCCACGGTGCGGAGTTCGTCTTCACCATGGTGGGTTATCCCGCAGACGTGGAGGAGGTCTATTTCTCGGGGAGTGGGATCCTGGAAAATGCCGAGAGAGGTGCCGTCCTCGTAGACATGACCACATCAGAACCCTCCCTGGCCGGGAGGATCAGCGAGGCGGCACAAGAAAGAGGTCTTTACAGCCTGGATGCACCGGTGTCGGGTGGTGACGTGGGTGCCCGGCAGGCCACGCTTGCCATCATGGTGGGCGGAGACCCCGGTGTTTTTGAGAAGACCCTGCCCCTGCTGGAAACGCTCGGGAAAACCATCTCCCTCATGGGAGGGCCCGGTGCAGGCCAGCACACCAAGATGGCCAACCAGATCGCCATCGCCTCCGGCATGATCGGGGTCGTGGAGTCCCTGCTCTACGGCATGAAGGCCGGGCTCGACCCCACAGCGGTCATCGACATCATCGGCACCGGGGCGGCAGGGTCATGGTCGCTGAACAACCTGGGCAGGAGGATCGTGAGCAACGACTTCGACCCGGGTTTCTTCGTCAAACACTTCATAAAGGACCTGGGCATAGCGCTGGAGGAGGCCAGGCGCATGCGTCTCGCCCTTCCCGGCCTCGCCCTTGCCCACCAGCTCTACATCGCCGCCTCCGCGCTCGGCCTCGACGAGCTGGGAACTCAGGGCCTCTACAAGGTGTTCGAACAGATGAATGGCGTGGACTGAGGAGAGCCCATGAACGTGCTCGTTGCCAGAAAGGACCGCATCACCACCATCACCATCAACCGGCCCGAGGTGCGCAATGCGGTGGACGGCCCCACTGCCGCCGAGCTCGCAGACGCGTTCAGGTCCTTTGACGCGGATGAGGGTTCCGACGTGGCCGTCCTGACGGGGGCCGGGGGCCATTTCTGCGCCGGTGCCGACCTCAAGGCCATCAGCGCCGGCACTCTCCCCAACCGCATCGAGGAGACCGGCGACGGCCCCATGGGCCCGTCCCGCATGCTGCTGAGCAAGCCGGTCATCGCCGCGGTTGCCGGCTATGCCGTGGCAGGGGGTCTCGAGCTCGCCTGCTGGTGCGACCTTCGGGTGGTGGAAAGGAGCGCCGTGTTCGGCGTCTTCTGCAGGAGGTGGGGCGTGCCGCTCGTCGACGGCGGCACCATACGGCTTCCCCGGCTCATCGGGCTCGGCCGGGCCCTGGACCTTATCCTGACCGGGAGGCCCGTATCCGCAGACGAGGCACTGTCCATGGGACTGGCCAACCGCGTCGTTCACGACGGCACCGCCCTGCTGGAGGCGGAGAGAATCGCTTCCTCACTGTCGGCATTTCCCCAGGTCTGCCTCAGGAATGACCGCAGGAGCGCCTACGAGCAGTTCGACCTCGGCATGGAACAAGCACTGCTCCACGAATTCCGGCTCGGCATGGAAACCATCATGAGCAGCGAGACCCTGGCAGGGGCACAAAGGTTCGCCGGCGGCACGGGCAGGCACGGCAGTTTCGAGTAGCTGCCGGGACCGGCGATATCTGAATCCTTCCCGTTCCCGCCGAAATCCTTCGGGGGCCCGCTCACGGGGGGATTCGAGTCATGTTTCGTGATCGATGTGTCGATGAGAACGGCAGGTTGAAACAGGGAGCACTCCATGAAGAATCTCTTCCCCGTCATGATGGTCATCCTCGGGTTCACGATCCTCTCCTGCGGTGGAGGGGGCGGCGGCGGGTCCGGGGACAGCCCGAGCAGCCGTACGTTCGATGCCCTGGAGTACTTCCTGAGGGATACCACGAAGTCGTACACCTTCCAGGAAACGCAGACCGCCACGGGGAACGGTCAGACCAGGTCGATGACCCTGACGAAGACCTTCTCCTATGAGTTGGCGGACACGATCCCCCAGGGGTATGGAGACTTCTCCGATTATCCCGGACCATATCGTCTCGAAATTGTCTCGAAAGACGGCCAGGACCATGAACTCACCTACACGGATTCCGGGAACACCATCGTGCTGGAGGCCGACGTGAACACGTTCAACAGGATCTATGACAACACGTCTTCCGGTGGCGGCATTCCATCCCAGGCCGTCCTCGGACAGTCCTATTCCTCCACTGCGAGAAAGACGATATACAATGCCGACCCCGACGCCGGATACTGGGGCGAGGAACTGGGCTTTTCCGTCATAACGTCAGTCCAGAAACCCTTGGCTGTCGAGGAGATCACCGTCCCTGCCGGCACATTCACTGCGCTGAAGATCCAGACGACCGATACCATAACCAACACCATAGACGGCCAGACGAGCTCCACGGTTTACACGGGGTATCGATGGTACAGCGAGGATCACGGCCTGATAAGGTTTTCCCTGTCTTTTTCTGTCTCCACCAACGAGGTTTCCGTCCAGTACACCATAACGGACGAACTCGTCTCAGTGACCGAAGGGTGATGTCCGGGGCAGAGAAATTACCCCATGCACGTTTCGGCAAAAGAGTGTATAACAACCGCAGTGGTCATGCCCTCAGGCGATGTGCTCTGACCCGGGAGGACACAAGATGAAAGCACTATCCTACAGGACCATCGTCATCACTCTCATCGCCGGTTGCCTCGTGCCCTTCATGCTCACCTCCTGCCTAGACGTCGGCGGCGATGGGGACAGGCCGCCCTTCGGCATATACGACACGTCTCCCACGGATCTTGAAGAAGGCGTCACCATGGACTCCGTTATCGTGGTTACCTTCGAGTGCGATGTCGAAGGCTCCACCGTGACCACGCAGACCTTCAGGCTGCTGGACGACTCGGGTTCGGCAGTGGCAGGCGACATCTTTGCCGGCGGGGTCACGGCGAACTTCACCCCCGATGAGAGGCTCCTCCCCGATACCGACTACACCGTCATCCTGGACGAGGATATCCTGGACATCTACGGCAGGAAACTGGGTTCCTACACGGGCGGTGATTACGAGTTCATGTTCACCACGGGGAGCGACGTCTCGGATTGAGGGTAAAGGCCGAGACAAGGGTCCGGCTGGTCGCTAAACCGTCTCCATCTTCCTGTCCCTGCCCAGGGCCGCATCCTGGCTCATCACCACTCCGGCGATCACCAGGGCCGACGCCACGTACTGCATCGGCGTGAATCGTTCTCCCAGGATGATCCACCCGAGGATCACCGTGAGTACCGGGATGAGATTGACGAAGGCCGATGCCTGGCTTGCCGGGATCTTGCTCACCGCATAGTTGTACAGGCCGTAGGCACCCATGGTGACGAAGAAGCCGAGATAGAGGATGCTCAACGCAGGGATCGCCACAAACTGTGAAGGCAGGTCGGTGGAGGGGAGGACAAGGAACGGGAGGAAGAATACACTCCCCGCACAGGCCTGCAGGGCCGTGAGGAACAAGGGTTCGTATCGCTCTGAGAGCCGCTTGAGAGAAACGGTGTAGCCGGTGGCGCACACCATGGCGATGAACTCGTAGAAGTTGCCCAGCGCAGGGTTGGGTGCGGCATGATTCGACCGGGCGGCGAGGCTCAGCACGCATGCGCCTATGATGGCGAGGAGGAACCCGAGGACCGTCTTCACGGTGATCCGTTCCTTGAGATAGAGGCCCGCCGTGATAGCCACCATGAGGGGGAGCATGGCCGTGATCATGCCTGCCTGGGATGCCGTCGTGTTCTTGAGGGCCGCGGCCTCGAACAGGAAATAGAGGCACGGTTCGCACCCGAGCATGAAGAGGATGGTCGGGATGTCCTCCTTCCTCGGGATGTTCCGCTTGACCATGCCCGCAAAGGGCAGGAACCCGACAAAGGCGGTCACCATCCTGCCGAAGATCACCACCATGGGGTCATAGGCGCTGAAGGCAAGCTTGAGGGCTATAAAGGAGCTCGCCCAGAGAACCATGGCGCCGAGGAGGGCAAAGACGGGAACAAGGGCTTTTTTCTCCATGCATCTGTCCTGTGCAAGGGGACATAGCATGAGCCGGGCCTGCAGGGGTACTGCAATCTTCGCCGGGAACGATTCCATTGCAGCACGGATGCAACTCATTGTATACAGGGTACCCATGTTCCTCACGACATCCCCCTGTGAGCAGAGGTGAGACTGCCATGAAATACTGCCCCCTGTGCGGCAAGGATCTGCTGTCCCGGGAAATAGACGGCACCGTGCGCCCGTGTTGCTCGTCAGACGAGTGCAGCTACGTGTTCTGGGACAATCCCACACCGGTGGTGGCCGCCATCGTGGAGCTCGACGGCAGCGTCGTCCTCGTGCGGAACAGGCTCTGGCCCGAGGGGATGTTCGGACTCGTCACCGGGTTTCTCGAACGCGGTGAAACACCCGACAGCGCCGTGATCCGCGAGGTCAGGGAGGAGCTCGGGCTGGGCGGCGTCATCGCGGGTTTCGTGGGCTACTACAGTTTCTTCGAGATGAACCAGCTCATCCTCGCCTTCCATGTCCGCGCCACGGGATCGGTCGCCCTCGGGGAAGAGCTCTCAGAGGTGCGGTATGTGAGCCCCGACAGGCTCAGACCATGGCCGTTCGGAACCGGCCATGCAGTGAAGGACTGGCTCGAGAGGAGAACAGCGTAGCACCGGCCCAGACGGCCGGATCGTTTTGAACTGCCACCGAACAAGGAGAAAAGCAATGGAAAGGAGCGTGTTGTTTATCATGATGATCATGTTGACTCTGCTCAGCACACCGGCACCGGCCGAAGAGAACCCCAGGGTGGTCCTGGAGACGGGCATGGGGAACATCACCCTTGAACTCTATCCGACGCAGGCACCGCTCACGGTCAAGAATTTCCTCACCTATGTGGACGAGAAGTTCTACGAAGGCACCATATTCCACCGGGTGATCCGTGGCTTCATGATCCAGGGCGGCGGGATGACCGCCGACATGGGCGAAAAGCCCACCCACACCCCCATCAGGAACGAGGCCAACAACGGCCTGAAGAACGACCGCGGCACCATCGCCATGGCCCGCACCCAGGTCCCCGACTCGGCCACGGCCCAGTTCTTCATCAACGCCAAGGACAACGCCTTCCTGAACTTCAGGTCGAAGACCGTGGAGGGATACGGATACTGCGTCTTCGGAAAGGTGATCAAGGGCATGGACGTGGTGGATGCCATCGAGGCCGTCGCAACGGGCAACAAGGGATACCACCAGGACGTCCCGCTCAAACCCGTGGTGATCCTCAAGGCATACCGTCTCAGGGAGAAATAGGACGCATTCCCGGAAGACCATCCTTGCCTGGGCGTTCTACGACTGGGGAAACTCGGCCTTTGCCACGACGGTCATGGCCGGGTTCTTCCCGGTCATGTTCAAGGAATACTGGAGCGCAGGGGTCGACGCGTCCATAAGCACGGCCCGGCTCGGTTTTGCCAACTCCCTGGCCGGGATACTCGTCGCACTGGCTGCCCCCCTGCTCGGGGCCGTTGCGGACAGGACATCGGCAAAGAAACGGTTTCTCTTCGCCTTTGCAGCCATGGGAATAGCCTCCACGGTATGCCTGCCCATGGCGGGTCACGGTCAATGGGGCCTGGCGGGACTCCTCTATGCCCTGGCCCTCGCGGGTTTTCTGGGCGGGAACGTGTTCTATGACTCACTCCTCAAGACCGTTTCAGAGGGGCCCAGCATGGACAGGGTCTCCTCCCTGGGGTACGCCATGGGATACCTGGGCGGCGGGCTTCTCTTTTCCGTCAACGTCTGGATGACGCTCTCACCAGGCACCTTCGGACTGGGCGGGGCCGTGGATGCAGTCCGCTTCTCCTTCTTCACCGTGGGTATCTGGTGGGCACTGTTCAGCCTGCCGCTCCTGACCCTGGTGCATGAGCCCCGCGCCGTTTCCATGGGTCTCGGCCGCATGGCAGCCGAAGGGATGGCTCAGCTCTGGGGCACATTCAGGGAGATACGGCACCTGAAGGTCATCATGGTGTTCCTCCTGGCATACTGGCTCTACATCGACGGGGTGGGAACGATCATCGTGATGGCCGTGGACTACGGGCTCTCCCTCGGCTTCGAGCAGAAGGACCTCATCCTCGCCCTGCTCATGGTCCAGTTCACCGGCTTCCCCTGCGCCATCGGCTTCGGCCGGCTTGCAGGCTATACGGGCACGAAACCGGCCATCCTCATAGCCCTGGGCGTGTACCTCTTCGTGACCCTCTGGGGTGCCTTCATCGAGAGCCGCCACGAGTTCTACATCATGGCGCTGCTCATCGGCATGGTACAGGGCGGCGTCCAGGCACTCTCCAGATCCCTCTACGCGAGGATCATCCCCGCCGACAAGGCTGCCGAGTTCTTCGGCTTCTACAACGTGATCGGCAAGTTCGCCACCATCATGGGCCCGGTGCTGGTCGCCGCCACCGTGCTCGTGGCCCGCGCGTGGGGTGCGGGGCCCGACCTAGCGCCCCGGATCAGCATCTCCTCCATAGCGGTGCTCTTCCTGGCGGGCGGAGCCCTGCTGCTCTTCGTCGACGAGAAAAAAGGCCTCAGCGAGAGGATCTTCCTGGAGCACTGAACCCTTCCCTTTCTCGGAAGAAAGGGTATCATACCTGTATGGACACAGAACCCGGGAGGTGAACCATGAAACGTGCGGTACTCAAGCTGGCCCTGATCACGATCGTTGCGTTCTCCCTGTCAGGTTGCGCCTTGCTGTACAACGACCTGAAGACACCCCTGCCCTCACTGAGCGTCAGCGCTGACACCGAGAGCAGGACCAGTGTGGGCAAGGCCTCCTGTGCCTCGTACGTGTGGGTGGTGGCAGTTGGCGACTGCAGCGTGGAGACCGCCATGAAGAATGGCAGCATCATGAAGGTCCACCACGTGGATTCCGAGTTCAGGAGCTTCTTCTTCGGGATCTACAGCACGTTCACCACCGTGGTCTACGGGGAGTAGATTCAGGATACCGGGTGCCCCTCGATGGAAGGTCGCCCGGGGCGGGGTTCCGTTCACAGGATGGTCCTCTTGCCGTTGTACCGCTCGGTGTCGTAGTACTTGTCCACGTCCACGACCCTGAGCCGGTTGATGACCTCCTTCATGGGCACCGAGGTGATTTCTCCGTGGAGGTAGCTCACCATCCTGCCGTAGTCCTCGTTGATGATCATGTCCACCGCCGCGATCCCGAACCAGCGTGCCATGAGCCGGTCACGGGCCGACGGCGAGCCCCCCCGCTGGAGGTGGCTCAGATTGACGTAGCGCGACTCGAACCCTGTTCTTTTCTGTATCTCGTCCGAGATGAATGCGGCTATCCCCCCCAGGGACCTGTGCCCGAACTCGTCCACCTTTTCGTCCTTGTAGAACTCCTGGGTCCCGTCGAGCCTGGCCCCCTCAGACACCACGATGATGCTGTACTGGACTTCGCGACCCCTGCGAACCTGCAGCAGTTCGCATATGCGGTCGAGGGAGAAGGGATGTTCCGGTATGAGTATGATGTAGGCCCCGCTGCACTCGCCGCCGTGGAGCGCAAGCCAGCCCGCATGCCTGCCCATGGTTTCCACCACGAAAATCCTGTTGTGCGATCCTGCCGTGGTCCTCAGGCGGTCTATCTCCTCCATGATGACGTTCACCGCGGAGTCGAACCCCAGGGAATACTCGGTGCCCACCAGATCACTGTCGATGGTCTTGGGTATGCCGACCGTCTTGACGCCCCGCCGGTAGAGCTTGTAGGCGACGCCGAGGGTGTCCTCGCCGCCGATGGCGACGACCACATCGATGCCGAGCTTCCTGATATTCTCGATCACGGTGTCGGAGCGGTCCTTTTTGGGATTGAACGGATTGGTCCTGGAGGTACCCAGGTTGGTCCCGCCGTACCGGTCCCAGGTCCGGACGACCTCTTCATCGAGCTTGATGGTGTGGTGTGCGAGGCTTTCGGCGTCGTCGGGATTGACGTACACGAGGCCTTTCCAGCCGTCCTTGATGCCGAGAACGTCACACTTGAACGCTCTCCTCTCCTCCAGAACCGGGTCGAGCGCCGTCTTGGTCACCCACTTCACAGCGCCGTTCAGCCCCGGACAGTCTCCCCCTCCTGTCAATACCGCTATTCTCATTGTTCCGTCTTCCTCCTGTCTTCGACACCTCAGGCCGTCTGCTTCACAGGCGGCCTTGTCACCATTATAATCACTATATACCCCTCGGCAAGACAGTGATGAAAATTGAACGACCCGGGCAGTGTTTGTTTGCAGTGACGAGCAAGTTTCCTGTATGAGGTATTACACGGGAGGTGCCCATGAAGGTCATATTCCACGAGGACTTCTACCGGGTCTACACCTCTGACCCGGCGTCCGATGAAGGAAGGATCGAGGCGGTCATGGAAGAGGTCAGCGGCAAGGTCGAACTCGTAACCGCATCGAGGGCCCCCGTCGAGGATATCGAGGCGGTCCATACCCCCGGCCATATCCAGCGTGTCAAGGACATGGGCCTCCATGACATCGCTTCCCTGGCGGCAGGCGGGGCGATCCAGGCGGCCCGGATCGGGATGGAGGAACCAAGCTTCGCCCTCATCAGGCCTCCGGGCCACCACGCGTCAGCCGACTCTGCGTGGGGGTTCTGCTTCTACAGCAACATGGCGGTTGCCATGGACCACCTCAAACGCGCCGGCGTCATCGAGCGCGCCCACATCCTGGACTTCGACCTCCACTACGGCGACGGCACGGTGAATATCCTGGGCAGAAAGGGTTACGCGACGATCCATAACCCGTCATCCCACGACCGGGCATCCTACCTCAGGGAGGTCGAGGCGGAGCTGTCACGCGTTCAGGCCGATGTCATAGGCATATCGGCCGGGTTCGACAACCACGAGCAGGACTGGGGTGGACTGCTCACCACGGACGACTACCGCCTGATGGGCGCCATGGTGAGGGAAGCGGCCATGAGGACAGGAGCCGGTTATTTCGCCATACTGGAGGGCGGCTACAACCACCAGGTGCTCGGGCACAATGCCTGGTCCCTGATGCGGGGCATGGAAGGGTAGCACGCAGAGAAGGAAGGAGAACTCGCATGAAGGTCAGCACGGTGGCCCAGATGAGGGCCATGGACAGGGCGGCCGTGGAACACTACGGCATACCCGAGACCCTGCTCATGGAAAATGCAGGCCTCGCGGCCTTCGAGGCACTGAGCAGGAACGTCTGCATCTCGGGCAGGTCCTTCGTGGTGCTCGCGGGCATGGGCAACAACGGCGGCGACGGGTTCGTGGTGGCGAGGAAGATCCACTCGGCGGGCGGGTTCGTGAAGGTCATCATCCTGGGCGAGATGTCCCGGTACCGGGGTGCAGCCCGGGTCAACCTGGATATCATCAGAAAGATGCCCATCCGCCTCTCCGAGGCATCGAACGCCAGGTCCGTCCAGCGTGACCTGTCCGGCTGCGATGCCATCGTCGACGCCGTCTTCGGCACCGGCCTCGCTCGGGAGGTGGGGGGCATGCACCGGCAGGTCATCGAGGCGGTCAACGCGAGCGGAAAGTACGTGCTCAGCCTTGACATCCCCTCCGGGGTGGCCGGGGACACCGGCCGGATCATGGGGTGCGCCGTCCGGGCAGATCTCACCGTGACCTTCGGGCTTCCCAAGGCGGGCACTATCCTCCTGCCGGGATACGGCCTCTGTGGAAAACTCCATGTGTCCCACATCTCGTTTCCGCCGGACCTCTACGACAGCGACGACCTCCCGATGTCCCTGAATGTCCCCCCTCCTCTGCCTGAAAGGAATCCTGACGGCCACAAGGGGAGTTTCGGCGAGGTCCTGTTCATCGCCGGCGCCCGGGGGTACTACGGTGCGCCCGGGTTCGCGGCCATGTCTTTTCTCAAGGCCGGCGGCGGGTATGCACGGCTTGCCGCACCGGAATCGATCATCCCCGTGATCGCAGCCTCCGGGAGCGAGGTCGTCTTTCATCCCATGTCAGAGACCGACACGGGCAGCATATCACCGAGGAACAAGACCCGGCTGCTCGAGCTCGCGGACCGCGTGGACATGGTCGTCATCGGTCCCGGCATCTCCCTGAACGATGAGACCGTGGGTCTGGTCAGGGAGCTTTCCCGCCGGATCGCCAGACCCCTGCTTATCGACGGAGACGGGATCACGGCTGTCTCGGGAGACCTCGCGTGCATCAGGAAGAGAAAAGCGGCCACGGTCATCACCCCGCACCTCGGCGAAATGGCCAGGGTCACGGGCAGACCCATCAAGA
This sequence comes from Deltaproteobacteria bacterium, assembly GCA_017992605.1. Classification (GTDB taxonomy): domain Bacteria; phylum Desulfobacterota; class Desulfomonilia; order UBA1062; family UBA1062; genus MWEI01. The sequence continues at coordinate 129,681 of JAGOOG010000004.1, forward strand.
CCATCGAGGAAGACAGGATCTCGCATCTCAGGGAGACCGCAGAGGATCTGCATGCCGTCGTGGTGCTCAAGGGCGCGCACTCCCTCACCGGATATCCTGACGGGCGCATCTCCATGACCCTGAGCGGCAACCCGGGTATGGCCACGGCCGGATCCGGGGATGTCCTCACCGGCACCATCGCTGCCATGCATGGCCTGGGGCTGAACCTGCATGATGCGGTCCGCACCGGCGTGTTCGTCCACGGGGCGGCAGGGGACCTCGCAGCATCAACCCATGGAGAAGATGGCATCACGGCCGGGGACATCCTCGAGGGCCTGCCCCGGACCATGCTGCTGTATCGACAGGGTTCCCTCGCGCAAAGGTACGTTCTGCCGGAAGTATAAGGTCCATGCCTCCCGATATTTTTATCATCGAGCCGTTAAGTACACGGCAGCCCGTGCCGATACATTGCATAGCCAGAAAGAAGTCAACACTCTCTTCGTAACTGCCAGGCCTCGATAGCTTGGCATTTTTTTTGTCCCGACTTTGTTCTCAGTCCCTCGGGTCGACGGCCCTGCTGATCCGCCTCTGCATACCGCCTTTGCCTGCCTCCTGTCGAGTGTTCGTGGCCCTGGATGGCGTGAAATTGTGACTGAGAGCAATTCGGGCTTGCCATTCCTTTCTATCTGTGCTTAAAGAAACGAAATTTTCGGGACAGACCTCATGGGTCCCGAATATTCCTGAGGGAAGGGGGAGGAATGGGGGCAAGCCAGGATAATCCGCAGTCCGGGCCTGATCTAATAAGAAATGCTCTTCTCAGGCGGTTCTTCGTGGTACTCTCGCTCTTCCTGGTCCCTGGGTCCATCCCGGTCATCGCCTACTCGAAGGCAAGAAAAACCGGATTGACGAGGGCCATGACGCTTGGCATCACGGTCGCGATCCTCATCGTGACGTTCGTGGTGACCGGCCTCACCTGGGCGCACTGACAACACGCCACGGTCCCGGGGGCACGGAGCCCCCACCTACCAGCACCCCCTCGTTTCCATAGAATTCCTTCAACACAGCAGGGATTTTACATGGCAATATTTATTTTGATTGCCTTGACATTCCATCATACCATCTTACTATTGCTCATGTGAGCTGTTCTGGGGAGTTTTCATCATTGAACGACATCAGACCGACCATGGTCCCCCTGCCTCGCATCGCACATGGCTTTCGTTCTTTTCACTATTTCACGAACCACGAACATGGACATTTTGCAGCTCCGGATGAGGTGATTGCATGGACATGAAGCGCGATTACTACGAGGACATCGAGCTCTTCAGCAGCGGCACCATCCTGTTCTGGTCCGTGGCCTTCCTGATCCTCCTCTTCACCCTCCCTTTGTACTTACCGTCCTACAACATCTACCTCCTGAACATCATCCTGGTCCACGTGATCCTCGCGGTCGGCCTGAACATCCTCGTGGGTTACACCGGCCAGATATCGCTTGGCCACGCCGGTTTCTTCGCCATCGGGGCCTACGGCACCGCCCTGCTCATGATGCACCTCCACTTCCCTTTCCTGCCGGCACTTGTCGTTGCAGGGCTCATAGCGGCCTTCTTCGGATTCGTCATCGGCCTGCCGGCACTGCGTCTGGAGGGACCGTACCTCGCCATAGCCACCCTGGGATTCGGGCTGACCATCATGCACATCATCGGCAGGTGGGAGGTCTTCGGGGGCAGGATGGGGATCACCGCGCCTCCACTGGATCTCGGGCTGCCGGGTTCAGCGTACAGCTATGTCATCGAGGGAGACGTGAAGACCTACTACCTCATCCTCGTCATCACGGTGCTCATGGTGATCGGCGCACGCAACCTCATGAAGACACGTGTGGGAAGGGCCTTCGTGGCCATACGCGATGACGACATCGCCGCCGAGGTCATGGGCGTCAACCTCACCATCTTCAAGACCCTGTCCTTTGCCGTAAGCGCGTTCTATGCGGGTGTGGCAGGCGGCCTGTACGCCTTCGTGGTCAGTTTCTTCGACCCCTTCACCTTCAACCTCATCCTCTCCATCATCTTCCTGGTCATGGTGGTGGTGGGCGGTCTCGGGTCCATACTCGGGGCCGTCATGGGCGCCGCGCTCATCACCTACCTGCAGTTCGACCTCCTGAAAAACGTCGAGGAACTGCCCTATCTCGGCGAGTTCCTCGTGCTCATTTCTCGGAAGTGGCTTACGGTGATCGGACTGGCGAACTTCGGCAGCATCGCACTCGGGCTCATCATGCTCGGCATCGTCATATTCGAGCCGCTGGGCATGTTCGGGATCTGGATCAGGATCAAGAAATACTGGAAGACCTGGCCGTTCTAGACTGAAAGGGATGGAGCCGCTATGATCGAGCAACTCTTAATCGAAGGCCTGGCCATCGGGGCATGCTATGGTCTCTTCGGGGTGGCCGTGGCCATCATCTACAAGACCTCCGAGGTGGTGAACTTCGCCCAGGGCGAGATGGGCATGATAGCGACCTTCGTGGCCTACCATGTCCTGACCATGTACCACGTGCCCTTCTGGCTCGCCTTCATCATCACCATGGTCTTCGCCCTGGCGCTCGGCATGCTCATCGAGATCTGCTTCCTGCGGCCCGCCAAGGACCCCAACGTGCTGGGCCTCATCATCATCACGCTCGGCGCGGAGATGCTCCTCATGGGCCTGGCCGGCTGGAAGTGGGGAGCCGAGCAGAAGGACTTCCCCTTTCTGCTCTCGGTGCAGAAGACCCACGAGATTCTGCCCGGCCTTGTCCTCAACGAATGGTCCATTGGCGTCTTCGCGCTCACGTCCGTGATCATGGTGCTCCTGTTCCTTTTCTTCAGGTACTCGAGACTCGGGATAGCCATGCGGGCCACCCAGCAGAACGTGAACGCAGCCAAGATCATGGGAATCAAGGTGGAGCGGGTCTTCTCCATCACCTGGGCCATGAGCTCCCTCATCGGCGCCATCGCGGCCATGTTCTTCGCAGCCCGGTCCGTGCTCGACCCCAATTTCATGATGGAACCCTTCATGAGGGCCTTCGCTGCAGCCGTGCTCGGCGGCCTCACCAGCATCCCGGGCGTGGTCATCGGGGGCATCCTCCTCGGGATCATCGAAAACTTCTTCGGCTATGCCTGGCCGGAGTGGAAGCCCATCGTCGCCTTTGTCGTGATCATATTCATCATTACGGTCAGACCCAGCGGACTGTTTGCCAAGCATTACGTCAAGAAGGTGTAGGAGAAGGATGGAACTCCCATGAAGAAGATCGTGCTGACCGCGGCCTGCGTCATGATCGCCGTGTTCATCGCCACCCTCGCCCTGTGGGACAAGCCGAGATACGCGATCGAGCTGGTCCTCGAACGCAACGATATCGAACAGGCTGCGCAGGAGTACTTCAAGGCCGAGATGGACCGGGACTTCGTGAAACTGTACACATTCCTGGCCCCTTCCTCCACGTACCGGCGGACACACACCTATGAGCAGTTCCTCGAGGACGTCTCAGGTTCCCCGGTCACCATAAAGACCTACCGCATCGTCGACATATACCGGCTTCGGGGCAACCACGACGCCGCAACCTACCCTGCAGTCAGCCGTTTCGTCCAGGTTGAGGTGGACGTGGATGTCGGGTTCACCGACACGAACGCCAGGAGCACCTGCAACTACTGCTTCACGTTCATCAAGGAGGGAGACCGCTGGTACAAGGGATAGGGGCCAGTGAGGAAACAGGGGCACCGGGAGATGGAAACCCGAGCCAAGAAGATATGCAGAGAAAAGGAGGGTCTATGAGAAGATTTCTATCCGGCATGTTCATCATTGGAAGCATTGTCCTGATGGCGGTTCCCGCGCTGGCGGCGCGGCCCGGATTCGATGCAAAGGAGATCCGCATCGCCCAGTGGGGTCCCCAGACCGGTCCGGCGGCGCCATGGGGTTCTGTTGCCCGGGGGAGTGATCTGATCTTCAAGATGGTCAACGACGCAGGCGGTATCCATGGCCGCAAGATCAAGTACTTCATCCGGGATGACCAGTACAACCCGGCCCAGACGAAGGCCGTGGTCAAGGAACTGGTGGAGCGCGAGGGCGTCTTCGCCTTCGTGGGCGGCGTGGGCGCGGCCTGCGGCATGGCGGTCAAGGACTACCTGGCCCAGAACAAGATCATCTGGGTGGGACCGTCCACGGCGATCGAGGAGTACGTGTTCCCGGTGAACCCGTACCTCTTCGCCATCTATCCCCTCTATGACGACGAGGCGAGCATCCTCACCAAGTATGTCGTGGAGAAGATGAAGGCCAAGAAGATCGCGTTCTTCTACCAGAACGACGCCTACGGCAAGGCCGGCCTCGACGGGTGCAAGACGCGCATGGATGCCCTGAAGATGAAGCTCGTGGAGGAGATCTCGGTGGAGCCGGGTGAAAAGGACCTCTCCTCCCAGATGCTCAGACTCAAGAACTCCGGGGCCGAGGTGGTCATCATGTGGGTGAATCCCACGAGTGCCGTCATCGCGCTCAAGACCTGTGAGACCATCGGGTACAAACCCAAGTGGGTATCCTCCAACACGCTGTCCGATTTTCCGCTCATGCAGAAAATCAGCGGAGGCCTCTTTGAGGGCGTGATCACCGGCGGATTCGGCATACCCCCGAGCTCCGACGACCCCAGAATCGTCAAGTACCGAGAGGCTGCCAAGAAGTATGCTCCCGAGGAGCGTTACGGCACATTCTACCTGGCCGGCGTCCTCTACGCCGAACCACTCATCGAGGCACTCAAGAAGGTCGGTCCCAACCTGAGCACCGAGGCCTGCCTGAAGCAGCTCAACTCCATCAAGGATTTCCAGGGCATCGGCCCCAAGGTCACGTGGACACCAGAGGTGCACCAGGGCAGCGACTCGATATTCATCCAGCAGTGCGGACCGAATGCCAGTTATGTCATCCTCCAGGACTGGATGGTCAACGACCTGGCAAAATGGAAGAAGAAGTGAGGTGATCGCAGGGGCGGGAAGACCCGTCCCTGCATCGCACTGTCGAACCACATAACCGGGTCAGGTGTCCCGGGGAAAAAAAGGAGGCAATGATGATCAAGAAGCTCATGGTTTTATCAGCGTGGTTTCTGGTCATGATGCTCCTGCCGGCGTCTGCGGATGCCGCACAACAGGGATTCGACGACAAGGAGATCAGGATCGGTCAGTGGGGCCCCCAGACAGGACCTGCAGCGCCGTGGGGTTCGGTGGCGAGGGGGAGCGGTCTGCTGTTCAACGTGGTCAACGAGCAGGGCGGCATCCATGGCCGCAAGATCAAGTACTTCATCCGCGACGACCAGTACAACCCTGCCCAGACCAAGGCGGTGGTCAAGGAACTCGTGGAACGCGAAGGTGTCTTCGCCTTCGTGGGCGGCGTGGGGGGCGCCTGCGGCCTGGCCGTCATGGACTACCTCCAGGAGAAAAAGGTCATCTGGGTGGGGCCGTCAGCCGCCATCACCCAGTTCGTCTTCCCGGCAAAACCCTATGTCTTTGCAGTGTATCCCCTCTACGAGGACGAGGGGAGCATCCTGACCAAGTTCGTCGTGGAAAAGCTCAAGGCGAAGAAGATCGGGTTTTTCTACCAGAACGATGCCTATGGGAAGGACGGTCTCGAAGGAGGCAGGAAGCGTCTTGCCACCTACAAGATGAAGTTCATCGAGGAGATTCCGGTGGAACCCGGGGAGAAGGACCTCTCCTCCCAGATGCTCAAGTTCAAGAACTCGGGTGCGGAGGTGGTCCTCATGTTCGTGAACCCCACGGTGGCCACCATAGCCCTGAAGACCTGCGCCACCATCGGGTACAAGCCCCAGTGGGTGTCCTCCAACACCCTGTCCGACTATGGCCTCATGCATAAGATCACCGGAGGTCTCTGGGAAGGGGTGATCACCGGGGCCTTCGGCATGACGCCCACGGCGGACCACCCTCTCCTGAACATGTACCGGGAGGCAGCCAAGAAGTACGCCCCCGAAGAGCGGTGGGGAACCTTCTTCCTCGCCGGCGTCGTCTTCGCAGATCCTCTGGTGGAGGCCCTCAAGCGCGTGGGACCGAACCTGAGCACCGAGGCATGCCTGAAGGCGCTCAATTCGATCAGGGACCATCAGACCATCGGACCCAAGGTCACGTGGACACCTCAGATCCACCAGGGTACGGACTCGATCCAGGTCCAGAAGTGCGGCCCGAACGTCGAGTACATCCTGCTGCAGGACTGGACGTCCAACGACCTGGCCACGTGGAAGAAATGAAAGGTCGGCGGGAGAAGCCTTTTCCAGGGCTTCTCCCGCCGAATAAAAGGAGCTAGCTGTGATGAGACTACGGCATCTTATCGCGATCGTGGGAACTCTCTGCATCGTGGCCATGCCGTCAGCGTCCGGTGCAGCCATGCCGGGCTTCGACGACAAGGAGATCCGCGTCGGCCAGTTCGGACCCCAGACAGGGCCGGCCGCCCCATGGGGTGCGGTTGCCCGGGGAGGAGCCATCCTCGCTGACGTCGTAAATGCAGAGGGCGGCATTCATGGAAGGAAGATCAAGTACTTCATCCGCGACGACCAGTACAATCCGGCCGTGGCACAGCTGGTGGTCAAGGAGCTCGTGGAGAAACACGGTATCTTTGCCTTCACCGGCGGTGTCTCCGGGGCGGGCGGACAGGCGGTGAAGGAGTACCTGGCGAAGAACAAGGTCCTCTGGGTCGTTCCCGGCACGGCTGCACTCAATACCGTGGATGACCGGGACAAGAACGGCATGCCGAGCCCTTACCGGTTCTGCTCTTATCCGCTATTCCAGGACGAGGCAAGCATCGTCACGAGGTATGCGGTGGAGAATCTCGGGTACAAGAAGATCGGCTTCGTCTACCAGAACGACGTGTTCGGCAAGGGTGGTCTGACAGGTTGCAGGCAGCGTCTGGCTACCTACAAGATGACACCCGTGGAAGAAACCCCGGTGGAGCCCACCGAAAAGGACCTGTCGTCCCAGATGCTCAGGATGAAGAACTCCGGGGCGGAATGCGTCCGCATGTGGGTGAGCCCCACCCTGGCGGTCATCACGCTCAAGACCTGCCAGACCATCGGGTACAAACCACAGTGGATCGCCTTTGACGGCCTCTCCGACTACCCGATGATGCACAAGATAACCGGAGGGCTTTTCGAGGGTGTCATCACGGCGGCGTTCGTCCCTCCGCCGGATTCCACGGACCCCCTGGTGACAAAGTACCGGGAGGCGGCCAAGAAGTTTGCGCCAGAGGAACGGTGGGGAACCTACCCGCTGGCCGGCATCCTCTTCTTCGAACCTCTGGTGGAGGCTCTCAAGCGGGTCGGTCCGAAGCTCAGCACCGAGGCCTGCATCAGGGAACTGAACGGATTCAAGAACTGGAAAGGCCTGGGCGCGCCCATCAACTGGTCTGAAAAGTGCCACCAGGGCACCGATTCGGTCCAGATACAGAAGTGCGGCCCCGGCGGCAGCTACACTCTGCTGCAGGACTGGACGTCCAACGACCTGGCCACGTGGAAGAAATGACGTGAAAACCGGTGCGGGGCCTGCCCCGCACCGGCGGGTACCGTACAGGAAAGACTCGGCCCGGGGCCGCCTTGGACCGGCCCCGAGATGACGGGAAGGGGTGCTCGCGCATGACGCACTTCAAGATCGAGAACCTGGGTATCAGCTTCGGAGGGATCAAGGCCGTGTCGTCGGCGAGCTTCGAGGTGGAGAAGAACTCCATCTTCTCCATCATAGGGCCCAACGGCAGCGGCAAGACCACCATCTTCAACATGATCAGCGGCATCTACAAACCCGACTCGGGCAGGGTCATCCTGGACGACGAGGACCTGGTGGGATACCGCCCCGACAAGATAGCCCGCAGGGGCATCGCCCGGACCTTCCAGAACATCCAGCTCTTCGGCAACGCCTCGGTCATGGACAACCTCATGCTCGGCAGGCACATCCACATGAAGACCGGGATCCTCCGGGGCGCCTTCATGTGGGGCAAGTGGTCGTCAACCGCCAGGGAAGAGGTGAAGAACCGGGAGATCGTGGAACGCATCGTCGACTTCCTCGAGCTCCAGTCCGTACGCGACCAGTTCGTGAGCAGCCTGCCCTACGGCAAGCGCAAGCTCGTGGAGCTGGGCCGCGCCCTGGCCCTGGAGCCCAAGGTGCTTCTCCTGGACGAACCGTCGGCCGGCATGAACACCGAGGAGAAGGACGACCTCCGCATATGGATCAAGGACATCCAGGAGGACTACCAGGTGACCATCCTGCTCATCGAGCACGACATGAACATGGTCATGGGTATCTCCGACAAGATACTGGCCATCAACCAGGGCGTGGAGATCACCGTGGGGGTCCCGTCGGACGTCCAGAAGCACCCGGATGTCATCGCAGCCTATCTGGGCGAGGAGGAATGATGCTGGCGGTCAAGAACATCGAGACGTGGTACGACCTGATCAGGGCCCTGCACGGCATATCCTTCGAGATCAAGCAGGGCGACATCGTGGCACTGCTGGGCAGCAACGGCGCCGGCAAGAGCACGACGCTCAAGACCATCATGCGCCTGCTGGACGACGACCAGCCCGAGAAGGGCACCATCGAGTTCATGGGAAAGCGCATCGACCGCATGGACACCGAGGAGATCGTGCGCCTCGGCATCAGCTACGTACCCGAGGGCCGCGAGGTGTTCCCCGAGCTCACGGTCATGGAGAACATCCTCATGGGCTCCTATACCCGCGGTGACCGCAGGGGTGTCCAGGAGGACATCGAGACGGTGCTCAACCAGTTCCCCATCCTGAGGGAGCGCAGGAACCAGCAGGCGGGATACCTCAGCGGCGGCGAGCAGCAGATGCTGGCCATCGGCAGGGCGCTCATGACCCGCCCCAAGCTCCTCATGCTGGACGAACCGTCTCTGGGTCTCTCCCCCCTGCTCACCAAGGAGATCTTCACCATCATACGGAACATCAATGCCCAGGGCGTCACCATCCTGCTCGTGGAGCAGAACGTGAACATGGCCCTGAAGTATTCCACCTATGCCTTTCTCATGGAGAACGGCCGGATCGTCCGCGCCGACAAGCCCGAGGTGCTCAGGGAGGACGAGGACGTCAAGGAGTTCTACCTGGGCATCGCCACTGAGCAGTCGGTGAAGGGCTACAAGCGCTATCGGAGAAAGGTGAGGTTCAGGTAGGCCCCAAGACAGCGAGAGAAAAGGAGCTTCGCATGGATGAGGTGAAGACCCTGCCCCAGGCCCTGAGAAATCTCGTGAAGCAGCAGCCCGACCGCGTGGCCATGCGGATGAAGGACTACGGCATCTGGCACGACGTCTCGTGGCGCCAGTACTACGAAAACGTCAAGAAGGTGGCCATGGGGCTCCACGCCCTGGGCGTGAAGCGCGGCGACCACGTGGCCATCGTGGGCGAGAACAAGCCCGAGTGGCTCTTTTCGGCCCTGGGCGTCATGTCGCTGGGCGCCACCTTCGTGGGTGTGTACACCACGAACCCGGCCGCGGAGTGCGAGTACGTGGTGGGCCACTCCGAGTCGGTGATCTTCTTCTGCGAGGACGAGGAGCAATTCGACAAGGCCCTGGAATGCCGTCCCAACACCCCCGGGCTGCGCAAGGCCATCGTCTGGGACATGGAAGGGCTCAGGCACTTCGAGGACCCTCTGCTCATGAGTTTCGACGACCTGCTCGAGCTCGGCGTGAAAACCGATGCAGAGAACCCCGGGCTGTTCGAGCGGATCGTGGACGAGGGGAATGCCGAAGAGATCGCGTCCATCATCTACACCTCGGGGACCACCGGTCCGCCCAAGGGCGCCATGATCGCCCACGAGAACTACCTGTGGATCGCCAAGGCGAACCTGGAGATCACCAGGATGCACGTGGAGGACGAGACCATCTCGTTTTTGCCCCTGAACCACGTGTACGAGCAGATCTTCGATCTCATGATGCACCTGAGCGTGGGACATACGGTGAACTTCACCGAGAACACCGACACGGTCATGAACGACCTCCGCGACGTTTCACCCACCCTGTTCCACGCCGTGCCCAGGATCTGGGAGAAATACCACTCGGGCATCGTGCTCAAGATGGCTGACGCCACCTGGTTCAAACGGACCGTGTTCGGCATCGCCTACAAGATCGGCTCGGTCTACAACGCCTACAAGCTCGACAGGAAGCCTGTCCCGCTCTACCTGAACATCGCCTACGGGCTGGCCTATTTCTGCGTATTCTGGAAGCTCAAGGAGCGGCTCGGCTTCGACCGGGTGCGTCTGGGGTTCTCCGGTGCGGCCCCCATCTCGCATGAAATCCTCAAGTTCTTCCAGTCCATCGGCATCCCCATCCGCGAGGGCTACGGGCTGACCGAGACCACGGGCATCACCCACATCTCCGACGAGGAGCACTTCAAGCTCGGCACCGTGGGCAGGGCCCTTCCCGGGTCCGAGGTGATGATCGCGGACGACGGCGAGATCCTCATTCGCCACGGGGGCGTGTTCAAGGGCTACTTCAAGGAGGAGGGGGCCACGGCGTCCGCCCTGGAGGGCGGCTGGTTCCACACGGGCGATGTGGGAGAGATCGACGCGGAGGGCTACCTCAAGATAACGGACCGCAAGAAGGACCTCATCATCACGGCGGGTGGCAAGAACGTGGCGCCCCAGTACATCGAGAACCTGCTCAAGTTCTCGCCCTACATCAACGACGCCGTGGTCATCGGCGACCGTCGCAAGTTCATCAGCGCAATCATCGTCATCGACGAGGAGAACGTGGTGAAGTACGCCCAGGACCACAAGGTGCAGTACACGACCTTCGCAAGCCTCACCAGGACCGAGGAGGTCATCAAGCTCATCGAGGAGGAGGTCACCAAGGTGAACAAGCAGATCGCCCGGGTGGAGAACATCCGCAAGATCCGCCTGCTCGACAAGAAGCTCTACACCGAAGACGGCGAGGTGACGCCCACCATGAAGGTCAAGCGGGCCGCCATTGCCAAGCAGTACAAGGATCTCATCGAGGAGATGTACCGTGACGAGTGAGGGTGGCAGGGACGATTCTCTTTTTCACAGAAGCAGGCCGAACCGTACCCATGGAGAATCATCTTCCGCCATGTGGAAACATTTTTCTCATGTTCCCCGCATGTTCTCATGGTCGGCCACGATAACCCCTTGAAACATTTGGCTGCAGAAGATTGCATAATTATTGCTAGAAAATTATGATCTTGCATTGGAATGTTCTTGCTCTCGGGGGGGATGCCGAAGAGGGATCCCCTTCTCTTCCATTATGCAGGCATGAAGACAACCGGACACAGGAGGTTCCATGATGAGACACCCCGCTGCCATCGTCGCACTGTGCATGCTTCTGTCCGCTCTGTGCGCCTGCAGTGATGACGGCGACGGGGGCAGGGCAACCCCGGAAGAGCTCATGACAAGCGTGTCGGTCAGCGCGGGCGCAAACCACAGCCTTGCCGTCAGCGCCGACGGAACGCTCTGGGCATGGGGGTTCAACGTCAACGGCCAGCTCGGCGACGGCACCTGGGAAAACAGCAACACGCCGGTGCAGGTCGGTACGGACACGGACTGGATCGCCGCCAGCGCGGGGCATTACTTCTCCCTGGGTCTCAAGGCCGACGGAACCCTGTGGGCATGGGGGTCCAACGGTTCGCTCGGCATAGGCTCCTGGGGCAGCAGGAATAGTCCCGTCCGGGTCGGTTCAGACAGCGACTGGGTTTCCATGAGTGCCGGCGGTGGGTTCTCCCTGGCGCTCAAATCCGACGGTTCCCTCTGGGCCTGGGGAAGGAATGACGATGGGCAGCTCGGGATCGGGGTCCAGCAGTCCGGACTCACACCGGCAAGGGTCGGGAACGGCACTGATTGGGCACAGGTCAGCGCCGGGTCCGATCACACCGTCGCCCTGAAAACCGATGGTACCCTGTGGGCCTGGGGGAACAACTTCCACGGCCAGCTCGGCATCGGCAGGGGGTTCTCCCAGTCCAGGCCCGTGCAGGTTGGTTCAGACACGGACTGGACCCATGTGAGCGCTGGAGGGGAACACACCCTTGCCGTCAAATCGGACAGCACGCTCTGGGCATGGGGCAACAACGACTTCGGTCAGCTCGGGGACAACTCCATGACCCTGAAAGACTACCCCGCGTTCATCGATGCAGGGTCAGGCTGGGTTGCCGTGTGCGCATCCAGGGATTTCAGCCTGGGCATCAAGGGTGACGGCACCCTGTGGGCCTGGGGTTCCAACTACTACGGGCAGCTCGGAGACTCCACGAACATCGACAGCCTGATACCGCTCGAGGTCGGCGCCGACAAAAACTGGTCAACAGTGAATGCCTCGTATCACCACGTCATGGCGATCGGGACCGACGGGGCTACCTGGGCCTGGGGTGCGAACTGGGAAGGCCAGCTCGGAAACGGCACCTTCGCGGATCTCAACTCGCCTTCACGCGTGCATTTCTAGAACCCGGCCCCCGCCACAGGAACGGATATTCACTGGACACGGCACGGGTGCAGCGCCTCGGTCAGTCCCCATCCAGTATGTGCCTGATCTTCTTCGACAGCTCGGCCATGGTGAAAGGCTTCTGGATGAAGCCCCTGCAGCCGCCGGTCAGGATCTCCTTGGCCTGCCCATCGAGGCTGTACCCGCTCGAGAGGAGGACCTTCACACCCGGATCCTGCCGCCGCAGGGCCTCGAAGGTTTCCCTGCCCCCGAAATCCGGCATGATCATGTCGAGGATCACGAGATCGATGGTCTCCCTGTTCTGATCGAAGATCTGGAGGCCCTGCCGTCCTCCGTTGGCGGTCAGCACCCTGTATCCGAGGCTCTCGAGCATCCCGGCCCCGACCTCCACGATCATCTCTTCGTCGTCGATGACGAGGATCGTTTCCCTGCCCGTGTGGATCTTTTCCGAGGCCTGCTTCTCGCGCTCGATGACCTTCTGCGATGCAGGGAGATACACCATGAAGGACGTCCCTATGTCCTTCTCGCTCTCGACCAGGACGAATCCCCCGTGGTTCTTGATGATCCCGTACACCGATGCCAGGCCGAGCCCTGTCCCGCGTCCGCGCTCCTTGGTGGAGAAGAACGGCTCGAAGATGCGGGCCTTGATGGCCTCGTCCATACCGATCCCCGTGTCCGTGACCGTGACCTTGACAAATCGGCCCGGGCCGATGCCATAGGGGCTGACCTCATCGTCAGTGAGTTGAGCGTTCTCCACGGAGAGATACAGATCGCCTCCGCCCGGCATGGCCTGCCATGAATTCACGAACAGGTTGAGCATCACCTGCTCCATCTGGCCACGGTCCACCTCGACGGCCCAGAGATCCTCGGACGACTTGTGATGTATCCTGATCTCCCTCTTGGTCCTCCCGAACATCTCCGCACTCCTGCGGACGAATTCACCGAGGTCCGTCGGCTTCACCTCGTACTTGCCACCCCGGGCAAAGCCCAGGAGCTGCTTGGTCAGGCCGGATCCCCGCTGGACATATTCTTCCATGCTCTTGAGGCGGTCGTGGAAGGCATGAGATTCGTCGTAATGCATGAGCATGAGGGAGATGTTCCCCAGGATGCCCATGAGCAGGTTGTTGAAGTCATGGGCTATGCCGCCGGCCAGGGTTCCGATGGCCTCGAGCTTCTGGGCCCGCATGAGCTGCTCTTCCAGGCTCTTCTTCTCGGTGACGTCCACGAGAAAGCCCCTGAGCCCGACATATTCGCCCTCCCGGCATATGGGCGTCGTGTGGATGAGTACGGGGAATGTGGTGCCGTCCTTCTTCCGTGCGGTATACTCGTTGAGCCCGAGTCGCTCGCCCTGCATGACCCGCGTGTAATTCCTGATCGCGCGTTCGTGGTCGTGGGGCGCCATGACATCCAGGACGTTCACCCCGCGCTCCAGGTCCTCCAGGGTGAAACCGAACCGTTCCAGGGAGATCTCGTTGATGAAGGTGACCTTCCCGCTGGTGTCCATCTCGAACACCGTTTCGGGCAGGAGCCTGGCCAGGTCGCGGAAACGCTCCTCGCTCTGTCTGAGGGCGTCTTCCGCCTTCCTGCGATCGGTCATGTCGATGAGAGACGCGACGCTTTCTCTCGTCCCCGGGATCATGGAGACGCTCATGTAGAGGTTGCGTATCTCTCCCGACCTGACCCGCGCCTTGAATTCATAGGCACTGATGACCGCACCGGGGTCGGTCCTCCTCAGGGTGTGCCTCTGTTTCATGATCTCGAGGTCTTCCTCCGCCACGAAGGACGTCCAGCTCATCTTACCCTCCAGCTCTTCGCGCGAGTAACCGACGAGCTTCTCGAAATTGGCATTGGCCAGCAGTATGGTGGTGTCCTCTGCCACGATGATGTTCGCGGTGGCCGTGTTCTCGAAGATGGTCCGGTAGCGCTCCTCGCTCTGCCTGATCGCCTCCTCGGCCTTTCTCCGGTCGCTGATGTCGTGGGTTATGCCAAGCAACCCTTCCGGTTCTCCATGCTCGTCATAGAGGATATTCAGCGTGACCTCGGTCCACACCCTCGATCCGTCCTTACGGATCATTTCGAGATCGAGGTTCATGGTCCAGTCCCTGCCGTGTTTCCGGCCGCCGAACTCGAACGCACGCTCCCGGGTGAAGAGATCGACTGCATGCTGGTATGACTCCGGGGCAAGGACCTGATCCATGGTCTGCTTCATGGCCTCCTCGGGGGTATATCCCCTGAGCTGCATCACGGAAGGGCTTACATAGACATACTTCAGATCGGCATCGAGGACCCATATCACGTCCCGCAGATTCTCCGCGAGCAGCCTGTACTTCCGTTCACTGTCCTTGAGGGCCTTCTCCGCCTTGATCCTTTCGGTAACATCCCTGCCCACCCCCTTGAACCCGACGACCTCGCCCGAGAGTCCCCTCATGATCGACGCGGAGAACTCGACCGTGATCCTGGTCCCATCCTTCCTGATCACCTCGTAGTCCACCATGGTCTGGGCCACCCCGGTGCGGAGGATCTCGGCGAAGGTCCTGTAAGCCTGCTTCGCGGTCTCTGCCGAGGTGTACGCCCGGTTGTTCATGCCCAGGAGCTCTGCCCTGGCATAGCCCATGATCCGGCAGAGGGCATCGTTCACATAGGTGTAGTTCCCCGTGAGATCCAGTTCGAAGTATGCTTCGTCCATAATCTCCAGGATGGTGCGATACCGTTCTTCGCTCTGACGCAGGGCGGCCTCGGCCTTTTTCCGCTGGGTGATGTCCCGGACGACGCCCATGAATCCGATGGGCCTGCCGGCGGCATCCCGCCGCAGGGATATGGATGCCTCGACCGAGATCGTCTTGCCCGTCTTGTCCTTGAGCTGCCAGGCAAACCCGCTGGTGGGCTCACCCGTGCGGAAGACTCGATGATAGGCATCGAATACTTTCCGCGCCTCCTCCTCATCCATGTACCGGCGGTAGTTCATTCCCGAGAGTTCCTCGATGGTGTAGCCGAGGCGGTTCACGGCCCGTGAGTTGAAGAAGGTGAAGTTGCCCTTGAGGTCTACCTCGTAGTAAGCCTCCTCCATGCTTTCCAGGATGCTCCTGTAACGTTCTTCATTCCGGCGGGCATCCATCTCGGCCCGCTTGCGGTCCGTGATGTCCATGCACGAGGCAAGGCTCTCCTCGGTTCCCGGTATCAGCGCCACGGTGAGGAAGATGTCACGGATATCACCGCTGCGGGCCATGAGCCTGAACTCGTACGAAGGGAGAACGCCGCGGCCTTCCTGTCTCCTCTTCGCATGGGATCGCTTCATCCGCTCCAGGTCTTCCGGGACGACGAACACGGTCCAGCTCATCTTCCCTTCAATCTCGGCCTTCGTGTAACCGGTGAGCCTCTCGAAGTTGGAATTGGCGAGCAGAATGGTCGTGTCCTCGGCGATGAGGATCGTGGCGTTGCCCGTGTTCTCGAAGATGGTGCGGTAGCGCTCCTCGCTCCTCTTCAGGAGCATTTCGGCCTCTTTCCGTGCGGTCACATCACGGACAAGGACATGGAATCCCCTCGGGTCTCCCCTGTCGTCCTTCATGAGGCCGGCGGACATCTCGTGGGTTCGCACGGAGCCGTCCCTGGACATGACCTCGTAATTCACGAGCCGTTCGGCACAGCCGGTTTCGTAGATGCGATGGAACACCTCGTACATGCGGCGTGCCGTGGCGGGGCTGGTATATTCCCGGTAGCTCTTGCCGAGAATCTCCTCGGCCTCGTATCCCAGCAGGGAACCGGCAACCCGGTTGAAGGATATGATGTTTCCTTTCAGATCGAGCTCGTAGTACCCTTCCTCGATATTCTCCAGGACCCTCCGGTGCTTCTCGTCTTCCTTGTCCACAGAGTTCCTGAGCTGCAGGATCTCTTCCTCGAGTTCCCGTATCCTTCCGGTGAGGTCCTCTTCCGCGGGACGTCTGCCCATCTCTCCTCCAGGTATGAACGAGACACGCGTACCCGGTCCCATCGGGCACGCCCATGCCCCATGTATTCCATCGGTATTTCCGTCAATATTTTTAAGTACCGTGCAGGGCCCTCAGAAGCTCCCGGTCCCTCGGTTTCTCAGGAGTGCATACCGTGGCACCGGGTGACCCCCGTCATGCACGGGGCGCCTTCCCTCACCTTTGCGTACCCCAGAGGAGGCTGCCCAGTCCCGAACCACGCAGCGTCCGCCTGGAAACGGCACCGGCGAGGATCTCGTCCCTGGTCCAGATCTCCAGCGAGTTCCGGGCCCGGGTGATTCCCGTATAGATCAGCTCACGGGTGAGCACAGGAGAGTCACGGTCAGGAAGCACGAACAGCACGCGGTCGAACTCCGAGCCCTGGCTTTTATGCACGGTCATGGCCCAGGCGGTTTCATGGGCAGGCATCCGCAGGGGCGAAATCCTGCGGACAGATCCGTTGCCGGCCGTGAAGCATGCGCGCAGGGTGTCGCCTTCGCGGACCACGATTCCTATGTCTCCGTTGAACAGGCCCAGGGTGTAGTCGTTCTCGGTGACGAGCACGGGCCTGCCGCTGTAGAACTGCTCAGCAGGCTCCAGCATGCCCGCCCCGGCGAGTATGCACTCAATGAGGCGGGTCATGGCCGTGACCCCGTAGGGACCGTCACGGACCGGACAGAGCACGCGGAACTCCTCGAAGCGGCGGAGCCGGTCGAGGGGATCGTCAGCGGCGAGGAATCTCCTGTACCCTTCGACGATACAATCGCGCAGCGTGGCCTCCAGGGCATCGGGACGGGGCAGAACACGCCCCTTGAGCTCGTCACCCGCACCGGACCCGAGGATATCGAGGGCCCCGGCGGCATCACCCCGGTTGACAGCAGCGCTCAGTGCGAAGATGGGGCTGTCCTCCCTGAACCGGTAGGTCCTGGTGAGCTCCACGACGGAGTCCTGCATGCCCGCGGATCCGCCTGAAGGAACCGTGATCCCGGTGACACGGGAAGCCATGTCCGCAAACCCCGTCGAGTATGCATGGACACCCCCGGTGTCGCAGATGTCTCCCAGCACATACCCGGCTGCCACGGATGCGAGCTGGTTCCGGTCTCCCAGCAGGACGAGCCGTGCATCATCCCCGAGTGCACCTGCGAGAGTGGCCATGAGCGCCAGGTCGGCCATGGATGCCTCGTCGATGACCACCACGTCGGCTGTCAGGGTCTTCCCTGCCTGCCGGTTACGAGCCCGCGTCCCCGAGCCCAGACCGAGGAGCCGGTGGATCGTGGAGGCCTCCCGGGGAATCCTGTCCTTGATGCCGGCGTCGCTGTCGAGGTGCGCCACGCCGCGTTGAACAGCTTCGGCGATCCTGTGCGCAGCCTTTCCCGTAGGCGCCGCCAGGGCGATCCTCAGCCCAGGTTCCTGGCCGAGGAGCAGGGCCAGGATCTTCACCACGAGCGTGGTCTTTCCCGTGCCCGGCCCGCCCGTTATCACGCACAGGGACCGGCTCACGGCAATTGCAGCCGCGATCATCGGCCAGGGGTCGCCGTCCGTTGCTCCTGCGGGGAACATGCGCCCCATGGCGCGCACGAACACAGCCTCGTCGAACGGCCTCTCACGGGCATTGAGGGCGCGCAGCGTGTCGGCAAGCTTCCGCTCGTGCCCGTAACTGCGGTGCAGGTAGAGTCTTCCCGCCTCGTCCAGGATAAGCGGCCGACAGTCCCCCGGCCTGCCCACCACCTGCTCTGACCCGAGGGCTGCAAACCATGCATCGAAACCGGGAACCTCAACACCGTCAACCGCTTCTTCCGACGGGCTGGATCCGAAGGGGTCGTGCAGGTCCATGCAGGTATGCCCTTCTCTGCTGAGCCTGCTGAGAAGGGATGCGGCCAGGGCCAGTTTCCTGTCCGTCGAACCCGAAAGCTTCAGCATGAACCTGGCGAAGTGCAGGTCTATGGGGTCGAAGAGGGATCCGGGGAGGGGCATATCATGCATGGGATTGCCCCCCTCCTTTCAACCCGCCATCCACGATCATGCCCTCCAGGGTCCCGATCACTTCCCGCCCGGGCCTGGCCCGGAACACCCCGCATGCCATCCCCCTGCCCGGGTCCACGCCCCGCAGGAACACGTAGAACACCCCGCCGAAGTGCTCGTCATAGTCATACCCCTCAAGCCGCTGCCCCAGATACCGATGGAGCGCCACGCAGTAGAGGTGGTACTGGAGCACGTAGCCGTCCCTGACCATGACATGCGAGAGCGCGTCCTGGCTGTAGTCCTCCACATGGTCGCCCAGGTGGTTGGATTTCCAGTCGACGAGATAATATTTCCCGTCGTGGCGGAACACCAGGTCCATGAACCCCCGGAGAAAGCCCCTGACAGGGTCGAAGGAGAAACGGGAAGTCGGCACAGGCAGGCCGCCCTGCATGGACCCCTCGAGTGCCCCGACCAGGACCTCGGGCGTGACGGTCCTGATAGGGTACATGAACTCCAGCTCGGTGAGCCGATCGCCGTCTCGCACCCCTGCCAGGCTGAACCCGCCCAGGTCCACGTCGAGGACCCTGCGCACCATGGAGGTGACCGCATCGGTCCATGTTGGGTCGAATCCCTGGCCTGCAAGCGTCTCCCCCACGACGGACCGCATGCCGGCTTCACCTGCCGTGAAGTCGATCCTCTCGAAGACCTCGTGCAGGATCGTGCCTGCCCTGGCTCCCCTGGGGAAGGAGAAGATATCCCTGACCTTCTTGCCCTTTTCTTCTGCCCCGTCCTCGGCGCTGTACGGCAGCACGTCCCGGTCCGCACCCTCTTCCTGTGCGTGCAGGCCGCGGATGAACGAGGTGTAGCTGGCCATGCCCCAGGTGCGGTCAACGGCCCGCGAGAAGACGCGAGCCGCAGGCTCGTCAGGTGAGGCGGCAGCGGCCCCGAGCGGATCGGGCTGGTCTTCGGGGAGATCCGTGACACATGCTTGGTCGGTTTCCCGATCGAGGTACTCTTCCAGGCCCGCCCTCAGGTCCTGCTCCCCGAGGTGCCCCAGGAGATGGGCCATGGCCGATCGTTCGGCGCCCATCACCTCCCCCCAGGCCACGTAGCACCGGTCCCTGGCCCGGGTCAGCGCCACGTAGAGGAGCCGCACGTTCTCGGCCAGCTCCTCGAGTCCGGCCTGCCTGCGGTGGTCGTCCTGCTCCGCAGAACCCAGGTCGAGCACGGCGTTCCTGGCCTCGTCATGGAACAGGACCGCCTCCCCCTTCTCCTCTCTGGGAGCGCCCCAGGCAAAGGGGCAGAAAACCACCGGGAACTCGAGACCCTTGCTCTTGTGCACGGTCATGACGCGGACCGCGTCGTCGTCGCTCTCGAGCCTGAGCTGGTACTCGTCGCTTCCGGGCAACGATGGGTCCCTGCGCTCAGCGAGCCATTTCCTCAGGCCCTGCATGCCGAGCTTCCCGGCCGTCTCGGTCCTGCCCAGGAGCTCGGCGATGTGGAGCACATTGGTCAGGGTCCGCTCGCCTCCGTCCAGTTCCAGCAGGCGCTCCCGCACGTGCTCACCGTCCAGGAGCCTGCGGATCATGGGCGTGAAGCCGGAGCGCGCCCAGGTCTCGTGCCAGGTCCGGAACCGCTCGATCCAGCCCTCCCACGCCGCCTCGTCCCTGCCGAAAGCGTCAACGGCGGCTGCGTCCAGGCCGAAGATGCGGGTCATGAGCGCGGTGCGCACCAGCCCCTCGCGCGTGGGCTCGGCCAGCGCAGAAAGCAGCATCTCCATCTCGAAGGCCTCCAGGGAGCCGAACACGTTCTCGTCGCTGTAGAGCACGCAGGGGATGTGCGCGTCGTGCAGGGTGTCGCGGACCATGCGCGCCTGGGTGTTGGTGCGCACGAGCACGGCCATGTCCCGGGGTTTCAACGCCTCGCTGCCGAGCGTCACGACACCCGTTCCTGAAAGGTTCAGGAGCCGGGAGATTTCGAAGGCCACGGCCCTGCACACGGCACGTTTCGCCTGCTCCACCGTGAGCCGGGCCCCGTCTTCTGCCTCCAGGAACCAGACCGTGAGAGGCCCTCCGTCCACGCCGGCCAGGTCCTTCCGGTTTTTCTTCGGCGCGGGCTCGGCCGGCTCGAAGCGTATCCAGTCGAACACGAACGGGTCGGCCACCCCGGAGAACATCGTGTTCACCGCCTCGATGAGGCCTGGGGTACTCCGCCAGTTGTGGAGCAGGGTGTGGGTGTTCGTCTCCGCCACTGCGGCAGCGGCCTTTGCATAGGTGAACACGTCCGCGCCCCGGAAGCTGTACACTGCCTGCTTGGGATCGCCGATGAAGAACAGTGTCGATCCCGCGAAGCATTTCCTGAATATCTCGTACTGCAGCGGGTCCGTGTCCTGGAACTCGTCGATGAGCGCCGCGGTAAACCTGGCCCGCACCGTTTCCGCCAGGGCCTCGCCGCCCCGGGACCGCAGGGCCTTGTACATCCTGATGAGCAGGTCGTCGAAGTGTACGACGCCCTGTTTGTCCTTGCGCCACGCCAGCGCCCTGTCCAGAAAGCCGAGGAAGTCCACCTTCATGCCGGTGATCGCATCCTCCATGGCGGCTGCGAGGGCGGCGGCCCCCTCCACCAATGCCCTGCACACGTCGAACACCGGGTGCTCCGGTGTCTTCCCGCCCTTCTTCGTGGCCTTCCCCACGGCCTCGGGTGTGAACCTGGCCAGGCACCCGGCATTGGACAGCATGGCAGGCCCCAGGGCCAGGTACTGGTCGATCTCCTCGAGATACCCGGGTATCCTGGTGATCTTGTGGGTGGTCTGGTTGATGACGTCCCTGTCGCTCAGGAGCCGTTCCACCTCTGCCCTGGCATCCGGCCAGGCCTCCTTCAGTGCCGTGAACGCCTGCCGGTACGCTGCCAGCAGCGACTCCAGGTCCCCTGCCCTGTCCTGACTTCCACCCCCGGGGATGACCTCTGCGGCAAGGTTCTTCTGCCCCGCAAGGCCCATGAGCCACTCCGGGCTTACCTTGCGTGAACGGGCGAACGAGATGAACTCGGGCATGTCGCAGGCGGTGATGCGCATGCGGTAGAAATCGTCCGCGATGGACGCCACCAGGTCGGCCTGGTCCGCGACGAGCTCGGTCTCGAAGGGGCTCGCGGTCTCGAAGGCCATCTCCTTGAGCATGCGCTGGCAGAACCCGTGGATGGTGGAGATGGCGGTCTCGTCGAACCTTGCCAGGGCGTCGTCCAGGATGCCGACGGCATGTGCCCCGCCGGCCACCCTTTCCATGAGCCAGGCTATGAACTCATCGTCCGTTGTCCCCTGCATGAAGGCGTCGCGTGCCTGGCGCACCTTGTCCCTGATCCTGGTCTTGAGCTCGTCCGTGGCGGGCACGGTGTAGGTGACCACGAGAATGGACTCCACGGGAACCTTCATTTCCAGGAGGAGCCGCAGGAAGAGCGACGCGATGGTGTAGGTCTTGCCCGTGCCCGCGCTCGCCTCGATGAGGTGGGTTCCGGACAGGTCCAGTGCCTTGAGGTCCAGGGGCTTGTTCATGTGCCGGCCCCCATGGCATCGAGGATCGGGCCGTACACGGCAAGGGCCAGCTCACGGAACTCGTCGTCCAGGGGATCGGTGCCCGCAAAGCAGAGGAGCAGGGCCGCGTCCCCTGCCTCGCCCCTCTGATACCTGCTCCCCTCCCATGTCCTGCGCGCCTCCTGGGTGGCCCGCTTGTCCTTACCGTACTTCTTCATGGCCTCCGCATAGGCATGGGAGCTCTTCGGGAAGAGGTGCACGGGTTTGCACAGACCCTGCCGGTAGACGTCCAGGAACTCCTTCAGCACTGTCAAGGGCTCTTCAACGGCATTGATCCGGGTCAGTCCTTCCCTGTGGATGTGCAGGGCCGTCGCCTGCGCCGCCGGGTCCGCTGCCTGGAGCAGGAGCAGGCTGAGCCAGGCTCGCATGAGGTCATTGCCCGTGACCTTGGCATAGCGGAACGAGAGGAACCCGGCCCCGTCGAGGCTGTTTACTGACCCGGTGACGGTGAATCCGTCCACCGGGAGGGCCAGGTCCTTCCTGACCATGTCACGGCCTTCCATGGCCCTTTCTATGAGGGGGTAAAAGGCGTCTATCTCGCGGGCCAGACCGGCAAGGGCCAGCTCACCCGGCACACCGTGGGGCAGCACCCCTTCAGCCCTGAGCCGTGCCAGGTCGGCATCCATGCTCTTTCCCGCAAGCCTTTCCGTGAGGATCCGCTGGTGCAGGCCGTAACGCTCCAGCCCTGCCAGCTCGAAGGGCTCCCGGTCGAGCAGGGTCTCATCTTCCCAGGGCAGCGTTGCACCCAGCCGGTGGCGGAGGAAGAAACATGCCGGACCCCGGAAGAACTCCAGGAGGCGCTCCAGGTCAACTGTCCTGAACTCCTCCCCCGGATCGGCGAGTTCCGCACTCCTTGCCCCAGACTGTCCCTGCCTGCGCAGTGCACGTGCTGCCAGGGCATTGTCCTGCGAATAGCTGAACAGGCCCGTGCCTGCAGTGAAGTACTTCGGGCTGAACGCCTGGAGGCAGTGGCTCCTGGCCACCCCGGGATTCACGAAGGATCGGTCCAGGTACTCCAGCAGGCTGCTCACCACCACGGAGGGCGGAATGGGGGCATTGTCCTGGATGCCCTGGCCGATGTAGCTGATGGACAGCACGTTCCGGGCCGAGAGCAGCGCCTCGAGGAAGAGGTAGAGGTCGTCGTCGCGCCTCGAGCGGTCGCCTCTGCGCTGGTCCATGGCCGTGAGGTCGAGTCCGCTTGTATAGTCCCTGCGGGGAAAGGCCTCGTGGTTCATGCCCATGAGGCAGATCACCTTCAACGGGATGCTCCGCATGGGCAGCATGGAGCAGAAGGTGACGCCTCGCTCCAGGAACCCTGACCCCTCTGCCGCGTGGCCGAAGGCTTTTGCGAGGTGCTGCCGCACCACGTCGCAGCTCAGGCGTCCCCTGAACCCGGCATCCTGACCTGTCTTCTCCAGGTCCCGTACCACTGCCTTCAGGTGCAGCATCTCCTGCACGCCGTCCTCGTCAACAGTAAACAGGTCGTCGATGATCCGCAGCAGTACCTCTGACCACTGAGCAGGCCCCCGCTCCTGCCTGAGCTCGTCCACGGCGGCAAAGAGCTTCTCCACGAAGTCTGTGAATCTCCCTAAAAGCTCCGCAGACCCAGGGTCCATGCCTTCGAAGGGCGCGATCCCCGCGAACAGCCCCTCTCCTTCTGCCATGGCATAGCCGAGCAGGAGGCGCCTGAGGCCGAACTGCCAGGTGTTCTCCGCAAACCCGGGCAGGCCCAGTTCCACCTTGTCGTTTCCGTCCCTGCCCCAGCGGATGCCCGCGCCCGTGACCCAGGCGTGGATTTCGCTCACTGCCTCCTCGTCCAGGTCGAACCTGGTGCGCACCGGCTCCTTGTCGAGCAGGTCCATGACCAGGGAGGCCTCGTAGCGCCGGCCTGCCAGGTCGAGCACTGCCATGAGCGCGTCCGCGAGCCGGGAGCTCCTCCGGAACGACCGGTCCGAGATGCTGTAGGGGATGCGGCGCGCATCGTCCCGGTCCATGTCGAACACGGCGCGGATGAAGGGCGCGTATGCCTCGATGTCAGGCGCCATGACCAGGATGTCCCGGGGCTCCAGGTCCGGGTCTTTTTCGAACAGGTCGAGCAGGGTGTCCAGGAGCACCTCGGTCTCCCGCATGGGGCTGTGGCAGGAGTGGACCTGGATGGAGCGGTCGCCGTCGGTCACCTCCCTCACTCCCTCTTCACCGGGCGGTCTCAGGTTCAGGATGTCGGCCTGGACCTGTGAGAGCATGGTGATGCCCTCTGTTTCTTCGAAGAGGTCCACCTGTTCGGGATCCAGTTCCAGGACCATGTCCAGGAAGTTCCTGCCGAGCCTGCCCATGCCTGCAAGCAGGTCGTTGCACGACTCCCAGTGCATATCCTTTTCAGTGATCCTGGCCATGCGACGCTCGGGTATGATGTCTGCCCAGTATTCCCTGCACGGGTTCAGGCAGTAGATGCCGACATCGATACACGCGGACAGGCCCTTGAGCACCTCCAGGTGGAATGCGGGCAGGTACGAGATGCCGAAGATGGACACCCGCTCGGGCAGCATGGATATGTCGGCATGTATGATTTCCTGTGCAAAGAGCTGCTTGAGCCGGGCGCGGTGGTGTGGGTCGCTGCGTTCGATGACCTTTCTCCAGAGGATTGCCTGCCAGTTCTCCGGGTATGCAGCTTTTGATTTTCCATCTTCCCAGCCCAGTATGAGCTCGGGCCTGAAGATGACGTACTGGTCATAGATGCCGGCCATCATGGAGCTGAACTGGTAGAGCTTCATGCCCTGCTCGTCGTTTTCCAGGTAGTCTTTGATGCGGGCAAAGTGCCTGTGTGTGAGGAGGTCGGGCAGGCAGTCCATGATGCGCAGCGTCAGGCTGTCCTTGTCGAAGAGCGGGGGCTGCGTGATACCGGGCAGGATGCGGGAGAACATGTCGAGCACGAAGGTGTTGGGGAATGGCCATTTGATATTGGAGCAGATGCCGTGCATGCGGGCGAGCTCCATGGAGAGCCACCGCTGCATGCCGCGGCTCTGTACTACGATGAGCTCGGGGGTGAGCGGGGATGAGAGCGGGGTGGAGAGGGATGTGGCAAGGGCCTGCGAAAGGACCTCGAGCCGGTTGCTCTCGATGAGTTTCAGGTTGGGCAACTGTATACCTCTCCAGTGAAACTCCCCGCGGCAAGCCGCGGGGCATCTTAGTGCAGCTTGAGCTCAAGCTGCACAGGCCCTTGCGTTACTTCTCTATGGCGTTCGATGTATTTCTCAATCACTTCACGAGTCATGCGGTCTCCCACGGTTCTCGCAAAGTATCCGTCTTCCCACAGTTCCCCTGCCCACAATCTCTTCTTCAATGACGGGAACTCGCGAAACAACTCCCTTGCTGTCACGCTCTTGATGATTCTCACGACTTCTCCAATTGATCGCTTCGGCGGAAACGACAACAGGATGTGAACATGCTCTTGCGAAACTTCCATTTCTATAATCTCAAATCCATATTCCTCGCTGACTTCCCGTATCAGTCGTTCCGCTCGTTCCTTTACGCCTTCTTGCGCGAATATCTTCTTCCGATATTTGGGGCACCAAACCAGATGGTAGCTCGTTTCATATACCGCATGACTCGTTCGCTTCACTGTCATGCCCTTGCTATACCATGCCACACCGCAAGGGCCTATATGGATAAGGGGGACGTTCCACTCCCCCTTATGAACCCCCTAGGCAAGGCATGCATTCATCCCCGTGGCAAGCCACGGGGTATTCTGCAAAGGCCGTCCATAAAATTTGAGTAAGAGAAGTATAGCATGGTTACATCCTGTTGTGGGTGGAGAAATCTCGGCTTTATCCGTCTATGATAAACAGGTTGTTGTTGTGCAATTATGCATTCAGAATGCACGATTGCACATATTATAAAAGGCGTTCCCGATTGGAGTTGCACTCCTTAATTCAGCTCATAGCTCGAATTTCATAGATCCAGCCCAATCACATAGATCGGGACCTGAATCGCACTCTTGAAATGAGGAAGATACCTGACAACCTTCTCGTAAGTAAGGCTACCCTCTTAGTTCTGCTTGAACTCGTTCTTCATGGCCTTCTGGAATTCTTTAGTAGTCACAACATAAACCCCGATATCGATCTTATCGAGCCCTGAATACGAAGCGACCTTGAACTTTAGCAGATCAATCCCAATGAATGAGGAGTGTCCAAATTCTACTTCAATACCCACCCTTTCCTTGAGAAAGTCCATCTTCGCGGCAGGATCACTTGTCTCTGCAAAAACTGATGGCTGCCTTTCCCATCCCTTCATCACGAAAAGCTGGTCCAGCTTTTCGTTGAATGCAGGCCGTGACATCTTAGACAGGTCAATAGTCTTGTCATTGAGGATTGCCTCGATCTCCTGCTTTGTTGTGAACTTGCTATTCAATACCTGTTCTGCAAAACGGAAGGAGAAGGTCTGTAATCTCACTTTCATTTCAACTCCCCATCGAATCATTTTATTTCAAGACAAAGTCTGCGCTGTCATAAAGAGGCCTCCCTGAACCTCTCATACCTCCACTCCAGAAACCCCTTGTCTGGCATGAACTCTTCCCTGCGCGGCAGGATGATCCTCTGCCTGTGCAGCTCCTTGATGCCGTGCTGAAGCATGGGCCCGTCATGCTCTTTTAACACATCCTCCCTCACCTCGATGACATACCTGGGGCTCACCCCGATAATGAAGTTGTCAAACGCAGCATGATGCAGCTTGCACAATGCAATTCCATTGTTCACAGTCGGTCTGCTCTCGGGCTCGGTGTCAGGGATGATGTGCGCCGCATCCAGCAGTTCCTCGTGTCTCAGCCTGCAGAACGCACACTGGGTCCTATACGCATCGATTACCCGCTCCCTGAATCCCCGCTGGTGGAGCCGAACCTTAACCTGTGACGTTATATACGCCCTCCTCGGTTCAGCCAGCTCATAGTCCATGGGCCTTTCCGCAGAGAGCATTGAGGCGTCATCCACAGCAACCGTGAACGTGAGGCTTCCCGGATCGTCTGCCACGATGTACACGGGCCAGACTGCCATGTACTTGCCCGGAACCACCCCGTAGAGGTAGATCAGAGGCACCTTATCCCTCATGGCCTTCCTCAGACCAATGTTGTCACGATGAGATGGATCACTCCCCCGATACCGGTAGCTCAACAACCCATCAGTGCTTATCCTGTCGTCATACGGCCCTTCGGGTGCAGTGGTTATGGTGAGCGGATAGTCGAGACGTTTCGGCCTGAAGATACCTTGGGGCGACATCAGGGGTATTCTCTGACCGGAATGGACAAACCCCTTTTCCAGCAGCCGCCGCGGGAGCACATCCCCGTGGATGCCCGTCTGGCCCTTCAACCACTCAAAGGCTGCAATGCGTGTCTCATAATCAAACGACATGGGAGGGCTTCAATCCATCACACTTTCAGGATAATGAATTTTAAACTTGAAATTATATTGCCTGAATTGCTTATTTCTATCAAGTACATCTATCATTTGTTAAAATTTCAATCCCGCGGTTGTCAAAGCTTTTATTGTTCCCCAATTACCATTTATTAGTATGTTCCCATTTTGGGATCTTTTATCTTGACATACCTGCCGATACGTATTACTGTCATCCCATCGATGAATGTGGTCGGGCGCGAACTGCTCATTCTCTTTATGAAGAGGCATTCGGATGCGAAAAGTGCTCTGAATAGCTGGTTACAAGAGGTTTTCAGGGCAGACTGGAAAGGACCGCAGGATATCAAGGAGAGATATAGAACGGCAAGCTTCATTGAAGACAACAGGATCATATTCAACATAAAAGGGAACAGATACCGGCTCGTTGTGAAGGTTGTATACCAGGCCGGAGTTATACGGATTCTCTGGGTCGGCACCCATGCCGCATACGATAAACTTGCATTGTAATGAGGAGTTCAGGAAAGGAGGGGGCAATGGTGAAGGTGATAAAAACAGACGATGATTACAGAAAAGCCCTGGTCGAGATCGACATATTGATGGCCTCGGATCCTGCCCTCGGGACCCCGGACGGCGATACCCTTGAACTCCTCGCCTTCCTCGTGTCAAAATATGAAGAAGATCATTTCCCCTTTGATAAACCCGATCCAGTGGAGGCGATCAAGTTCCGCATGGACCAGATGGGGCTCACAAAAAGGGATATGATCCCTTATATGGGAAGTAGATCCAAGGTCTCGGAGGTGCTCAGCGGGAAACGCCCCCTGACCCTCAAGATGATCCGGGCGATCCACAAACATCTCGGTATCCCGGCGGAGAGTCTGATCGAGGAGCCATCGCACGACCCGGGCTCGGAACTGGACCCCTCCAAGTTTCCCCTTGCCGAGATGGCGAAGAGACGGTGGTTCCCGGGTTTTCATGGCACGCTCAAGGAGGCCAAAGCCAAAGGGGAAACCCTCCTGGGGATCTTCTTCAAGGAGGCACAGCTTCAAGATGCACTGTGTCGGCAAAACGTGCGCATCGGTTCCAAGATGGACAGAAATGCACTTCTTGCATGGACGGCTCGCGTATCTATACTTGCCCGGCAGAACCCACTGCCCGTCAAGTACAGGGATGAGATGGCATCAAAAGAGTTCTTCCACGACCTCTCGAAAATCAGCAGTTTCAAAGAAGGCCCTCTCCTTGCCAAGGAGTTTCTCAACAAGCGGGGTATCCATATGGTGATCCTCAGGCATCTACAGAAAACACACCTGGATGGAGCTGTCATGCGCCTCCACGACGGAACACCGGTAATCGCCATGACACTGCGCTACGACAGGATTGACAACTTCTGGTTTACTCTCTTTCATGAGCTCGCTCACCTGCATCTCCACCTGAAGCATGATACGCAGGACTGCTTCATTGATGACCTCGATGCAACGGGTGACAGAAGAGAAGAGCTTGCAGACAAGTTCGCACGGGATGCCCTGATCCCCCAGGAAAAACTGAAAGACCTCCTCAAGATCAATGCACCTGCAGATGCCTTGGCCTTTGCAAACCAGCTGAATGTACATCCGGCGATAATAGCGGGGAGACTGCGCTGGGAGCGAAAGGACTATCGTATCTATAACCGCCTGATCGGCAGCGGAGAGGTAAGGAAATTTTTTTCTGAGGAATTTTACCATTGAACCATGGACCATGGCGCTGACGAAATCATTCCGTGAAACCGTGCATAAGAGGGTCAGGAACGACCCCGCATTCAGGGCCCACCTGCTCGAAGAGGCGCTGAACTGTTTCCTGGCAGGAGATATCGATGCCGGCAAGAGCCTCCTTCGGGATTACCTAAATGCAACGGAATCGATACGCGACATAGCAGATAGGATATCCACCAAAGTCAAGAGCCTCCAGAGGATGGTAGGTCCCAGGGGGAATCCCACCACAAAGAACCTGTTTCTCATTTTCAACGCATGTACCAGTAACAAGGGTATAAAGATCAGGGCATGTGTTAGCCAGGCTGAGGTAAAGGGGAAAAAGGATCAGAAAAATCCAACAGCCAGGGCCTGCAGCTGCAGATAAGGCTTTTAGACGTGCTACCTACCTGAGAAAACGGCCCTGCCTATCACCTCTGATAGAAGAGCGCCATACGGCGCCCCGATTCTCAGGGCCTTTTCATGGACCCACCCTGTTCTCCATTGACAATCCTGCCGATCGTATATATCGTATATACATTATAGCTCTCCAGGAGATACCGCCATGTCGAGCCAGATGATCATCCGCATCGAACCGGAGCTCAAGGACAAGGTGAGCCGTGCCGCCAAGGCCGAAGGGAAGTCCACGAGCGAGGTGGTCCGCTCCCTCATCGAGGAGTACGTCCGTGACCGTGACATGGGCTCATACATCGATGGCCTCTGGGACAGGATCGGCGACAAGCTCGCATCCAGGGGCATGACCGGAAAGGATGTCGCAAAGGCCGTCAAGGAAGCCCGGAGAAAGGCGTGAACAAGGTCGTCATCGACACGAACGTGTTCGTCTCGTCCTTTTTCGGGGGCAACCCCCGCGGGATCATCGAGCTGTGGAAATCCGGGAAAGTCACCCTCTGCCTCTCCCGTGATGTTGTGGATGAATACATCGAGGTGCTCGCCAGGCTCGGCCTTGAAAGGGAACAGGAGATCAAGGAGTTGTTGAGCCTCTTTGCCCAGGGCTTCCATTGCATCTTCGCCGGCAGGACCCCGAAGATCCGGGCAGTAAGAGAAGACCCGGATGACGACAAATTCATGGAATGCGCAGTGGCATTGAAGGCGGAATGCATCATCTCTGGGGACAAGGCCCTTCTCGCGGTGAAGAACTACATGGGGATCGAGATCCTGAACCCCAGGAAATTCCTCGATGACTATGGCGCCGACTGAGGGGGACCTGCCGTACGGAATGGAACCTCTGCCCTGCATTCTATTCTGATTCAATAATAACGCCGCATTCCTCGCACTGATAGCGGGTCTTTTCCGGGCCTGCCGGCATGACCTCCTCAAAGTCATCCCGCCTCGTGCCATCCACTGCGAGACATTCCGGGCAACACCCACCCTGCAGCTCGTCGGCGGTGATGGTCAGGTGGCAGTGCCGGCAGCGCAGCCTGCTTTTCTGCGGGGGCAGAAGGACCAGATGGAGATGCCTGCATGCCGTCATACACAAGTCTTCGGGGATAAATGCACCCACCTTACTGTATATCCGGGAACTCCGGCTTTTTCTTCTCCAGGAACGCGCCCACCCCGTGGACGCACTCGCCCGAGGCGATGAGTGCCGTGGCGAGCTCCTCCTCCCTGTCGAGCATGGCGCCGTAGGGGATGTCCTGCGCATGCCTGAACAGGCTCAGCGCGGCCCTGACCGCACGGGGACCGTTTTCGGCAATGGTCTGGGCCAGGGCGACGGCCTCGCCCAGCGCCGTGTTCTTCCGGCTCACCCGGTTCACCAGGCCCATGCTCAGGGCCTCGTCCGCGCTCACCTTCCGGGCCGTGAGGACCAGGTCGGCGGCCCGGGACGGGCCTATCAGGCGTGCCAGCGCAGGGCCTCCGCCCCAGTCCGGCATGAGACCGAGGCGCACCTCGGAAAAGCAGATCACGGCATCCGGGTCCATGACCCGCAGGTCGCACCTGGCCGAGAGCTCGGCGCCACCGCCGTAGGCGATCCCGTTCAGGGCCGCTATGATCGGTGCCGGGACGGACACGAAGGCGTCGATGGCCGTGCGGATGTCCCGGATGAGCTTCTTCGATGGCCCCCTGTCCCCGGTGGACATGGCCTTGACGATGCTTTCCACCATGGGGTTGTCAGGGTTCACGTCGAACCCGGCGCAGAACGACGAATCCCCCGTACCGGTGACCACCACGACGCGCGAAGGCCTTTCCTTCAGCTCCTGAGCTATGACGCCGATCCTCTCGAACATGGCCTCGTTGAAGGCGTTCTTCCTTTCGGGCCGGTTGATGGTGACCACGGCCACGTGCCCGTTCCGCTCCAGACGAATGAGTTCACTGTCCACTGCTGCCTCCCCGATCCGCCTCAATCCCACAGGTTCACGATGAACCGACCCTGGTGGCCGCCCGCCTTGATCTTGTCAATGGCATTATTCACACTGCCGAGCGGAATCTCTGAGGCCAGGCTCTCGAGCCAGGGGAACTTCCACTCCCCGGCGAGCATGTCCCATGCCCTTGTGCGCCGGGTCATGGGGCAGTTCTGCGAGTCGATGCCGAAGAGCGTCACCCCGCGCAGGATGAACGGGTACACGGTGAGGTGGATGTCACCGGACACCACGTTGCCGCAGCACGTGATGGCCCCTTCGGCGCGTATCGAGCGGATGGCCGAGGTGAGCACGCTGCCACCCAGGGTCTCCACGCACCCGGTCCACCGGTCCTTGAGCATGGGCCTGGGGCTCTCGTCGATGAACTCGGCAGGCTCGATCACCTGTGCGGCGCCGATCTTCGCCAGGTACTCCTTCCTGTCCGTGAGGTCGTTCAGCGCGGTCACGTTGACCCCCGTGTGTGAGAGCATGGAGACCGCCACGCTGCCCACCCCGCCGCAGGCCCCGGTCACGAGGACGTCGTCTGCGGCCTTGATGCCGAAGTCGGTCAGGCGCAGCACCGAAAGCGCCGCGGTGAACCCTGCCGTGCCGAAGACCATGCTCTCGCGCAGGGTCAGGTTCTTCGGCTTCTTCACGACCCAGCCCGACGGCACCCTGATGAACTGCCCGAGGCCGCCCGAGGTGTTCATGCCCAGGTCGTAGCTCGTCACGATCACCTCGTCGCCCGGTTTGACGTCCGCAGACCGGCTTTCCTCGACAATGCCTGCCGCATCGATGCCCGGCGTGTGGGGGTACTTCCTGGTCACCCCCTTGTTCCCGGTGGCCGAGAGCATGTCCTTGTAGTTGAGCGACGAGTAGAGCACCCTGACCAGCACATCCCCTGCGGGGAGGTTGTCGACGGACAGCTCCTCCACTGCCCTCTTGTACGTCTTGTCCTCCTCTTCCCGTACCACCAGTCCCAGGTATGTCTTCCTATCCATGGCTACCCCCTGTATCCAGATTCTGTATGTACGTTATGAGCGACGATATCGCCGCGTCCAGGTTGTGGATCGACTTGTCGGACGTGTACATCACGCACGCGCCGAGCAGCCCCGTGAAGACGAGGTTCGTGACAGATTCGGTGTTCGTTGAGGCCGGTATGCCGCCTGCGGCCTTCTCCTCGTCGAGAAGGCGGCGGATCATGCCCTTGAGCCGGACGAACCCCTCGTTCACCTCGACGGCCAGCGCCGGCGCCTGGTCGGAGAGCTCGATGGCCAGGTTGACGAAGATGCACCCGCCCGGGAAGTTGTGCGAGTCTGCCAGGTACCGGTCGCGGTAGTTCTCCAGGATGATCCGGATCTTTTCCAGGGGCCGGGCGGCCCCTTCGACGCCGTGGAGGTTCTTCTCCCTCCAGATCTTCCGTGCGGCGCTGAGCGTCTCGAGGAAGAGCTGCTCCTTGGACCTGAAGTGGTTGTAGAAACCGCCCTTGGACGTGTCGGCGGCCTGGATGATGTCCGTGGTGGACGTGCTCATGTAGCCCTTCACGGAGAAGAGCTTCAGCGACTCCTCGATGATGCGCCCTTTGAGCGGTATGGTTTCTTTCATAAACAGACCGACCGGTCTGTCTTATACCTGATCACCCCGGCCCCTGTCCAGGGGCGTTTCGATGTCCGGGCCAGGAGACGGGGCGGTACGTGCCCCATCATCCCACGGACGCCGCGATCACCGCATCGAGGTCCACGTGGTCCCCGGCAGAGGCGTTGCGGTGCTCGAAGAGGATCTTCCCGCCCGGGCCCAGGACAAAGACGCCGCCCTGCTGCCAGAGGTCGCCGTCGGTCCGGCCCTGGCGGAACCCGTCCATCATGGCCCGGATGCCGCGGATGATGGATGCCGGGCCCAGGGTCTTCCACAGGCCTCGCTCGAGTTTGAAGGCCCGGTAGGCGCTGAGGTCCCGGTTCACGTACATCTCGCCGGCGAACGGGAGCTTCTCGGCGAACCGTCTCGCACCCTCGGTGCTGCCGCTTCCCACGGCGACCAGCGTGACGCCGGCGCTGTCCAGCCTTCCCTTGATGCCCACGAGGGCAGCAGCCTGCTGCCGTGCGAACATTCAGCCGAAGTGGCGGAGAAAGGCAAGCACGATGCGCCTGCCCTGCCACAGTGACTCCAACGAGACGGACTTCTCGTCAAGATCGTCTACGGATACCCCGGCGATACGCGGTTTGAGTTCGTCATAGGTCATCGTCCCCTCCTGTACAGGATCAGGTCCCTGCGGGTTTCTTCTATCCAGTATAAAGATCAGGTTCCAGGTTTCAAGGTAGTCCAGCCTGAGCTGCACCAACCCAGGGGGCAATCGATGCCCGTTCACGAATTGTCAAAAAGTGTCGTCTGTCTTTCTGAAAAGGTCTATTATGGAGAATCGAGAAGAAGACATCCTGGAGGACAATCGCATGATGATGACCAGGGAACAGGCCAGGGAATTCGCATCACGCTGGCTGCCCGCCTGGACCGGCAACGAACCGGAAAAGCTTGCTGAGTTCTATTCCGATGACGCGGTGTACCTCGACCCGGCCATAACCCAGGGGGTGAAGGGCAAGGACGCGTTGCTGAAATACTTCCGCAAACTCCTCGCGGCCAACCCTGAATGGGTCTGGACGCAGATCGAGCCCATCCCCATGGAGGGCGGCTTCCTGAACAAATGGCATGCACGGATCCCTGTCGGGCCCGGGGTGATCGAATGCATCGGCGTCTGCTTTGTGCAGTTTGACGGCCAGGGCAGGATCCGGCGCAACGAGGTCTATTTCGACAGGTACGACTTACTGACAGAGATCATACGACTCCCAAAGAAGTGAACAGAACATAGGGAACGCTTCTCTTTCCAGCCATTATCACTGTTCGGGTAAAGAGAAGCGTCCCCTCCTTTGACTTCACTCCAGAACCGCGCCCCGGGCAGCCGAGGACACCAGCTTCACATACCGCCGCATGAAGCCGTCCGGTATGTCCCGCTCAGGGGCCTTCCACGAGGCCAGCCGCTTGTTGATCTCTTCAGTGGTCAGCTTCACCTCAAGCCTCCTGCCGGGGATGTCGATGGTGATCTCGTCCCCGTCTTTGACCGCCGCGATTGGCCCGCCCACGTTGGCCTCGGGGGACACGTGCCCCACGCATGGCCCTGCGGTGGCCCCGGAGAACCTGCCGTCCGTGATGAGCGCCACGCCCCTTACCCCGGAGAGCTCGAGCCCCATGGTGACCGCCAGGGTCTCGGGCATGCCCGGCCCGCCACGCGGGCCCTCGTTCCGGATCACCACCACCTCACCGGAAACGATGGTCTTCTCCCTGACGGCCGCCAGGCAGCTGTGCTCGGACTCGAAGATCCTGGCCCTTCCGGTGAAGGTAAGGTATTCCTTAGCCACGGCCGACTGCTTCACCACCGCTCCCTCCGGAGCCAGATTGCCGGTGAGCACCACCGTGCCGCCCTCGGGGAAGAAGGGGGCGGTCCTCTCCGGTATGACCTTCTCGTCCAGGACCTGCGCCGCGGCGACGATATCGCCCACGGTCTGCCCCGAAGCCGTGAGCGCATCCAGGTGCAGGTCTTCGGCGATCCGCTTCATCACAGCCGGTATCCCTCCTGCCACGTACAGGTCGGTGATGCCGTAGGGGCCGCTGGGCGATATGCCGCAGATGGTCGGCACCTTCCGGTTGAAGTCGTTGAACCGCTCCAGGGGGAGCTCCAGTCCGCAGGCCCTGGCGATGGCAGGCAGGTGGAGGGTCGAGTTGGTGGAGCCGCCGATGGCCAGGTCCACGATCAGCGCGTTCTCGATGGCCTTCATGGTGAGGATCTTGTCCGTGGTGAGGTCCTCTTCGACCATCTCCACGATCCGCTTGCCGGCCTGACGGGCAAACATGAGCTTCTCCGCGTGGTAGGCCGGGACGTTGGCGGAGCGGGGCAGCGAGAGTCCCAGCGCCTCGGTGAGGCTCTGCATGGTGTTGGCGGTCCCCATGAGTTCGCACGCGCCGCAGGTGGCGCAGGTCGCGGTGGCGAGCTTGTCCACGAGGTCGTCGTAGTACTTGTGGTCCACCGGCCCCTTCATGGATGGCCTGTAGCGGATCTGCCAGGCGTTGGGGCCACCGGTTATGAAGATCGCGGGCATGCGAAGGCGTCCTAGTGCCATGATCATGCCGGGTATGATCTTGTCGCAGCTGGCCACGCAGACCAGGCCGTCGTAGCGCATGCTGCGTACATGGGTCTCCACGATGTCGGCGATGAGGTCCCGCTGCGCCAGGACGAAGCGCATACCTTCGTGCCCCTCGGTCATGCCGTCGCAGGGTGCGGGGACGCTGAACTCGAAGGGCATGCCGCCTGCCGTGTGCACACCCTCCTTCACCCGCTGCGCGATGGTGTCGAGGTGGATGTGCCCGGGGTTGATGTCGGTCTGCGAGTTGACGATGCCGATGAGTGGCTTGTCCATAAGCTCATCGATGTAGTAGCCGGTTCCGTTAAAGAAGTTCTTCCTTACCAGGCTGATGGGGAAATCGCTGTCATCGAATATGGGCCTGCTCCTGGGCTTCTTCATGGTTACCTCCTCGTCTTCAATCGGACTCGGGGCGTGCGGGCCCCGACACATGACTATAGTACCACCATGCCAAGGAAATAGTAATGTGCCCTTGCTTGTCAAGGCAGGTGAATCAGGGAAAAGCATGAGGTAAAAGGGGTCGTTCCTCTTTTCAGAACATTCAAGTGGAACCGTGCCCCTTTTCCCGTTCTCAGTGTCAGGCGATCTGTATGCGGTAGCTGTCCCCGGCCCTGCGTTTTTTCTCGGCCGGAATATTCGCTGCCGGTCGCGATCCGTGCCGCCTCTGCTGCTGCGGACGGGCCGCATGGATCGGTCCATCGCTCCTGGGCTTCCTGTAGTCGAAACCGGTCAGGGTCTTCTGCTCCACTGCCACACCGAGGATGGACTCGATGGTGTATGCCATGGATGTGTCCTCGTTCGTCACGAAGGTGAAAGCCTCGCCTGTCCTGGAGACCCGTCCTGTTCTCCCGGTGCGGTGGGTGTAGGCCTCCGCGGTGTCGGGCATGTCGTAATTGATGACATGGGTTATGGCCGACACGTCGATGCCTCGCGCCGCGATGTCGGTGGCCACGAGGATCTTGTAGGAGCCGTTGCGGAAGCCCTCGATGGCATGCTGGCGCTGACTCTGGGACAGGTTGCCCTGCAGTGACGTGGCTTTGAACCCGGCCGAGCCCAGCTGCTCAGCCAGCTTCTTGGCGCGGTGCTTCGTGCGGGTGAAGATGAGGACCGAGTCCGTCTCGGTGCACCTGAGCAGCTCCTTGAGCAGAGCGGTCTTCAGGTGCTGCTCCACCGGA
This sequence comes from Deltaproteobacteria bacterium, assembly GCA_017992605.1. Classification (GTDB taxonomy): domain Bacteria; phylum Desulfobacterota; class Desulfomonilia; order UBA1062; family UBA1062; genus MWEI01. Next base: position 166,462 of record JAGOOG010000004.1, read on the forward strand.
TAGAGCACATGGGATATGGTGGCCACCGGTTTGGTATGATCGATCTGGACCGTGACGGCGTCGTGCAGCATTTCTGCAGCCAGGCGCCGGATGTCATCGGGCATGGTGGCGGAAAAGAGGAGGTTCTGCCTCGTGCCGGGCAGCTGTTTGACTATCCGGCGGATGTCGGGCAGAAAGCCCATGTCGAACATGCGGTCGGCCTCGTCGATGACGAGGGCCTCCAGCCCCGACAGGTCGATGTTCCCGCGGGACATGTGGTCCAGCAGCCGTCCCGGGCAGGCCACGATGATCTCGACGCCGCGTCTGAGGGCCTTGATCTGGGGCTCCATGCCAACACCGCCGAAGATGGCCGCGCTGCGCAGTCCGGTATGCCGCCCCAGGGAATCGATGGCCTCATGTATCTGGGCGGCCAACTCGCGCGTTGGGGCGAGGACCAGCGCCCTGACCCTGCGGCGCGGCCCGTCCATGAACTGCTGGAGGAGCGGCAGCACGAACGCCGCCGTCTTGCCGGTGCCGGTCTGGGCCAGGCCGAGCACGTCACGCCTGTTCAGTATGTGGGGGATGGCTTTTTCCTGGATGGGGGTCGCATGAGTGTATCCCTGCTCGTCAATGGCCGCAGAGATGTCAGCATGAAGATTGAATGGTTCGAATGTCATGAATACTCCTTTGTATGTGTATGTCTGGCAAGGGTTTCCCGGTCATCCGGGAAAGGCCCGATCTTCTGAGAAACCGCTGGTTGTGGATACAGCCGGGATCCTTTGAGATGTTTGACCGATCTTTTCCCCTTCGGGATAATGAGTGAATAACTTGATGGCTTTACCGTATTCCCTGGTTGAATCGCCTTTCCGTCGTTTCGTCCCTGCCTGTTTCCTGTGCTTTCAGACCCGCCCCCGGGCAGGCATATATCCTGCTCGTCGCACTGAAAGACAAGAAGTATCGACAGAAAACCTTTGAAGGCTGCCGGGTGTCTCCATGAAAGGGAACTTCAGGTAAGACCGACTCGCATTTCAGATTGTGCCTATGCCTACGCGCTCTGCCGATGGTTGTCAAGGACAAAAGACCTCGGGAAGCCGGCGTTCCCTTCCGGTCTTTCTCACATCTCCCAAGCTCGATCTTTTCCGTCACACCTCGATGGCTCCCCCGGTCGCGAGCTCCTCCACGGTGATGGCCTCGGCCATAAGGGAGCCGATGATCCGGGAGAAGCGCGCCGGGTCGTCCACCTTGCCGCCCTCGGCGATGAGGGCCAGGTCGTAGAGGAGGCCGGCATAGTCCTTGAGGGCCGGGTCGTCCCTGTCCTTCTCGAACAGGTGCCTGATGTTGGAGACCGCGGGGTGGTCGATGTTGAGCTCGAGGACCCTCCTGGCAGGCTCGACCTTCTGGCCGGTGGCCTTGAGGATCTTCTCCAGGTAGGGGCTCATGTCGTAGGTCTCGCCGGACAGGCAGGCCAGCGAGTCCTTGAGGTGCGTCGATGCCTTGACGTCCTTGACCCTGTCCTTGAGCTCCTCCTTCATGAAGGCGAAGAAGCCGTCGAACCCGTGCTTCTTCTTCTCGTCCACCTTGCCGAGGTCGAGGTCTCCCTTCTCCGCGCTGACGAACCTCTTGCCTTCGAAGGTCCTGAGCACCTGCACCACGAACTCGTCGACAGGGTCGGTCATGAACACCACCTCGATGCCCTTCTCCTTGAGACGCTCCAGGTGGGGGCTGTTCACCAGGGTGGCGGCATTCTCGCCCGTGATGTAGTAGATCGCCTCCTGGCCTTCCTGCATGCGGGCCGTGTACTCCAAGAGCGACACATACGCCCCGTCCGAGCCCGTGGTCTGGTATCGCAGGAGCTTCGCGATCCTGTCCCTGTTCTCGTGGTCGGTGGGGATGCCGATCTTCAGGATCGGGCCGAACTCGGCGTAGAACGTGTCGTACTTCTCCTTGTCCATGCCTTCCAGGAGGTCGAAGAGCCGCTTCACCAGGTTCTTTCGGATGTTCCTCACGAGGCTGTCCTGCTGGAGGATCTCGCGGCTGATGTTGAGGTTCAGGTCGGGCGCGTCCACCACGCCCTGGACGAAGCTGAAGTATTCGGGCATGAGCTCCTTGCAGTCGTCCATGATGAACACGCGCCTGCAGTAGAGGTGGATGCCGTGCTTGCGCTCGCGCATGGTGAAGTCGAGCGGCAGCTTCGAGGGGATGTACAGGAGCGCGTTGTACTCGGTGGTGCCCTCGAACCTGATGTGGAGGTGCGTCAGCGGCTCATTCCAGTCATGGCTGATGTGCTTGTAGAACTCGGTGTACTCCTCTTCGGTGACCTCCGACTTGGTTTTGGCCCAGATGGCCTTCATGGAGTTGAGGGTCTCGTCACGCCTGACCTTCCTGGTCGTCTCGCCGATGGGCTTGCCGTCGGCGTCCTTGAGGATCTCCACGTCGGCCAGCGGCTCGTCGCGTTCCACCTCCATGACGATCGGGTAGCTCACGAAGTCGGAATGGCGCTTCACCACGTCCCTGATGGTCCACTCGTCCGTGTAGTCAGCCTCGCCGTCCCCGGGTTCCCTGAGCGCGAGGGTGACCGACGTTCCTCTGCCCTTCTTCGCGGTTTCCTCGATGGTATAGGTGCCGTCTCCCGTGGACTCCCACTTGGTGGCGGTCTTTGCCCCTGCGGCCTTCGTGACGAGAGTGACCTTGTCGGCCACGATGAAGGAGCTGTAGAATCCCACGCCGAACTGGCCGATGAGCTCGGGCGCGATGGTGTCCTTCTTCATCGCCTCGATGGCCTCGAGGAAGGCCCGGCTGCCGCTCTGGGCTATGGTGCCGACGTTCTCCACCACCTCGTCGTAGGTCATGCCGATGCCGTTGTCCTCCACCGTGATGGTCCTCTTCTTCCTGTCCGCGGCGATCCTGATCCTGAACTCGGTGTCCTTGCCCAGGATGCCGGGATCGGTCTGGGAGCGGAACCTGACCTTGTCGATGGCGTCCGAGGCATTCGAGACGAGCTCTCTGAGGAAGATCTCGGGGTGCGAGTACAGGGAGTTGATGATGAGCTTCAGGACCTTCTGTACTTCCGCCTTGAACTGGTGCGTCTCCTTCTTGTGCTCCATGGCTGCTCCATCTTCTGGTACTATGAATGATGTCGGATATCAATCGATTACATAGGTATTCGCTGCCCAAAAATCAAGGGGATTCAGCATCGGGGTATTTTTCTGAGGAGCGGCGGAACGGACCGGAATCCGTGTTCCGCCGCACCCCGGCCCGGGCGGCCGTGATGCCGGCAAGGAACACGAGGAGCGAGCCCACGACGCTCAGCGGATCGAGTGACTCCCCCCAGAAGACCCATCCGATAATCGATGCGAAGACCACGGAGCAGTAGACGAACGGGCCCACCTGCGCCGCAGGGGCCAACCCGTAGCCCTTGGTCATGAGGAGCTGTCCGGCCATGGCGGCCAGCCCGAGGAAGACCAGAATCACCAGGGCCTCCCTGCCGGGCACCTGCCATGCCCACGTCAGCGGTACGGCGGAGATGACCGTGGAAAGCAGGGTGAAGAAGAAGACGATGCTCTCGGGACGCTCGGTGTCCGACATGCGGCGGATCGTGACCATGGCCAGCGATGCAAACAGGGCGGCACTCAGCGCGACGAGCGCCACCGGCTGGAAGATCGACAGGCCGGGCTTGAGGATGAGGAGCACGCCGGCGAAGCCGATCAGGACCGCGATGCGGATCCTCCTGTTCAGCGGCTCATGAAGCCACAGAAAAGCGATGATGGGGATGAAGAGCGGGCTCGTGTAGGAGAGCAGCACCGCCTCTGCGAGCTTCATGTGGGCGAGCGCATAGAAGTAGCAGTACATGGACACGAGGCCTGCCGAGGCCCTGAGCACATGGAGGTGCATCTTCCCGCCGGACATCGCGGGCAGGGACCTCCGCGCGGCAAAGAGCGGCATGAGAAAGACCAGGACCAGGGCGTTGCGGAAGAAGACCACCATCTCGTTGGGAAGCATGGCCGAGGCGGCCCTCACGAAGGCGCCGAGGAGGGCGAACATGAGCGAGGCGGCAAGGATGCAGATCGCTCCCTTGACGGGCTCGTCGGCGATTCTGTATGTGGTGCCTCGCGGCTCCAGGACTATGCTCCTCCGGCCGGTGTGGCGATACCATACCGGTTTTTCATCCCGGAGAGAATGAGGAACCGCCTACGAGACATCTTCCAGAAGCGAGCGCACCAGGTTGTACGTGGAGAACTGGCCGTTCGTGAGCCCGGCAAAGGGGTGCTCCCCGCCGAAGTGCCGCTGCATGATCTCCTCGATGGTCATGCCTGCACGATGAAGCCCCTGGACCTGTTCTGCCAGGTCCAACAAGTAATCGATGCACTGCGAGAGCGCTTTTCTCCCGTCTTCCACGATCTTGCCCACGGAGGTGAACAGGACGAGGCGATCGCTCGGCAGGGCCACGATCCTTCGCATGGACGCGATGATACGGCCGACATGCTCCTCCGGACGGATGAACTTGGGGTTCTCCCGGGCAAAGAGGTCTCCCGAGAAGCACCATCCCGTGGAGGGCTCGACGAGGCAGATGTGATCCGCGCTGTGGCCCGGGGTCTCCACGACATGGAAGGCATGGTGTTCGGTTCTCACCACGTCGGGGACGGGGCTCACCGTGGCGGGAACCCGGTAGCCCCAGACGAGCTCCTGGTAGGGATGGAGCTCCAACCTGTCCGCTATGAGGGGGATGGAGCGGGGGTGCGCATAGATATCCACCCCGAAGCGGTCCATGATCTCTTGGTCGGCGCCTGTGTGGTCCTCGTGGTGGTGGGTGTTGACGACCAGCCGGAGATCCTCCTCTCCCAGGAAATCGACCAGCTCTCCGGCCGTGTGGCTGCACCCGGTGTCCACGAGGAGCCCGTCCACCAGGTAGGCCGCCACCCAGTAGACCGCCCTGCCGTCCATCTCCCTGCTCATCCGTATCTGGATGACATCTTCATACGCCGCCGTCTCGATCACGTGCGCGCCTCCCTCTGCCCGTTGTGTCCGAGGTCAACCGCTGCAGATTCCCTTGGAGGTTTCTCATACCATGTTCCCGGGATCAATGCATGCACATCGCGTCTTGATATCCGACATGACCACGGGTCATGTACACCACAGAGCTCCACCCAAAGGAGGATGTCACGTTCCCTGTGCCGGGGGAGGTGTATTCCGGGCTTGAAGCATTCAAGGGCATGGTATAGGAGAGGTGGTACATGCCTGTGCAGGCTCATCCTTAAAAGCGAGGGGTATCGCCATGTCACACACCCATGACATCTTCCTCGACCACGCCGCCACGACGCCGGTGCACCCCCAGGTGCTCGGCCTCATGCTTCCCTTCTTCGGCAACCACTTCGCGACGCCGTCGAGCCCCTTTACCGCCGGGGAGAAGCCGAGGGAGGCGCTTGCCGATGCCAGGGCCCGTGTCGCCGCGCTCATTGGCGCGCGACCCCACGAGATCGTCTTCACCGCATCCGGCACGGAGGCCAACAACCTGGCCCTGCTGGGCATCGCCCTCGCCTGCAGGGGCCATGTCGTGGTCGGTCCCATGGAACACGCCTCGGTGATGAATGCCGCGAGCTACCTGGCCGAGCTCGGCTGCGAGGTGACCGTGGTACCCGCCCATGCCGGCGGCATGGTAGACCCTGCAGAGATCGAGGATGCCGTACGGAAGGACACGGCGCTCATCAGCGTCATGCACGCGAGCAACGAGACCGGGGCAATCCAGCCCGTCAACGAGGTCGGCCGCATCGCCCGGGCGAGGGGCGTTCCCTTCCACTGCGACTGCGTCCAGAGCGCGGGCAGAATGCCCGTGGACGTAGACGCCATGAACGCCGACCTCGCCAGCTTATCCTCCCACAAGCTCTACGGACCCAAGGGCGCAGGTGCGCTCTATGTGCGCGAAGGGACGAAGATCGCCCCCGTCCTGTTCGGGTCCTTCCGGGAGAACGGACTCAGGCCCGGTCACCTGAACATGCCTTCCATCGTCGGTTTCGGCAGGGCATGCGAAGAGGCCCGCGAGGGCCTCGAGCGGAATGCCTCCGTGGTGCAGGGGCTGCGGGACCGGTTGGAACAGGGGATCCAGGGGCGCATCCCCGGGGTCACCGTCAACGACGTGGACTGCCCGCGCGTGCCCCACATCGCGAGCATCTCCTTCGACGGTGTCCCCTGCGACGCCCTGGCTGCGTGGCTCGACCTCGACGACATAACCGTCTCTCCCCGGGCATCGCTCTTCTCGCAGCGTCAGTCCCATGCCCTGGAGGCCCTGGGGCTTCCCGCAGGCCTGGCCTTCGGGACGGTCCGGTTCAGCCCCGGGTGGGAGAACACCGAAGAGGAGATCCTCCGGGCACTCGGTGCCGTGGAGCAGGCCGTGACGAGGATCAGGCAGTTCTCCCGACGCATCGGGGACGACATGACCTGCATCGTGACCTTCGCCTCGAAGAACCACATCAGGCGGTCGCTCGGCTACCTGGAGGAGGCAGGCATCCCCTGTGCCGTGACGGCACGGCCCCTGGAACTCGGACACCTGGGAGGGCCCCGGATCGCCCTTGCCGTGCCATGCCCCCGTCAAGACGAGGCGGTGAAGACCCTGGAATCCCACCGGATCAAGGCCTCGGGCATGCATCGTCTCAGGGGTCTGTGCAGGCAGAGGTCAGAACAGGAGACCCGGTTCTGGGAAAAGGTGGCGAGCGTCAAGGGGGAAAGACCATGAACAATGATCGGGCGGGCGGAACCGGGCTCATCCATCCGGTCAGAACGCCATGAAGGCGGTGGTATACGCCTGTGGAAGCATGGGGGCCGTTGCTGTCCGGCGGCTCCTGGATGCGGGGTTTTACATCCCCCTGGCCATCTCGGAGGAAGAACCCGGGTCTTCATCGGTGCACGAGCTCTGCGGGGCACTCAACATACCGTGCATGGCTCCCCGGGACCCGAACCAGTTCGGGTGGGTTGAGCGGGCAAGGAAGACCCGGCCGGACATGCTTTTCTGCTTCAACTACCCCACCCTGCTCAAGGCACAGGTCCTGGCCGTACCGAAACACGGGTCCTTCCGCCTCCACCGCGCCCTCCTGCCCGAGCACCGCGGCCCGGACCCGGTGCGGCGAGCCATCATGGCCGGGCAGCGCACCACCGGGGTGACACTGCACGAACTGGTGGTGGAACCCTACGGGGGAGGGGTCGTGGCACGGCAGCAGGTCGACATCGCACGGGACGACACTGCCGCATCCCTCGAGAAGAGGATGGAGCAGGCGGCCGATGCAATGCTCGCCACGGTCCTGCCCCGCATGAAGGCGCTGGACTTTTCGATCTCCCCCCAGGACCTCACCGCCGGGTCGACCCATGAAGTCCTCACCCCGGAAGACGGCGGCATCTCGTGGGACAGGCCTGCCGAAGAGATCCACAACCTCATACGAGCCTTTGCCCGGCCCTTTTCCGGGGCATTCGGTCTCCTGGGCGACGAGATGGTCTTCTTCCTGCGCTCTGCGGCAGTTGCGGATTGCTCCATGGAGCCCGGTGTTCCCGGATTCCGGGAGGGAACCATTCTCATCGGGACGGGACGCGGCTCCCTGGAGCCCAGGGAAATCGAGGTAAACGGGAGGGTCCTGACAGGACCACAGCTCCTTGCCTTCTTCAAGGAACACGGGACGGACACCTTCCTATAGATCCGGACCTCTCCCCTACCGCTTGCCCATCCTCGACGTGAACCGCGCCCACCTGCGGGTGGCGGGAAGCCGGTGGGGGGTGACGGCCTCGCTCACGAAGCGCACGTCCTCCACCGAATAGAAGGCCTGGGGGTTGTACTGCTTGATCATGGCCACGATATGCTCGATGTTGCTGCGCTCCACGATGGTGAAGATGACCTTCACCGGGCCGGTCACGCCCTCGGCCTCGATGACCGTGATCCCGTAGCCCGCTGAACGCAGGAAGGCGACGAGATCGTCGGCCTCCCTCCGGGTGATGATGCGCACGATGACCCTGCCGATGGAGATGCGGTTCTCGATGATGATCCCCACGAAATTGCCTGCGGCGAACCCCGCCGCATAGGCGATGAAGCACAGGGGGTTGTCCAGCTGCTGGAAGATCTGGCGTATGACCATGAGCCAGATGAGCACCTCGAAGAACCCGATGAAGGCGGCATATGACCGGAGGTTCCTGTTGATGAAGATGATGCGCACCGTGTCGAGGCTCACGTCCATGATGCGGGCGAAGAATATCAGCAGGGGCAGTACCACCCAGGTGTACATCGCCGAATCGAAGAACGCGGGCATGGCCATGGCCTGTTTTACCATCACTGCGGTGTGAGGTACAAGGATGTTGCCTGTGGCCGGGAGATTCTGTACGGTTGGCGGGTCAAGATCTCAATGCGGGGTGCACATGTTCGATTTCGTCAGAGGCCGGATAGGGCTCATCAGGGGCGGCAGGTACCCGCACTGCCACACCGTGGCGGTGGACGACCGGAGGCGCGTCCTCATCGACGCATCCAGCGACAGGGAAAAGCTGATCTCCTTCAGGAACGAGCGGGAGGTGGACATCCTCATCACGAGCCACGCCCACGAGGACCATATCCTGTACAACAGCCTGTTCCCCGATGCCCGGTTCTGGGTGCACGGGCTCGACGCCCCGCCCTTCAGCGACATCCGGTCCCTCATCGACCAGTACGGACTCACCGTGGAGGAGGCGCTGTTCTGGGAGGACTTCCTGGTCAGGGAGTGCAACTACGTGCCCCGGGTGCCGGACAGGCTGCTCGGCGACGGCGAGCGCCTCGACTTCGGAGACACCCGGGCCATCGTCATCCATGCCCCGGGACACACACCGGGGCACTGCTGCTTCCTCTTTCCCGAGGAGGGCATCCTGTTCCTGGCAGACTACGACCTCGTCAAGGCAGGGCCGTACTACGGTGACATCGGCTCGAGCCTGGACGACACCATAAAGTCCCTCCAGCGGCTCACCGCCATATCTGCGGAGGTCTACCTCACCGCCCACGGTGCCGGGGTCTTCGACGCCTCCCCCGACCTCATAGAGGGGTACCTCGGCATCATCTTCCGACGGGAGGAACGGCTCCTGGACCTGCTCGCGGCCGGCCCGAAGACCCTCGACGAGATCACGGCCGAGGGCATCATCTACGGCAGGCCCAAGTCCCTGGGTGCCTGGGACCTCGCCGCCTCGGAGCGCATGATGATGAGAAAGCACCTCGAACGGCTCATCGAGCAGGCGCGGGTGACCGTGGATGACGGCAGGCATTTCCTGCTGTCATGAGAACATGCTGACGTACTTGTACACGGTCCAGAAGTGCGCCATGGTGCCCAGCATGACGAAGATGTGGAAGATCTCGTGGAACCCGAAGACGTGCGGGATGGGGTTCGGCCTCTTCAGGGCATAGATCACGGCCCCCGTCGTGTAGAGCAGCCCGCCGGTGACCAGCCAGAACAGGGCGCCGGGCTGCATGGTCCGCACCAGCGGCACGATGCCCACGACGACGATCCAGCCCATGCAGACGTACATGGCCGCCGAAAGCCACCGGGGCGCGTGGATCCAGAACACCTTGAACACCATGCCCATGAGCGCCACGGCCCAGACCGTGCCGAACATGCTCCACCCCCACGCGCCGCGCAGCGGTATGAGACAGAACGGTGTGTAGGTGGCGGCGATGAGCACGAAGATCATCATGTGGTCGAGCTTTCTCAGCCGCGCCGTCCCCTCGCTCGACAGCGGCAGCCAGTGGTACAGCGTGCTCGCGGTATAGAGCAGGATCATGCCCGCACCGAACACGGTGTAGGTGGTGAGGTGCCATGGCCTCACCGGGTTGGACGCCTTGAGGACAAGCGCCACGAGCCCGGCCACGGCCAGGAGCGCGGCAATGAAATGGGTGAACCCGCTGACCGGGTCGCGCAGGATTGAAACTAGCCGAAGAATGCCTTTTCCCTCTTTCACGTATATCATCCTTGTAACCGGGCTGAACGCTGGTGCATATCCATGTGTAGCACAGGGGAACGCACGACAAGTGTGAAAGAACCTCAAAGAAAATGTCTCAGTTATGTAAAACCTGCCGGCGTTCACACGGCCGGCTCGATCCCCTGCTCCCTGAGCCAGGCCAGGATCCGCTCCCGTATCTCGTCCCTGACCCTCCGGAAGACATCCAGTACTGCGTGATGGACCCATCCTCGCCAGGAAATATGAATTTTTCATGAAGGTGCAGAGAAAGACTTGCACACCACAAGAGACAAAGGCATCATAATGGCCGGGTGATATGAGCAGATTCA
>JAGOOG010000039.1 GCA_017992605.1 Deltaproteobacteria bacterium
CCCCCGGACATGATTTCAGCTGAAAGGAGAGGCTATATGGCTCAGGGTTCTCGGGACCAGCGGAAAAAGAAGGTGATCGAGGTGCTGAACAAGGCGCGCTCCATGGAGCTGCACGCCATCAGCCAGTACATGAATCAGCACTACAACCTCGACGACATGGACTACGGCGAACTCGCCGCCAAGGTGAAGCTCATCGCCATCGACGAGATGCGCCACGCAGAGATGTTCGCCGAGCGCATCAAGGAGCTCGGCGGCGAGCCGACCACCGAGCTGGCGGCCAAGGTGGACAAGGGCCAGAAGGTGGAGGCCATCTTCCCCTTCGATGCAGGGCTGGAAGACGACACCATCGACGTGTACAACACCTTCGCCCAGGTGTGCAGGGAGAGCGGCGACAGCATCAGCATGAAGCTCTTCGAGACCATCATCGACGAGGAGCAGGTCCACTACAACTACTTCGACAACGTGGGTGAGCACATCAAGAAGCTCGGTGCCGCCTTCCTCTCGCAGATCGCGGGAACACCCGCCGACACGGGGGGGTTCTCCAAGGGATTCGTCACGGGCGGTCAGGAAGGCTGACGACATCGGAATGCCGCTTTCATGCCGGACGGGGACGCACCCGTCCGGCATGAAAGTCTCTTTGACAGCACGGGCCTGGGCGCATACTATACATCCATGCATATCACCAACGTCACGTTGCACCCCGAGCGCTACCCCTCGACCGAGCTCTACCCCTTCAATCTCCAGGTCTTCCACACCAGGCGGGACCTCCCGTTCAGAAAGGCCATCACCTTCTTCATCGGCGAGAACGGCTCGGGCAAGTCGACCCTGTTGAAAGCCATCGCCAGGCGGTGCAGCATCCACATCTGGGAGGAGGACCGGGGCCGGTACGGAAACAACCCCCATGAAGAGGACCTGTTCAAGTACCTCGACGTGGCATGGGAAGATTCCCGCAAACCCGGGATGTTCTTTTCCTCGGAGCGTTACCAGCACCTCGCCAAGATTATCGACGAGTGGGCCATATCGGACCCGAAGCTGCTCGAATACTTCGGCGGAAGGTCGCTCTTGTCACAGTCCCACGGCGAGTCCTTCATGTCGTACTTCACGTCGCGCTTCGCCATCGAGGGTATCTATTTTCTCGACGAGCCCGAAACCGCCCTCTCGCCCCGCAGGCAGATCGAGTTCGTCAAGACGCTCGTGGAGCACACCCGCGACGGCCACGCCCAGTTCATCATCGCCACCCACTCCCCCATACTGCTGAGTTGCCCGGGCGCGGTGATCTGGTCGTTCGACGGGCACGAGCTCAAGGAGTTGGCTTATGAGGATACCGATTACTTCCTTATCTACCGGGACTTCCTGCTCCACCGGGAGCGCTACATGGAAGGCCCTTCAGACTGACGAGAGGGTACCATGAGCGATAAAAGGACAAAGCCGGCACTCGTGCTGGGGGCCTTTCTCTTTCTGGGCCTGGCGCTGTGCGGATACCTGGTGTCCACGAGCATCCTCAGGATCAAGGCCCTGGACCGGACTATCACCGTCAAGGGACTCTCGGAGCGCGAGGTCCGGGCGAACGTCGCCATCTGGCCCATACCGTTCAAGGAGGCGGACAACGACCTGAACACCCTGGCTACGCGGATCCAGAAGAAGAACGCCATCGTCATCGACTTTCTCACGAAGAGCGGCTTCTCGGAGAACGAGATATTCACGTCAGCCCCCGCCGTGACCGACAGACTCGCGCAGGACTATGCCGGGGCCGAGAAGGCTCTCCGCTACTCGGGGAGTTCGACCATCAGCGTGTACACCGACAAGGTCGACCTCGTGCGGGACTCCATGAAAAGGCTTGTAGACCTCGGCAAGCAGGGGGTGGCCATCTCCGGCCAGGACTACGAGTACAAGACCACCTTCCTCTTCACCGGACTCAACGAGCTGAAACCGGCCATGGTCGAGGAGGCGACAAGAAACGCACGGGAAGTGGCGATCAAGTTCGCCCAGGACTCGCAGAGCACCCTTGGCAAGATCAGGCGAGCCTCCCAGGGCCAGTTCACCATCGAGGACAGGGACGCCAACACCCCGTACATCAAGAAGGTCAGGGTGGTGTCGACGGTGGAGTACTACCTTTCGGACTGACCGTTCGGCAATCCCTTCACCGCCGCGTCAATGGCCTCCCCTGCCGGGACCGGTGCTCTGTCCCTTCTGTTCCTCCACCAGACTGTGGATGATGTCCTGGAGGTAGGGCCTGTCGCGGTTGCCGATGTACTCGGCAGGGAACCTGATGATCCGGATCTCCGCATACTGGGTGATGCCGCTGTCCCTGAGCTCCTCGTAGTCCCGGGTGAGCTTGGGGTCCAGCCAGTTCCTGAACCGGTCGAGTTCGGATGTGTTCACGCATTTCGAAAGTACGACGCCGACCCGCATGTCCTTGTCGAGAACCGTGTTGTCGATGTACGGCAGATCGTAGAATGTCGTGATGAACGAAGGTGCCTTGAACCCGGGATCCGTTGCCTTCGATTTCCTGTACTCGAGCGATATGTCGAGCATGCCGTCGGCCATGTCGCTGACCTTTATCTCCACGGGGAGTGCCTGTCCATTGGCATTCGATGCGGATTCATCCTTCATGACCTGGATCTCTCCATCGCCGGTCTCGAGGATGACGAACCTCGTGACCGCGCTTCCCGAGAGCGACGCGAGGGCGTTGAGCTGCTTGACCGAAAGATTCCTGCCGATCCTGCGCAGCTCGCCGCGCAGGGCGAAGAAATCACCTCGCTGCTGTATCGAGTACCCCTCGGGACTGTATATCTTCCTGCTCAAGGTCCTGTCGAGATCCTCGAACAGCGGTTTGATGTCAACGGTGTCGAAATTGCGGGAGAGCAGGTCCAGGAACATCACCTGTTTCTTGAGGGCATGGATGTCCTCGGGGTTCCTCTCCGCCGCGTCCAGCCCCTTGTCGAACATGGCATTGAAGAGCATCTCGAACATGGTGGCCCTGATCGAATTGTCGGACGTCTCACGCTGCGCCATGATGTTCGTGTAGACCTGGCGCATCTCGGACGACTTGGCTATCTCCGCCTGCTGGGAGTTGTACATGATGCCGAGCACCGCCACCACGGCAGCGATGAGGGCTGGACCCAGTGCGTTCAGTATGTCCCAGAGATCCTTTTTCTGCTTGCCTTGCTCGGACATGTGAGTCCCTCCCCCGTCACGGTCATTTCAGGGTGAAATCCCTGCGCGTTTCGCCGGGCCCGACGAAGATCTTCCATGCCTCCTTCCCCACCGCCACCGTGTAGGCACCAGGTTTGATCTCCTTGAAGGCATAGGCACCCGTCTTGTCGGTGGTCACGGGTTCACCGACCCGACCCCCCTTCGAATCCTTGATCACGACCTCGACGACAACCGGCTTTCCGTTCCTGTCCACGACTATGCCGTGGAGTTCGGCTGCGTTCACGGTCGTAAACGCGAACAGGACGACCATGACCACGGCAGCGGGCAGAATCCTCTTCATGTGACACCTCCATGCTCGGTTCTCAGGGAAAAGACACCCTCCCGTGTAAGGGATGCTACCATGTTCTTTGTGCCTGAGGGAAGTTCCACATAGCAAGGCCCCCGATGCCGGCGGCACCGGGGGCCTGAGAACTCTGCGACAAGGCAGGTTTGTCTCTCTAGCGCAGGCCTTCCGCCACGACCTCCGCGATGTCTTTCACCACGACCTTGTCCGCGTTCTTGTCCTTGAGGCCGTCGTCGAACATGGTCATGCAGTAGGGGCAGGTCACGCACACCGTGTCCGGGTTCTTCGTGAGGGCCTCGTCCACGCGCGCCAGGTTGATGCGCGTGCCGAGGTGCTCTTCCATCCACATCCTGCCGCCGCCGGCGCCGCAGCAGAAAGACTGGTCGCGGTTGCGCTCCATCTCCGTGGGGGCCTTGCCGGTGGCCTTGCTGAGGACTGCACGCGGAGAGTCGTAGATGTCGTTGTGCCTGCCCAGGTAGCAGGAGTCGTGGAAGACCACCCTGCCCAGGTCGACCGTCTTCTTGAGCTTGAGCTTGCCCGACTTGAGGAGGTTGTCGATGAAGTCGGCGTGGTGGATGACCTCGCCCTCGAACCCGTACTGACGGTAGTCGTTCTGGAGGGTGGAGAAGCAGTGGGGGCACATGGTGATGATCTTCTTCACGCCCTTTTCCTTCCAGAGCTTCACGTTGTCCTTGGCCATCCTGTCGAAGATGAACTCGTTGCCGAGCCTGCGCAGAGAATCGCCGCAGCACATCTCCTCCTTGCCCAGGATACCCCAGGATATGCCGGCCGCGTCCAGGATGTGGGCGAGCGCCACGGTGACCTGCTTGTTGCGGGCATCGAAGGCCCCAGCGCAACCCACGTACAGGAGGTACTCGCAGGAATCGTCGAAGGTCTTCACGTTGAGCTGCGCGCACCACTTGGTACGCTCGGTGGGCGCGATGCCCCACGGGTTGCTGCGCTGCTCCATGTTCTCGAAGAGGTTCAGGAGTTCCTCGGGGAACTGGGCCTTCATCTCCACGAGGTAACGCCTGAGCTGGAGGATCTTGGGCATCTGCTCGATGAAGACCGGGCAGACCTCCATGCACGCGCCGCAGCTCGTGCAGGACCATATCTGGTCCTCGGTGATGCTGCCCTCACCGTTCTCCCCGATGAGCGGGAGAACCGGTTTGCCTCCTTTTTTCATGATGGGGCCGTTGGTGAGCAGGTTGATCTTGAGGTCGTGGATGACCTGCCTCGGGTTGAGCGGCTTGCCTGTCTGGGATGCAGGGCACACCATCTGGCAACGGCCGCACTCAGTGCAGGAGTAGGAGTCGAAAAGGTCTTTCCAGGTGTACTGGTCGATGGTCTCCACGCCGAACTTGTTGCCCTTCACGAAGGTCTCCACCGGCAGGGTGTTGGCCTTCTCGAAGCGCCTGA
Organism: Deltaproteobacteria bacterium; assembly: GCA_017992605.1. Classification (GTDB taxonomy): domain Bacteria; phylum Desulfobacterota; class Desulfomonilia; order UBA1062; family UBA1062; genus MWEI01. The sequence goes on from JAGOOG010000039.1 coordinate 4,919, forward strand.
AGTAACAGTTCGGGATGGACGACAGGATGTGCATGTGCTTGCTGTACGGCAGATAGTTCAGGAACACGAGGAAGATGAGCGCGTGCAGCCACCACCAGAAGGTGATGTACGGGTGCGCCGCCTCGGGGGTTATCCCCGCGTAGAACATGTTGCCGACAGCGGCCGAGATGGGCATGGTGGCCGTCACCTCGCCGGCGGCGATCTCCACGCCGTGCAGGTTGAAGTAGGCGATCATGAGGCCCGCGATCATGCCAAGGATGAAGTATGCGTCTGCCGTGATGGCCTCGGGATAGGGCGGTGCCACGATCCTCCTGATGCCGGCCACGATGACGCAGATCAGCGCGAAGAGCGAGACGAGGTCGAAGAGGAAGTAGAGCGGGTTATGGATCGCTGCGGGCAGCGCCATGAAGGTGATGGAACGGTGCAGGCCCTTCAGGACGAATTCCCCGTTGGCAAGCAGCAGGACCATGAACGACCAGAACAGGATGAAGTGGTTGAGACCGAAGGCCTTCTGCAATACCCGTTTCTGGGCAAAGGCGTAGACGAAGGTGTCTCGAATCCTGGCTGGGAAGTTTTCAAAACGGTCTTCCGGCTTGCCGACGGTGACGAGGCCGAAGCGGCGCACGCAGCTCCATACGAACAGGAGGATTGCGGCTACAAACACTATCGTGAAAATTTTCGGATTCGGTATCATGAAAATATCCTTTTCTTGCGTATTCTCTCGTCTAACAGACCTTGGGTGTCCCTCTGGTGGCCTTCACCTGTCTGATGTGCTCCGTAATGGCCGGGACGATCTGGAAGAGATCGCCCACGACGCCGAAGGTCGCCACCTCGAAGATGGGCGCCTCCTTGTCGCGGTTGATGGCGATGATGAGGTCCGAGTCCTGCATGCCCACCAGGTGCTGGATGGCGCCCGAGATGCCGCAGGCGATGTAGATCTTGGGCCTGACGGTCTTCCCGGTCTGTCCGACCTGGCGTTCGACGGGAAGCCAGCCGGCGTCCACCGCGCTCCTCGAACACGCCACCACGCCGCCCAGCTCGTCGGCCAGCTCCTGCAGGATCTTGAAGTTCTCCTTGGCCATCATGCCGCGGCCGCCGGAAACAATGAACTCCGCCCCGCCGATGTCCACGCTGTCGAGGTGGCCCGCGTCGTCGATGACCTCGAGCACCTTGGTGAGGACATCTTCTTCCTTCATGTTGATGGCCTCGCGGATGATCACGCCCGTGGCGTTCTCGTTCCTTGCCGGCATGGGCATCACGTGGGGGCGCACCGAAGCCATCTGCGGCCTTCTCTGCTCGCAGAAGATGGTGGCCATGATGTTGCCGCCGAAGGCGGGTCGCGTCTGCAGCAGCTGCCGCTTCTCGTCGATGCCGAGACCGGTGCAGTCCGCCGTCAGACCCGTTCCGAGCCTCGTCGCAACAGCCCCTGCAAGGTCCCTGCCGAGACCGGTGGCACCCATGAGCACCACCTCGGGCTTGTATTTCTCCACCAGGGAGCAGAAGCCCTCCAGGTACGTGGCCGTCCGGTAATGGTGCAGGAGGGGGTCATCGATGAGGTAAGCCTTGGAGGCGCCGTAGGAGAATGCCTCCTGGCAGAGCTTTTCGACGTTGTGGCCGAGGACTACTGCACAGAGTTCCACGTTCAGCGCCGACGCGAGCTGTGCGCCGACCCCGAGGAGTTCCCAGGATACCTTGGCCGGGGTGCAGTCGGTCTGCTCCACGAACACCCACACGCCCTTGTACTGGGCAAGGAACTTCTTCAGCTTGGCCTCTTCGGAGTCTTCCTCCTCCTCGGCCCCTGCGGCCCCCTTCTCGGCGGCGAGCTGCTTGAGGATCTCCAGCTCCTCGGGGGTGAAGAACATCTCGAGGGCCTCGGCGGGGCATATCTTGACGCACTTCTGACATCCGATGCACTTGCTCTGGTCGATGATCGGCTCGCCCTTCTCGTTCATCTCGATCGCTTCGACCGGGCATGAACTCTGGCACCGGGCACCGCAGGAGATACACTTGTTGGGGATGAGAGAGGCCTTCCCACGCGGCTTTTTGACTTTCTTCTGCTTTTCCATCTGCTTTCGTCTCTCTATCGTTTTATGAAATGGGTTGAGCCGTGCCCTACAGGGCCAGCAGCTCTTTCTGGACCAGCTTTTCCACCAGGACCTTCGCCGTGCCGACGGGGTCGCCCGCGCCGTCGCCGATGATCTCGCCTTGCTCGCGTTCCGGCGAGAAGATCTTCCGCACCGCAGTGGGTGAACCCTTCAGCCCGATCTGGTTCACGTCGAGGTTCAGGACCTTGTTGTCCCACAGGGTCACGGGCAGGTCCTGGGCCTCGAGGCGCATGGGCACCGAGGGATACCGGGGCTTGTTCATCTCCCTGAGCACGGTCAGCAGGGCCGGAAGCTTGGCCTCAACGATCTCGTGGCGCCCCTCGAGCTTCCTGCTCACCGTGATCTTCTTGGCCTTGAGGTCGAGGTCCACGATGCGGTCCACCAGGGTGAGCGGGACCATGTTCATCCGCAGGGCAATGCCCGGTCCCACCTGGGCGGTGTCGCCGTCGATGGTCTGCTTGCCGCAGAGCACCAGGGCAAGCTCGTCTTTTTCAGAGAGCTTCCTCACCGCCTCAGCAATGACCTTGCTGGTGGCCAGCGTGTCTGCGCCACCGAAGGCCCTGTCGGAGAGCAGGTAGACCTCGTCGACCCCAACCGAGAGCGCTTTCCGCAGGGTCATCTCCGCGTTCGGCGGCCCCATGGAGAGTGCCGCGACCCTCACGCCGTACTTGTCCTTCAGGCGCAGTGCCTCTTCCAGGGCGTGCGTGTCGAAGGGGTTCATGATGAAGGGGATCCCCTCGCGGACCAGGGTGTTGGTTACGGGATCGATCTTGACCTGTGTGGTGTCAGGCACCTGTTTGATACATGCGACTACGAGCATTGGCTACCTTCCTTTATTGATACGTCCCGATACGGGATTGCGTTTTAAGAACCCTGCACTTCATGGACCGGATCCACTCTTTCCTTCTGCTGATAGTCTCTCTCGAAGACGCCCAAAAGACCGGACGGCACATTTATCCGATCATGAGTGAATCATCATTCATCACCGTGTGTACATACAATAGCATCTCAATTTCTGTCAACATTATTTTCACAAGGTACGAAGTTTTTATTCGGGCAATCAGCGGCACATCGGAAACAGGGTGCCGGCGTTTCCTTCATGTGCCCTCAGCCGCAGTTTGCCGGCCCTCTCCATGGTTCCATTGTTCTCCGATCTGTAATTATCGACTGCTCCTGCACCCCGCCATCTTGATGACAAGGAAATTCCCGTGCTTCTTTCCAATCGTCTCCGTGTCCCTTTCAGTGGTCCTCCTGTCACCCGGGAGGGTGAACGCGAGCGGTGCCGACAGCGCACCGGATGTGCTATGATCCCTGACACATGGTTCGTATCACGGAGGATCCTTGCGTTTGACATCACGGAATCGGGCCTCATGACATCCCGGCACGTGGCGGGGCCGAGGCTGCTCATCCGGGGCGGAAGCATCGCCGCCGAGCAGGGGGTGGGCCACGGCTATGTCGACCGGATACGGGACGTCTGCGACCGCAGGGGCTTCGACCTCGTCAACCGATCGAGGCCGCGCGACACATCCTTTGACGGGATATGGACCTTTGACGAGGACATCGCACCCTACAGGCCTCGTATCCTCATGATCCACTTCGGCTTGGACGACGCCTTCCTCCCGGTCTACCGGTCAGAATTCAAGGAGAACCTGGTCCGCATGGTGCGACAGGCCCGGGAGCTCTTCGACCCGGTCATCCTCATGCCCACGTCGCACACCTTCGAGAACCCCTACGAGATGGACGCGGTTTACATCTACTACCGGACCATCCGGGAGGTCTGCCAGGACCTGGACTGCGAGATGATCGCGGTCCATACCTGGTGGGCAGGGTATCTGCAGGAGCGCGCCCTGAGAAGTCGCGACCTGACCCAGGAAGATGCCCGGCTCCCCAACGAGCGGGGTCATGCCGTGTTTGCCGAGGCGGTGATGCCTGCGCTTAAACGGGCCTTCGAAAGGGTGGCGCGCGCAGGTTGACGGGGCACAGAAGGATCTCGCCCATGGGGGCTGGGGTTCCCGTCACTGCGATACACCATCCTCACTTCAACCCTTCCAGATACCTCCCATACCCCGCCATGTGGGCGATGATCCCGACCGCCTCCTCCGGGGTGGACAGGGTGATCACGGTGCCGTTGTCTGTCTGATGCAACACGAGCCCCTCTTCGGTGAGCGCCACCACGAGGACCGGCTTGCCGGTTTCCTTCTGGAGCCTGCCTATGCCCGATATGACGCGGTCTTCAGACTGTATCTGCGCCTTGAGAACGGCGAGCTTGAGCTCCCTGCTGTAGAGCTTGCCGTCGAAGCGCTCCTGACACGAGATGAAATCCTCCACATAGCGGGACCTCCCGACGATGCCCAGCGCGATCACGGCATCCACCTCCTGCCACCGGGCCAGGGTCCCGATCACGTGGAGGTAGAGTTCCGGGTCGCCCTCGCCGACCACATCCACGGGGTTTCTCCGGTTCCAGTACCGGGGGAGTTTCGCATCGAGGTCCCCGATGATCCCGGGGGTGAGCTGCGGGAGCACCAGGCCCTTGTCCTCGCACTCGTCGGCCGCGATGATCCCCCATCCGCCTCCCATGGTCATGATGGCCACCCGGTTCGTCTTCGGAATGGGCAGGAGCGTGAGGGCCGCCGATACATTCAGGAGTTCCGATGGCGTGTTCACCTGGACGATGCCGGCCTGCGCGAACATCGCCCGGTAGGTTGCATGGGAGCCTGCCATGGAGCCGGTGTGCGACTGGGCGGCCTTGGACCCGGCCTGGGAGCGTCCGGCCTTCAGGGCAATCACCGGCTTCTTTCTGGTCACCTCTCGGGCGGTTTCCATGAACCTCCTGCCGTCCGCAATGCCCTCCAGGTACATGGCAATGGCCTTCACCTCGTCACGTCCGCCCATGTAGGCGAGCAGCTCATCGGAGTGCAGCATGGCCTCGTTGCCGGTGCCTGCGTACATGGCGAGCCCGATGCCCTTGTGCGCGACCCACTTGAGGATCTGGAGCCCCAGGTTGCCGCTCTGGGATATGATGGACAGCCCTCCCGGCTTGGGCCCCGTAGGTGTGGGCAGGGCCTCGAGCCAGCCGTGGGCCGACGCGATGCCCATGGTGTTCGGCCCCATGAACACCGTGCCGCCTCCCCGGGCGATCTCGACCAACTCCTCCTCTATGCGCGCCCCCTCGTCGCCCATCTCTCTGAACCCCGACGAGATGACCACCGCGGTGGGGATCCCCTTGGCAACACACTCCCGCATGACCGCGGGGACGTGGGGAGCCGGGATGACCAGCACGGCCAGGTCCACGGGATCGGGGATGGCGGTGATGCTCGGGTAGCATGGCAGGCCCAGGAGCTTGTCCTTCTTCGGATTCACCGGGAAGACCTTGCCCTTGAACTCCCATCCCAGGATGGAGGTGAGGATGAGGTTGCCCCACTTGACCGGTACGTCGGAGGCCCCGACCACGGCGACCGAAGCCGGGTAGAACATCTTGTCAAGCCTGCTGTCGAGTTCTTTCCTGTCCATGGTGAACGACTCCTTTCGGTCATGCATACCCGCTGTCCCTGAACCACGCTATGGAATCCCTCAGGGAATCTTCCACGGGCCTGAGGGTGAGGCCGAGCTCGCCGACCGCCCGGGCATTGTCGAAATAGAGGTACTGGGAGGCGTAGGCGATCTCGACCGGGGTCGACAGCGGGGGTCTCAGGGTGACATGGTCAGACAGCCACTTCAGGCCCGCGGTGCCTGCCTTCATGAGCGGGACGGGCACCTTCAGGAGCTTCCTGCCGTCCAAGCCGGCGGCCCTGCACACCAGGGGCATGAAGTCGGCCATGGAGATGTTGAGGTTGCCAAGGATGTACAGGGCGCCCGCCCTCCCCTTCTTTGCGGCCAGCACATGGCCACGGGCCACGTCCCGGACATCGATGATGTTGATGCCGCCGTCGAAGTAGGCCCGGCTCAAGCCCTTCAGGATGTCCACGATGATCTGTCCCGTGGGAGTTGGTGCGATGTCCATGGGCCCGAAGGGGAAGCACGGGTTCACGACCACCAGGTCGAGCCCGTTCTTCGCGAAGCCCAGTGCCTCCTGCTGTGAGAGGTATTTGGTGAGCACGTAGTGGTTACCCAGGGTATACTGGTTGAAGGGCGTGTCCTCGTTGGAGAGCGCGGTGCCGGGGGCGATGCCGATGGCCGCGATGGAGCTCGTGTAGACGACCTTCCCGATGTCGTTCTTCAGGCATGACCACAGGACGTTGCGGGTCCCCTGGATGTTCACCTCGTAGATCCTGCCCCAGTCCCTCATCCATATGGAAAACACCGCCGCCAGGTGGAAGACCGTGTCAACGCCGTTCACGGCTTTCTTTACTGCCGCGGCATCGAGCACGTCCCCCGTGACCATGTCCACATCGAGACCGTTCAGGTTGGCCGTGTTCTCCCCGGGTCTGATCAGGCACCGCACCTCTGTGCTGTCTGCCAGCAGCTCCCTCACCACGTGAGAACCGATGAACCCCGCTGCACCGGTCACGAGCACCTTCTTCATCTGGGGAACCTCCTCTCGCAATGAATATGGCAGGGTACGGATTCTCTGGATCTCAACAGATATAATGGTCTGAAGGCTTCACCGAGTCAATGGCCTTGCCGATGGGTATTCCGGATTGAAATTGGAGACGATGACGTCCCTGGTTCTATCCACGAGCTCCTGGAGGTTCTGCCTCGTGTAGTCCCTTGTTTCGATGGGGTCGGCGACCACCACCTCAATGGTGCCGGGATTGAATACGAGGCTCTTCTTGGGGAGCACCCTGCGGCTGCCGTTCACCGTGACGGGCAGTATGGGAAGGCCCCTCTCGAGTGCCATGAGGAACCCCCCCTTCTTGAAGGGGGCGATGGAGCCGTCTGCCGAGCGCGTTCCCTCGGCGAAGAACATCACGCTCACCCCCTCGGGCAGGCGATCCAGGCCCTTCCTGATGCTCTGCATGGCCTGCTCGTGGTCTCCCCGGTCTATGAAGATGTTGCGGGAGGCATAGAGGCAATATCCGAACATGGGCACCTTGCGGAGCTCCTTCTTGATGATCCACCGGTACTGGATGCCCAGGGTGGTGACGATGGCCAGGATATCGTATTCGGACTGGTGGTTGCTGATGATGATGTACGACTGTCCGGGCCTGATCTTCTCCCTCCCCCGGATCACGGGGCGCACACGGGTGACCTTGAGCATGATGTGGGCCCAGATCTTGGAGAGGGTGAAGGCAAGGTTTCCGGTCCGGCTCAGGAGCGCCGCCATGGCCACGGGCAGGAAGAGGATCAGCGTGGCGATGGCCGCCCAGAGACTGATCCAGGCGACCTTGGCAACATCAGTGCATGAAGGCCTGCGCGATGCCATGTATTGAAATATACCAAAAGTACGTGTACGTTCAAGG
>JAGOOG010000040.1 GCA_017992605.1 Deltaproteobacteria bacterium
TCATTGGGTCGAAGCCATTATCTTCATTTCAATGACAGCCACAAACCGTAACGATACGGAAAAACTGTCAGCCCGCGGAAAGCAGCGACTATGGCCTGGAATCCCTTTTCCCACCAAGAATAGGTATCTTCCCATAATCGTGTCTTTGATTTCTGTCATGTTCGATTTGTATTTAAACTATCGGAATGCTAACTATAATCATGAAAGGATGCATCAATGGTATTTCATGACTGCATATGCTTCCGCATGGGCAAAGCCATACGGAAGGTGACAAAGGCATACCGGGGGAAGCTCACCGGCTATGGCCTCACCCACGGTCAGTTCTTCATGCTGGTCGCCATCATGGAGGAAGAAGGGCTCCTCCCGAGCGAGCTGGCTGAAAAAACGGCCCAGGATCGGGCAACGACAACAGGACTCCTGGACAGACTGGAGCATGATGGATGGATTGAAAGGCAGATGGACCGACAGGACCGCCGTTCACTGCGCATCTTCCTTACACCTCATGCGAAAAAGCACCGGAAGCCGATCATGAAGCTTTTCGAGGAAACCAATCAGCACTTCCTGAACCGCTTCACCAAGCAGGAATGGGATCAGATGCAGTCTTTTCTCTGCCGGTTGGAACGAGAGGAACAGGAATGACACATAAAGTTGTTGGCATACCGGGCAGCCCGAAGACAAAAGGGAATGTCGGTACATTCCTGGAGTTGATCATGAAAATGGCTTCCAAGAGAGGTCTGAAAACCGAAACAGGAAACCTCTCGAAGGTAAACATTCAGAATTGTACCCATTGCAATTACTGTCTTTCCAAGCAAAAACCAGGGAGACACTGCTCCATTCATACTGATGCATACGCAATGTTGATTCGATCGCATGTGGGGGTTCATGAATACACAAGCGGTCTGTTTCTGAGGTTCCATACTATATCCCGAGAGAAGTGAACATGAACAAAAAGATCATCACAGACATAACCATCAGGTTCAGAGACATTGATTCCATGGGTCATGTAAACAATGCTGTATACTTCACCTACTTCGAGGAAGGACGAAAGGAATTTCTCCGTTCACTGTTTAATATTGTAAGCCCCAGTGAGTATAATTTCATCCTAGCCCACATCAGGTGTGATTATCTGAAGCCTATACGGATAAGCGATCCCATCTCTCTTCACGTGTGGGTTGGTGAGACAGGACAAAAGAAATTTGACCTGCTCTATGCAATTGTCAACCGAGATGACCCGTCTACAGTCTATGCAACAGGTCGGTCAGTGCAGATATTTTATGACTACAAGAAGAATACATCTATGCCGATCCCCCCCTCTTTCCTGGACAAGATATTGGAATATGCTGAGGAATGAACATCCGGGCATAGTATGAGACGTGCCCTTCTGATTCCTGCCAAGGCAAGGAGCTGTGGCGATGCCAACAACTGACAAACGCCGCCGTTTTACATGCCATGAGGGCCGGCTTACTCTGAAGGACGGAAGGGAGGTCTTCATCAGACCCATTCAGTCAACAGACAATGATCTCATCATCGATTTATTCAATAGGATCTCTCCACGGTCCCGATACAAGCGATTTCTGGGAAACATGCCTGCCCTTCCTGAAGACATGCTCCATCAGTTCACCCATGTCGATTACAAGACCGGCTTTGCCTTGGTTGCCTTAATTGAAGAGAATGGCATTCAGGCCATCATTGCCGTCGGCAGATATATGCATGATCCCCTTGAGGACAACACCGACCTGGCTCTTGCCGTACGTGATGACTGGCAGAATCTGGGCCTGGGCAAAGCCTTGCTGACAAGGATCATTACCATTGCCAAGGAGAACGGCATTTCTCGTTTCACAAGCATGATGGACACCAGGAATACCATTATGGAGAAAATTCTCCGTGATCTGGGATATGAGGTGAAATACTTCCTGAAGAGCGGTTCGTACCAAGTTGAGGTGCTCGTCTAAAAGGAACTCAAGGTGGATTCCACCATCACGCTCCGCTGCCTCGACGTCACGCACACCGTGGTGCCCGCCGTTCTTCGAACGAATATGCGGTTGTCCACTCGACACGAGAAAGAGTATATCAGTTCAGGTACCATGCCGTTCATAATGACAGGAGGAGGTTTCCATGGGCATGTATGTCTTCGGCGCAGTCGTCCTTGCTCTCCTGCTCTGGGTCGTCCTGACCTACAACAGGCTCGTGAAGCTGAGAAACATGGTCAGGGAGGGGTGGAGCGGCATCGACGTGCAGCTCAAACGCCGTTCCACGCTGATCCCGAACCTGGTGGAGACGGTCAAGGGGTACGTGGGTCACGAGCGGAACCTGCTCTCCGAAATCGCCGACCTGAGGTCCAGGAGCGAACGGGCCCGGCACGTCTCCGAAAAGGGCGAGATCGAGACCGCGCTGTCCAGAACGCTGGGGTCCCTCATGGCCGTGGCCGAGGGATATCCTGACCTCAAGGCCGGAACCAACTTCCTGGAGCTCCAGAAGGAGCTCACGGACATCGAGGACCAGATCCAGATGGCGCGCAGGTATTACAACGGCACGGTACGCAACCTCAACATCGCCATCGAGTCCTTTCCCAGCAACATCGTGGCAGGGGTCTTCGGCTTCGCCCAGGCAGAGTTCTTCGCCCTGGACGAGGCCTCGGACCGGCAGGCCCCCAGGGTCACCATGGGATGAAACGGCTCCTGGTCGCCTTATTCATCCTGTTCCCGTTGGCCGCCCATGCCGAAGGCGGCGAGCGCATCCTGAGCTTTGACTCCTTCATATCGGTCAGGCCTGCCGGCGACATGGAGGTGACCGAGACCATCAAGGTGGCCTGTGAGGGTGACCGGATCCAACACGGCATCTACCGTGATTTTCCCACGAGGTACAAGGACAGGTACGGCAACACGGTCCGGGTCTTCTTCGGGGTGCAGAGCGTCCTGAAGGATGGAGAAGCGGAACCCTGGCGGACCGAGGACAGGGGAAACGGCGTGCGTGTGTACATGGGCAGCGGGGACGTCACGCTGCTCCCCGGGGAGTACACGTATTCCCTCACCTACCGCACGGACCGGCAGCTCGGCTTCTTCGCGCGTCACGACGAGCTCTACTGGAACGCCACCGGCAACGCATGGGAGTTTCCCATCGAAGCGGCCTCGGCCACGGTGGAGCTGCCGGGCGGGACGGCAGCGACCTCGACCGAGGCCTATACAGGGCATGCGGGTGACCGGGGTGCGGACTACACGACGTCCACAGACGAGCGGGGACGGGCCGTGTTCGCCGCCACCAGGCCGCTACTCCCCGGCGAAGGGCTCACCATCGTGGTCGCGTGGCCCAAGGGGTTCGTGCACGAACCAACCACGGCGGAGAAGGCACGGTTCCTCCTGCAGGACAACGGAAGCGCCGCCGGAGGGCTGGCAGGGATCGTCGCCCTGCTCGCGTATTACCTCCTGACCTGGCTGAGGATTGGAAGAGACCCTGTCAAGGGCGTGATCATACCGCGCTACGAGGAGCCCGAGGGCTTCTCCCCGGCTGCCGTGCGGTATGTCATGCGCATGGGATTCGACAACAAGGCATTTGCCTCGGCAATCGTGAACATGGCCGTCAAGGGATACCTCTCCATCGACGTGGACCAGAACAAGGAGTACACCCTCTCCCGGAAAGGCACCGACTTAGGGGGGCTCTCCCGGGACGAGGCGCGCATCGCCCAGTCGCTTTTCATGGACAAGACGTCCGTGGCGGTCAGACCCGAGAACCACTCCGCCATCGCCAAGGCCATCAGGGACCTCAGGAGAAGCCTGGCAGTGGAATACGAAAAGCTCTACTTCCTCACGAACAAGAAAGCCCTGGTGCCCGGGCTCGTCATCTCGGCGCTGGTGCTGGCAGCCATCGTGATCCTGGGGAGAAACAGGTTCGCGGGCGTGTTCATGACCCTCTGGCTCTCTGGCTGGACGGCCGGGTGTGCCGTGCTCGTGTTCCGGGCCTTCAAGACGTGGAAGGCCTTCATCTCGGACCGGGGAACCAGGGGCTCTTCCTTTGTCGGCGCCCTGCTCTTCTCGGCGTTCACCCTGCCCTTCCTCGCAGGAGAAGGCTTCGGCCTGTGGGTGTTTGCCCAGTCGACCTCGATTTCGGCCGTGGCGTGCATCTTCGTCGTCGTGCTGCTCAACGTTCTCTTCTACCACCTCATGAAGGCCCCCACCATCAAGGGCCGCAGCGTCATGGACCAGATAGAGGGGCTGAAGCTCTACCTCTCGATAGCGGAGAAAGACCGTCTCAACATGCTGAACCCGCCCGAGAGGACGCCCGAGGTCTTCGAACGGTTCCTGCCCTATGCATTCGCCCTGGACGTGGAACAGGAGTGGTGCGAACAGTTCGCCGATGTGCTGGCCCGGGCCAGGGCCGAGAAGACCTCCACGCCCGCCTGGTACACTGGCGGCCTCTTCTCTGCGGGAGGCGCGGCAGGTCTGGCGGGCGCCCTGAGTTCGATGTCGGCGAGCATCTCGTCTTCAGCCTCGCCGCCGGGATCGAGTTCGGGCGGCGGGGGCGGCGGCTCTTCCGGCGGCGGCGGCGGGGGCGGCGGGGGCGGCGGCTGGTAGCCGCAACGGGAGACCCTGTCTCTCACACACCTCGTCTTCTCTCTCGATTGCCTTTCACGGGCCTTCACGATACAATGGCGCCATGGCAGCGATATTCGTCGGCGATAACCTTCGCATCGAGGCGGTCTACGAGGATAAAGGATCAAGCGTCTGCGCCGTCATCACCCACCCCCACTCCCTCATGGGCGGGAACATGAACAACAACGTGGTCATGGCGGCATGGAGGGTGTGCCTGGCCAGGAATCTGTCCTCGATCCGCTTCAACTTCCGCGGCGTGGGCCGCAGCGGCGGCACCTTCGACGAAGGTGAAGGCGAGATGGATGACCTCTCGGCGGTCATCGCCCATGCGGCCGGACCGGTCGTCGTCATCGGCTACTCCTTCGGCGCCTGGGTCGCCGTGCGCCTCATGAAGAGGGTCGGCGGGCCGTGGCCATGCATCCTCGTCTCGCCGCCGAACGGCATGTTCACCTTTCCGTCCCTGCGGGATGATCCCGTCTGGATCGTCACGGGCGGGTACGACCAGTTCTGCAGCATCCCCGGTCTTGAAGGGCTCATCGGGAAGGAACGCATCACGGTCGTCCAGGGCGCCGACCACTTCTGGCTCGGGGAGGAGAGACCGCTGGAACGATACCTGGACGGACGCCTCGGCCTCCTCGTCGACGGCATGGCCTGACCCGAACCGGGCATGGACCCAAGAAGGCTCTCCCTCGTCGCCCTGTTCGCCGCGCTGACCGCGGTCAGCGCGTTCATACGCATCCCCCTCTGGCCCGTGCCCGTAACCCTGCAGACCTTCTTCGTGATCCTGGCCGGGCTCGTGCTCGGGGCAACCGGGGGGGCCATGAGCCAGGCCATCTACATCATCGTGGGTTTCATCGGTCTACCTGTCTTCTCCGGCGGGGGCGGCCCCTCGTATCTCCTGCAGCCCTCCATGGGCTATCTCCTCGGCTTCGTGCTGACTCCCGTGGCGGTGGACCTGTTCATCAGGGACCGGGCGCTGACCTGGAAGACGGTTCTGCCCGCATCGCTCCTGGGCTCGCTCACGATCTACGCGGTGGGGGTGCCCTACCTTGCCGGGTACCTGCACTTCGTCCTCCACAAGCCCGAGGCCCTCGGCATCGCCGTCAAGACAGGGCTCGTCATATTCCTGCCCGGCGATCTCGTCAAATGCGCCATGCTCACCCTGGTCGTGCCGAGGATGAACCTGAAGAGGATCCGGGGGAACCCGCCAAGATGACCCCTCCGGGCGGTGGAGGGGCAATCCCTCCCTGACCTCGAGGCCATACGAAAGGTGCGTATGGTCATGAAGGGAGGCAGGTTCCTCAAGGGAGAACCAGCCCGTTCCCTGTTCACCGACCGCAGGACTCCGTTCTCCCTGTAGCAGGAACGGAACTCCCGTGGCCATCGGCGGCAGGAGCACGACCGTCACGACCCGTTCTGTCACGGTCAATCCAAAGCTCACCGGTTTCGCCGCCGCTGCCAAGTGAGCCCCCCCTTTCCGGTACGTCTTGATCCCCGCAGTGATTCCCTGCTAAGAGTGCATGTATTGCACATGAGAGAGGAGGAGAGCGATGATCACAGTGGTTGCCATCATGAAGGCCCGGCAGGGCAAGGAGAAGGAGATGGAGGACGCCCTGAGGGCGATGGTCCCGCAGGTGGCCTCCGAGGCGGGAACCATGCAGTACATCCTGCACCGGGCGAGAAAAGATCAAGGAAAGTTCGTCATGTATGAGACCTATCGGGACAAGGAGGCCTTGAACCTCCACAGCTCGTCCCCGTATTTCGCTGATCTCTTCGCCAGGATCGGCCCCCTGCTCGACGGCGAGCCCACCCTCGAGATCCTCGAGGAGCTCGCCTCGATCCCGAAGAAGGGGTGAGCTCTCCGGGTACGGCACGGCACCCGTCACGGGACGAAACCGCTCAATTTTTCCGAACAAAAGGTCGATGGATGATGGTGTATGAACGTCATCATCGGTATCGTCATCGTCCTGGCGTGTGTCCTCGGCGGATTCGCGCTGGAAAAGGGCAATCTCCATGCACTCTTCCAGCCCGTCGAGCTTCTCATCATCCTCGGGGCTGCCATCGGGGCCGTGATCATCGGCTCGCCCTTCAAGCTGCTCAAGGAGATCGCTGCTGCACTCAAGGGCATGCTCTCTCCGACGCACTACGATTCCAGGAAATTCATCGAGGTGCTCTCCCTGCTCTACGAGATCTTCAACAAGATGCGCAAGGAAGGCATCATCGCCATCGAATCCCACGTGGAGGATCCTCACAAGAGCGAGATCTTCAAGAAATACCCCGACGTCCTGAAAGATCACGGCACCCTCAACTTCATCTGCGACAGCCTCAAGATACTGCTCTCCATAGACATCCCTCCCCATGAGTTCGACAACCTCCTCGAGGTGGACATCGAGGCCGCCATGGACGAGAGGAAGCACCCCCTGCACAGAGTCGAGAAGATGGCGGACGGGCTTCCCGGGCTTGGTATCGTGGCAGCGGTACTCGGCGTGGTGCTCACAATGGGCAAGATGAACGAACCCCCCGAGGTGCTCGGCCACAGCGTCGGCGCCGCGCTGGTGGGCACCTTCCTCGGCGTGCTCCTGTGCTACGGCATCGTGGGTCCCATGGCGACCCTCATCGAACACCAGATCAAAGAGGAGGAGTCGTACTTCCACGTGATCCGCATCGCCCTGGTGTCGTATGTCTCACGGTCCATACCCCAGATCGCCATCGAGTTCGCCCGCCGGGCAATCCCTGAGAGCGAGCGGCCGAGCTTCAGCGAGATGGAGAAGATCATGAAGGGCAAGGGCAAGTAATGGCCGAGACGAGAGACCAGCCGGTCATCATCAGGAAGTTCAGGAAGGGCGGAGGCAAAGCCCACGGGGGCTCCTGGAAGGTCGCCTACGCCGACTTCGTCACCGCCATGATGGCCTTCTTTCTGCTCCTGTGGCTGCTGAGCATGACCTCGCAGCAGAAGAAGATCGCCCTTTCCGACTATTTCCAGAACTACTCGATCTTCGAAAAAGGCGGCGGTGCAGCGGTGGCGACCCAGCAGGACGTTCCCGGCGAGGGCATGTTCGATGCCGGCAAAGGCAAGAAACCGGCCCCCCCCAAGACCATCCTCGCCAACGAGCTGGCCGACAAGATCAACAGACGTCTCGACGACAAGCTCAGGGCATACCGTGATCGGGTGTTCATCCTCGACGACAACGGCAATCTCAGGATCGAGATCGTGGACACCCTGGGCACCTCGTTCTTCAATCTCGGGGGCACCGATCTCAGCGACAGCGGCAGGGTTCTCCTGCAGGGTATCGTCCCTGCGCTGAAGGGCCTGGACCGCAAGCTCATCATCGAAGGCCATACCGATTCCGTGGGGGGCAAGGAGAAGAACTGGGATCTCTCCACCCAGCGGGCCCTGTCCGCCCGGCTTGAGCTCGAGAAGAGCGGGATCCCGCCCAACCAGATCGAGATGGTGGTCGGGTATGCCGACACCAGGCCCTTCATCAGGAGCAACGCCGCCGACCCGAAGAACCGGCGCATCAGCATCGTGGTCGACTATAAGTCCTCCAAGTACCAGCCCGATCCCGATCAGAGCATGACCAAACCGAACCTCCCCGATTCGCCTCCAAACCTCGTGCAGTGACTCTCTGGCGGCCAACCGTCTGAACCGTTTCATACCTCTTCCACGCTTGCCTCTTTACAGGGTGCATCACTTTGAGAGATCATTGGCCCGGGGAGGGCGTTCTCATGAAGGGATGGAGCGAAGACGAGATCAGGGACAGGACCCTCATGGCCCCCTGCGGCCTCTACTGCGGGGTGTGCGGCGTCTATATCGCCACGCGGGACGACAATGCCAAGTTCAAGACCGTCATGGGGAACCTGTACGGCACCCGGCCCGAGGACACCGCGTGCCGGGGATGCATGCAGCCGGACCCGCCGCAGAAGCTCTACGGGTACTGCGCCATGTGCGCCATCCGGGACTGCGTGAGATCGAAAGGGTTCTATTCCTGCCATCAATGTTCGGACTGGCCCTGCGATAGGATACGGACCTTCG
This sequence comes from Deltaproteobacteria bacterium, assembly GCA_017992605.1. Taxonomy (GTDB): domain Bacteria; phylum Desulfobacterota; class Desulfomonilia; order UBA1062; family UBA1062; genus MWEI01. The sequence continues at coordinate 8,620 of JAGOOG010000040.1, forward strand.
GGCTCGCCACGGGCAGACGGGTCATGATGCAGACCATCCCGGTCTGGCGCGAGATGGTCGCAGTGCACGGTCATGAGGAGGGCTGCGTCGAGTGGGCTCGGTCGGTGTGCGAGCGGTACCACTGTCCTGACTGCGGGTCGCCGCTGTTCCGCGGCGCCCAGCGGTGCCATGCCTGCGGCAGGGCCGTTGCCGACGATCTCGACGGGTCGCTCTAGCGGCGACGCCGGAAAGGGGCTTCCATATGGGCGGTACTGAAATGATCCTTCTCCTCCTCGCCATCGGCCTGTGCGCCGGTGTCCTCTCGGGACTCTTCGGGATCGGGGGCGGCGTCGTCATCGTGCCCGCCCTGGTGTACATCATGGGCTTTTCCATGCACCGGGCCATCGGCACGAGCCTGGCCGTGCTCCTGCCGCCGGTCGGTCTCATCGCCTTCCTGGAGTACTACCGGCACCACAACGTCAACGTCCGTGCCGCGCTGCTCATCGCCGCCACGCTCATCATCGGTGCCTGGCTCGGGGCGCTGACGGCGAACAGGCTCCCCGCGCCGGTGCTTCGCCTCCTCTTCGGCGTCCTCGTGGTCGTGCTCGGCGGATACATGGTTGCGGATGCCGTGAAGAGACTCGGGTGGATCTGAGAAGAACCCGTGGCTGGTATCCCCCACGAAGAGCTTCCGGACAGGCAGCATGTCGGGGTTTCCCCCGCGGGCCGCAGTAGGCACGCCATAAGATGATCGGGCCACCGTGATGAGACTGCGGCCGCACCACATCCTCTGTGTCCGGTACCTCACCATCGAACCGCCGGGCCGGGGCGACGAGTTCACGGACCTGTGCCGCCGGGTCAGGGACCTCATGACCTCCGACACGGACACCGTCATCGAGGTCACCGAGGGCGTTGACGACCTCTGCGGCCCCTGCCCCTACCTCGGGGAGGGCTGGTGCGTAAGCCCCTTCGGGGACGAGGTCGAGGTCAGGAAATGGGATGCGCGGGTCCTGATGGGGCTGGGCCTTCGCTATGGTCTGCAGATGACCACGGGCGCGCTCAGGGAGATCGTCCGCCAGAAGGTCCCGCTGGAGTTCTGCTTGAACCGCTGTCCGTGGAGATCCATCTGCATGACAGGGAGCGCTCATGAGTTTTGACGGAAAGGACGCCCAGGGGCCCGCAGGTCCGCCGCCCGAACCCGACCGGTGGTTCTTCTACCCCTGGGAGAAGAGGTTCCAGCGCCTGGTGAGCCCGTTCGAGGAGTTCATAGAGCGTGAGACCACCAGCGGCCTGGTCCTCATCGCCGGCACGATCGTAGCCCTGCTGCTGGCCAACTCCGTGTTCAGGGACGCCTACGAGACTTTCATGCACACGCGCATGGGCATCACCGTGGGCGCCTGGTCCCTGCACATGGACCTCCTCCACTGGATCAACGAAGGCCTCATGGTGTTCTTCTTCTTCGTGGTGGGCCTGGAGATCAAGCGTGAGATCGTGGTGGGAGAGCTGTCCGACATCCGCGGGGCTGCGCTTCCCGTGCTGGCCGCGGCCGGCGGCATGATCTTCCCAGCCCTGCTCTACCACGTCATCAATCCCGGGGGCGTCAACGCTGCGGGCTGGGGTATCCCCATGGCCACGGACATCGCCTTTGCCATCAGCGCCCTGGTAATCATGGGGAAGCGCATACCCCAGGGGATCATGGTCTTCCTGGTGGCCCTGGCCATCGCGGACGACCTGGGCGCGGTGCTCGTCATCGCGCTCTTCTACACGCGGCAGTTCGATTACTGGGCCCTCGCCTGGGCCACAGGGTTTCTGGTGCTGCTCCTGACCTTCAATCTCAGCGGGGTCCGCAGGAACACGCCCTACCTCGTCGCGGGCGTCGGCCTGTGGCTCGCCCTGCTCTCGTCGGGCATCCACGCCACCATCGCGGGGGTCCTCGCGGCCCTGTGCATACCGGCACGCAGCCGGTACCTCCCCGATGCCTTCGGCGAGCGGCTCAGCGAGCTCTCCCGGAACTTCGTCCAAAGCACGCGCTCAGAGCAGTGCCTGCTGCGCAACGTGGAGCAGAACGCCGTGCTCAGGACCGTCGACTACGAGCTCAACCTTGCCCAGCCGCCGCTCCAGCGCATGCTCGACGCCTTCCACCTGCCCGTGGCCCTCCTGGTCATCCCCCTCTTCGCCCTGGCCAACGCGGGTATCGCCCTGGACGCGGGGGCCATTTCCGATGCCTGGAGACACCCGGTGGCCAGGGGGATCGTGGCGGGACTCGTCCTGGGGAAGGCGACCGGCATCACGCTGTTCTCCTGGTTCGCACTGCGCCTGGGTTTGGCGAGGCTCCCCGAGGGACTCTCCCTTCGTCACGTCTTCGGGGCGGGGCTGCTGGGCGGCATCGGATTCACCATGTCCATCTTCATTGCGGAGCTGTGCTTCGGAGAGGTCCCGCACCTGCTGAACGTTGCCAAGACCGCGGTGATCTTCGGCTCGCTGGCATCGGCGGTGCTGGGCATGAGCTGGCTGCTCCTCGTCTCGCGCCGCGGCTGAGGGGATCGGTGGGGCAGCCCGAGTACACGAGCGGCCCGGGATCCCATGAAGGGTCACTCCTTCTTGTTCGTTGCGTGCGGGACCACCTTGAGGTCCGGCCTGCCGGCCTGAGCATCCTTCCGGTACGGGCTGTTCCCCTGACAGGCGAGGCAGGTGGCCCCGTCCTTGGCCGGGTACGCCTCGCCGCACGAGGGGCAGGTGGCGATGGCGCCCTTGCCCTTCTTTCCCAGCGAGGCGATGTCCACCTGCACGCGCTCCACGGTGAGGATCTCGGCGCCAGCCTCGATGATCTGATCCCGCAGGAGGGCCCCATCCTGTTCCTTCTTCGGCTTGAGCTTGTAGAACCAGGACTTGATCTCGGGCCAGTCTTCAAGCTTCCCGGGGTCCAGGAACACCCGCACCCCGTCGCCGGTGTACTTGTCGTACAGGCACAGGGCGTAGCGGCCGAAGTCGAGCACCCTGAGCCACCCGTTGCCGATGGTGCAGGGCGTGAGGAGCTGCACCGCATCCGGCAGGCAGGTCCGCGTCTCGCACAGCGAGTCGAAGAGTATCCCTTCCGGGAGGTTCTTCATGGCCGTGTCCACCATGAATCCGCCTATGATGAGGCCGGGCGCGAGGTTGCCGTGGAAGGACTTCACGAGGTGCATGTAGTCGTCGATGCTGTATGTTCCGATGTTCATCTCATATACTCCTTGATCCTTACCGGAAGGTCGATGTCCTCGTACAGTTCTGAATCGCCACCTGTGGCTGCGTCCGTGCAGGAAAACCCCTCCCTGGCGGAGAGCATGAACTGGAGGAGCCACTTGTGGCATACCCTGCCCCTGACCACGGGCAGGATCTCGTCCGCCAGGAACAGGGCCTCGCGGATGTCGTGGGTCACGTGGAGGATGGGGATGGAAAGCTCGTTCTTCATGGCGCGGAAGGCCTCCCTGAGCTTTCTCCTCGTGAGCGGGTCCAGGGCCGAGAACGGCTCGTCCATGAGGAGCAGCCTGGGCTTGCGGGCCAGGGCCTGGCAGATGGCGCATCGCTGCCTCTCCCCGCC
>JAGOOG010000061.1 GCA_017992605.1 Deltaproteobacteria bacterium
TCTTTCCTGCCCATGGGACCGCTCCTTCTGATGATAAGTATAGTCACATCCAGGGATAATTCAAAGCGAATATTCCTGCGATGAGACGTTTGACGTGCATTGATGCCTGAAGAAAGAGGTGGTACCATGCCAATCAGGTTTGCAAGGAAGTGCATTGACTGATCATGTGCATGGAGGTTGTTCCATGGAGGATACGCTTGAAGGGCTGTTTTTCCCGGAATCCATCGCGCTGTACGGCATTCCCAGGGGCATCAAGCCCGGCAAGGTCTTTCTGCTGGGGCTCCTTGACCAGGGGTTCGGCGGACCCATCCACCTCATCCATCCGTCAGCCCGGGAGATTGATGGTTATAGGACATACCAAAGTCTTGATCAGGTGCCAGGCCCTGTGGATCTGGTCATCGTCATGTCTCCCCGCGACACGGTCTTCGATGCACTCGATCAATGCGCAAGGAGGCACGTGAAGGCTGTGATCCTATACACCTCTGGATTTTCAGAGCTGGGAGATGAGACAGGGCGCGAGGCCGAGGCTCGCATGCGGCGGATCGCGCGCGATGGGGGCTTCCGTATTCTTGGGCCCAACTGCATGGGCGTGCTGTCGCCTGATTCACGGATTGCCCCTTTTCCAGGCATGCCGAAAACGTCTGGAAAGCTGGGCTTCATCAGCCAGAGCGGGTCGCTGGTGAATCTCTTCGTCAACGAATGCTCGAACAAGGGGCTCGCCTTCAGCCACGTGGTCAGTATCGGCAACGGTGTCGACGTGGACATGGCAGATCTTCTCGAGTGGATGGGCCGAGACGACAAGACCCTCATCATCTGCTCCTACTGCGAGGGGACAAGGGACAGTGCACGACTTGTGAGGGCTTTGCGGGGGACGACAGCGCACAAGCCCGTGATCATGTGGAAGGTGGGTCTCACCGCGGCGGGATCCCGGGCAGCGGCTTCTCATACCGGAGCGATGACCGGCAAGGTGGATCTATGGAACAGCCTGTTCAGGCAGTTCCATGTGCTGGACGTATACGATATCGAGGAGATGACAGACCTCGCCATGGCATTCTACAACCTGGAGCCCGGTGGCGCGGCACGGGTGGTCATCATCTCCGGCCCTGGCGGTCCGGCGGTATCCGCTGCCGATGCCGTGGAAAGAAGCGGCCTCTCCATGGCTGTTCCCGGAGAGGAGAGCATCCGCAGGCTCAGGGCACTGCTCCCTCCCACAGGGACCTCCCTGGATAACCCCATCGATGTGGGGCTCGGAGCATCTTTTGATGTCGGGCTCTACCAGGGGGCGCTCGAGATCATACTGGACGATCCCGGCGTGGACACCGTGGTCATACTCGGGGGCGGGGCCTCCACAGAGATGAGCGCGGACTTTGTCCAGGGGATCATCCGGGCCAAGGCCGGGACGGACAAGAATGTTATCGCCATTGCATACCCGGGGTTCGTCCAGATCGACCAGAAGGAGCTGCTCAGACCACTCTATGAACACGGGATCCCTGTCTACCCCACCCCGGAGAGGGCAGTGCGGGCGTACGCGAGGATGGTCCGGTATCATCGGTACCGGTCGGCACGGGGGTGATATCCGTAACGGATGTTATGAATGGCCAAGTGCCTCTGGTAGGGATCGTGCCTGCAGTACCATATAAAAAGTGTGCAAAGCTTCCTCGCGGGAGGCGGGCCGGATTATGGGAAAATTGAGCTGCGGAAAGGCAGCCAGGTCGAGCTGTGGGGCGTGGTGACGTGGGTGGTGCACAAGGTCGGTCAGTGTAACAAGCAGTAGGTTGTCAAACATTTCATTCAACCCCCTTCGACGTTCCATAGAACGTATCATGATATTTCAGCGTCCGTCCCCATATACCTGCTGAGCCAAGATTCACTTAATCCTCAGTAATATCATTATGATGGTAGCAATTATGCGGCAGTCAGGCAGAGTTGGCACGCCGTGTGCTGTATAGAGTGCATCAAGTAACCATGAAGGAGGACAGATAACATGAAAAGGACAGTCCAGACGATAATCGTGGCAATGTTCGTGGTCATGATCACCGGCACCTTCTCCTACGCACTCGCAGCAACCGGCGGGGCAGGCAACTTCCCGTTCTTCCATCTCGGGTGCCTGATCATCGGCGGACTCACCATCATCTCCCTGAAGCATCGCTACCCGAAGATGTATCTCAGCGAAGCGGTCGGGTCCTTCGCCATGTACGCGGTCCTCGTTGCCTTGTTCACCGCCCCGGTCATCGAGATGGTCAAGGGCATGGTGAGCTGAAGAACGAACTGACAGCGAAACCCATCCCCATGGAGGGGATAGTCAGAGGGGAGCCTGGTGTGATGGCTCCCCTTATTATTTTCTCTCAGGCTGTACACACATCGGAAGCACTCTCCACTGCAAAAAAATAACCACGGCCTGTTGGGTGCCGTGGTCAAATACAGGATCGTTTGTTGTGTCTGTGCTGAAGAGGAGTGAGGTTTCCTGTCTTATCTGTTCGTTGCCCTGCGTGCCGCCTTGGCCTCGTGGCCGGTAAACCTGATGGTGATGGCTGCGAATGCCGCGATGCCGGTTGCCAGGATGATGACTGTCATGGCTAAGCCCTCCGTGCCTTTCTCTCGATGAGAACCTCTTGGATGAACCCCTTGAAGCCCAGCGCGATGCCGGCGACGAGTCCGACCAGCGTGAAGTTGGGGGCCATGTTCAA
>JAGOOG010000062.1 GCA_017992605.1 Deltaproteobacteria bacterium
CGATCCCGATACCCCTGAGGTCGGCAACGAGCATCTTCAGCCGGTCAACGGCGTCGATGAACGGGGAGATGTCGGTGAGCTGGCTGCCGATATGGCAGTCGATGCCCACGATCTCGATGTGCTCCATATCCCTTGCCCTGAGGTACTGCCGCACCGAATTTCCGATGTCGATACCGAACTTGTTCTGCCTCATGCCCGTGGAGATGTAGGGGTGGGTCTGGGGATCCACATCGGGATTGACCCGGATGGAGATGGGAGCCTTTCTGCCAAGGACGCCGGCCCGTTCATTGATGACCCCCAGCTCCTGCTCGCTCTCGATATTGAACATCATGATCCCTGCGCCGATGGCCATATCGATCTCTTCGGTAGTCTTTCCCACCCCGGAATAGACAATCTTGGATGCAGGGATGCCTGCCTTCAGGGCCCGGAAGAGCTCGCCGCCGGAAACCACGTCCGCACCGAGGCCGTGGCGGCCCATGAGAGTCAGGATTGCCATGTTGGAGTTGGCCTTCATGGCAAAACAGGTCTGGTGGTCTATGCCGGCAAGCGGCTCCTCAAAGGCCTGGATATGGCGCCTCAGGGTCGGCAGGCTGTAGCAGTACACCGGCGTTCCCACTTCGCGGGCGATCCTTTCCAGCGGGACCTCCGCACAGCAGAGCCGTCCCCCGTCATCATAGGTAAAATCGTGCATGGCCCCTTGCAGCCTCCACTCTCTGTTTCATGTCACGCCTACCGCTTCACCACGATGCGGGCAGGGGTCATCCATCGTGCGCCCCAATGCTCGACCGCGAGGCGATAGACCATGGATTCAGCCTGCGGGGCATTGTCCGCAAGGACCGCATCCCCCGGCTTCTCGACCACGCCGGTATCCCTGACGGTCAGGTCGTCCGTACAGTGGGGACAGATACCCTTGGGTTTTCCCAGCAGGGTAACGGTGGCGTCAGCTACATTGCACCGGATCCTGGCCACCACCCTGCCCTCTTCGAACCGTATGGAACCGATCTCCACGGGATCGGGCTCTGTCGGGGGCAGAGGGGGGAGCTTTCTTCCGCAGCCCGGTAACACCAGGAGAAATAGTATCCAGACGAGAAGGACCCTATTCCGCATGCTTCAACGCCTCCAGGAAGGCACGCGCCCCGGTGAGCGCCGAGCGTACGTTGTCCCGAGCAGTCCCGCCCGGGCTCTTCCTCCTGTCGACCGAGACCGCCGGATCGAGTGCTGGAAAGATGTCCTGCTCGAAGAGGACGGAAAAGGCCTGCAACTCGTCGAGGCCGAGATTCCCGAGATCCTTTCCCCGGGCCATGCAGTGTGCGACAACCTCTCCTGTGACACGGTGGGCCTCACGGAAGGGCATGCCTTTTGCCGCAAGATAGTCCGCCATGTCTGTGGCGGTGATGAACCCTTCCCTGAGGGACTTCTCCAACACATCCTTTTTCGGGCTCATGCCCGAGATCAGGCCTGTCATGACCGCCAGAGACGACACGGCCGCGTCAAGGCATTCGAACAGGGGCTTCTTGTCCTCCTGCATGTCCCTGTTGTAGGTGAGCGGCAGTCCCTTCATCATGGTAAGCAGCGCCACGAGGCTGCCGTAGACACCGCCGGTCTTCCCCCGGACAAGCTCCGCCACATCGGGGTTCTTCTTCTGGGGCATGATGGAGCTGCCCGTGCAGAATGCATCCGGGAGATCGATAAAAGAGAAGGGCTGGGAGTTCCAGATGATGATCTCCTCGGCGAGCCGGCTCAGGTGCATCATGATCACGGCACAGACAAAGGCCGTTTCCAGGGCGAAATCCCTGTCGCTCACGGCGTCCATGGAGTTTCTCGCCGGTGCAGAGAACCCGAGCGCCTGCGCGGTGCCTGAGCTGTCGATGGGGTGCGGGGTTCCCGCCAGGGCAGCGCTGCCGAGCGGCGAGATGGTGACCCGTGCGAGGGTCTCCGTGACACGCTGGTGGTCCCGCAGCGCCATCTCGAAGTAGGCCAGGATGTGGTGGGCCAGCGAGACCGGCTGGGCGTGCTGAAGGTGGGTCATGCCCGGGACGATGGTGTCTACGTGATCGGATGCCTTGTCCAGAAGGGCTTTCATGAATGACCTGAGCCCGGCCGCAATGCCCCGGAGGGCCTTGGCGGTGAACATCCTCAGGTCTGTGGCCACCTGGTCGTTCCTGCTCCGTGCAGTGTGGAGCTTCTTGCCCGCTTCCCCGATCCTCCTGGTGAGCTCGGTCTCGATGTTCATGTGTACGTCTTCCAGGGCTGGATCGAAGGTGAACGAGCCGTCTTCTATGTCCTCCCTGATGGATTCCAGCCCCTTCACGATGTCGTCGGCCTCGGCGGAGGAGATGATCCCGTTCGAGGCGAGCATGCGCGCATGGGCCATGCTTGCCTCGATGTCCTCGAGATAGAGCCTGGCGTCGACATCCACCGACGCAGTGAATTCCTCCACCAGGGTATCGGTTCCCTCAGTGAACCTGCCGGACCATGGTTTGTCCTTCATTTCCTGACCTGAGCCCTCACCTTCAGCCGCAGGGCGTTGAGCTTGATGAAGCCCCCGGCATCCTTCTGGTCATATACCACGTCCTCCTCGAAGGTCGCTATCTCGGGATTGTAGAGCGACTTCTTCGCCCTCCTTCCCGTCACGAAGCAGTTCCCCTTGTAGAG